>NZ_QKTF01000003.1:0-381627 GCF_003234745.1 Curtobacterium sp. MCLR17_039
GCTCCGAGACGGTCCTCGCCTGGTCGGTCGCCGCGATCGCCGCCCTGCTGCTCACCGCCGCCGTCCTGTTCCTCTCCGCCGGCGGGCGCTGGTTCGTCGTCGAGACCCCCTCGATGGGCGAAGCCGCCCCGGTCGGCACCCTCGTGCTCGACCTGCCGGTGGACGTCGCCACGCTCAGCGTCGGCGACATCGTCTCGTTCGAGACCTCCGCCAACCCGGACGTCGTCTACACGCACCGCATCGTCTCGATCGACGCGGACGGCGGGATCCACACCCGCGGTGACGTCAACGGCGCGACGGACCCGTGGACGCTCACCCAGGCCGACGTGATCGGCACCCCCGCGCTCCTCGTCCCGCGCATCGGCTGGCTGCTCCGCGCCGCCCCGATCCTGCTCATCGGCACGCTGATCATCCTGACCCTGACCAGCGCGTTCACCGACCGGGTGACCCGCACATGCCTGCGGATCGCGGGCAGCGCCCTGACCGTCTCGTACGCGGCGTTCGTGTTCAAGCCGTTCGTCAACGTGACGACGATCACGAACACCTCGAGCCCGACCGGCGTCGAGGCCACCGTGATCTCGTCGGGGATCTTCCCGGTCCGCGTCGACGCCCACGGCGGCAACAGCGTCCACCTGGTCGACGGCGAGATGGGCCGGGTCGTCATCCACGAGCTGACGAAGAACGGGCACTACCAGCTCATGTCGAACATCGACCTCGACCCCCTGGGTTGGGTCGCCCTGGTCGCCGTGTGCCTCGTGCCGCTCGTGGCGTGCCTGGCGGTCGGCCGCGTCGAGGCGGTGCGTCCCTCGTGATCCTCCGCCGCCTGCGCGACGGTCGCGTCGTCGCCGTCCTCCTCGTGGTCGCCCTGGCCGTCGTCGTCCTGCTGAACCAGTTCGCCCCGACCCGCTCGGCGTACACCGCCCGCGTGACCAACAGCGCGAACACGGCCGCGACCGCCCCGTACTTCACCTGCACGGGCGCCGTCGGTGCGGACACCGCGAACGCGCTGTTCGCCTACCGCCTGACCGAGGCGTCGGGTTCGCGGACGGCCACCGACTGGTCGGGTCGTGCTGCGAACGGCACCTACCAGGGCGCCATGACCGCGACCACGCCGAGCCCGAACGCCTGCCCGCGTGACAGCGGGAGCGCCTACGCGCTCAACGGGTCCACGAGCTACGTCTCCACCCCGCGCTCGTCCGCCAACCCGACGACCTTCAGCGAGGAGGTCTGGTTCCGCACGACGGTCGCCGGCGGCATGCTCATCGGCTTCGGCAGCAGCCAGACCGGAGCGTCGAGCCAGCACGACCGGAAGCTCTACCTGACCACGACCGGCCAGCTCGCGTTCGGCACCTACAACGGCGCCACCCAGGTCATCACGTCGCCGACGGCTGTCAACGACGGTGCCTGGCACCACACCGTCGCCACGATGTCGCCCACCAACGGCATGCGCCTGTACGTCGACGGCACGCTCGTCGCGTCGAACACGGCCTTCAAGAGCCCCGAGAACTTCACCGGGTACTTCCGCGTCGGCTACGACGTCGTCAGCGGGTGGCCGGGTTCCACGAACAACCCGTACTTCACCGGCTCGATGCGGTACGCCGCCGTCTACGGCACGGAACTGACGGCCAGTCAGGTCGCCGCGCACGCGGCCGCCGGTTCCTGACGCACTGACTGCCGGCCTGGAGGCACGTGGCCGTGCCCGCCACGGGCCTCCAGTCCGTCCCTGGTCACGTCGACGACGTGGGCCGGGTTGGCGGGCCGGGCCCACCAACCCGCGGATTCGGGCCGACGAATCCCGCTGATCAGGCCTTTTCGTGCCCCGGGCCGTGCCAGGATCGTCAGGTCCTGAGACGTCGGAGTCTCCATCCGACCGTCTCGAAAGGCGCCACCCCATGTCCTTCTGGGCCCTGTTCCTCATCGCGCTCGGCGTCTCCGCGGACGCCTTCGCCGTCGCCCTCGGCAAGGGCCTGCACATGAAGCGCTTCGACGTGCGGCACGCGATCGTGATCGCGCTGACGTTCGGGGTGTTCCAGGCGGTGATGCCGTTGCTCGGCTGGCTGCTCGGGTCGGCGTTCGCGCAGTACATCGCGGCCTTCGACCACTGGGTCGCGTTCGGGCTGCTCGCGCTGATCGGCGGGAAGATGCTGTGGGAGGCCTTCTCGAAGCACGAGGACACCGAGCAGGACACCGATCGGCTGCCGATCCGCGAGCTCCTCGTGCTGGCGGTGGCGACCAGCATCGACGCCCTGGCGGTCGGCGTCACCCTGGCGTTCCTGCCCGTCTCGATCGGCGGCGCGGTGCTGCTCATCGGGATCACGACCGCGGTGCTGTCGTTCGTCGGGGTCCTGGTCGGTCGCCGTGTCGGTGCCCGCTTCGGCAAGCCGGCGGAGATCGCGGGTGGTGTCGTCCTGATCCTGATCGGTCTGAACATCGTGCTGGAGCACACCGGCGTCATCGGCTGAGGCCGCGGTCAGAGCCGACACCGGACGAACGGGAGGCCCGTGGCGAGCTGCCACGGGCCTCCGGTCTGGTGCTGGTGGGTGTCAGTACCCGCTCGTGGAGCCGGTCGCGACGACGGCGAACAGGAAGATGATCCAGATGATGCCGAACACGAGCGACAGGGCGCTGATGATGATGCCGGCGAGAGCCAGGCCGCGGCCGCGCTCCCCGGTCTTCTTGATCTGCGAGAGCGCGATGATGGACACCACGAGGCCGGCGATGTTCACCACGAAGGCCAGGACGAACCCGACGATCGCCATGACGTTGAAGCGGTCGGACGACGGCTGCATCGGAGCGCCGTAGGGCTGCCCGCCGGCTGCGTAGGGGTTCGGGTTCTGCTGGTTGTACTGGGGCGTGCCGTCACTCATGGCGCCGCGTCCTCTCTGGTCAGGGGGATGTCTACACAGGAAACGTACAGGACCATCGGGCCGCGGTGTGCGGTGGGATCATCGGGGCATGGGATGGCTGCGCCGACACCTGCTGCACGGCGGCCGGTACGACGAGCGGAACCGACGCGACCAGCTCCGGCGGTACGTGGTCCGCGGCGACCGGCTCGTCGCCTTCCTCACCGAGCACGGCGATCCCCACGTCGCGCGGGTGCAGGAGCGTGTGGACCATGCGCGTGGGCTGCTCGAGCACGGCTGGGACCGTGACGACCTGCTGACGGTCGCCGCGCCGGTGCGGGCACCGTGGCCGAACGGCAAGGGGCGTGATGCGGGGGCACCTGCTCCGGAGTACGCCGACCGGGCGGACGGGTTGATCGAGGACCTGAACGCCGTGGCGCTCGAGCTGCGGGCCGTCGTCGAGGTCTGATGCGGCACTGACCGGCAGTGCAGCACCCCTCAGATGTCGAGCACCCCGTCCACCGCGTCCGACCGGTCGGCGATGTGCCCGCTGTCGATGTCCTCGTCCAGGTGCACGCCGACGTACGGCCAGTCCTGCACGTGCCCGGCATCGTCGAACACCCGGTAGCGCCGACGGAGCCGCAGGTACGGCACGGCGCTGTGCTCGAACGACACCACGACTTCGGTCGCGGGCCACTCCCCCTCGACGGTGACCTCGACGGCCCGGTAGGCACTCGCCGACCGGTGGAGCGCGGGGTGGTCGCGGGTCCACCGGATGTCGGGCTGGTCGAGTGCCTCGAACACGCCCACGAGGTCCGCGACCGCGCGCTCCCGTGCGGCAGCGTCCAGGTCGTGCAGCGGCCAGCGCGCGCCCTCGACGTCGGTCAGGTCGAACCGCTCCGTCCACGGTGCGAGGGCCGTTTCCTGTCGGTCCTGTTCGTCCTCCCACGACGTCTCGTCCTCGTCGATCGCGGGGCGGGACGGCAGGTCCCCCGTGGTCACGGTGGCGGGTAGGCCGCCGGTCACGTCGAGGTCGACCTCGCGGGAGACGTAGACGACGTTCCGGAACACGGACGCGTCGGGCTCCAGTCGCGGACCGGTCGGTGCGTACCGGATGGTGAGGACCGAGCCGGTGCGGCGGACGTCCTCGACCAGGTGGTCGACGGCGATCGTCGTCCGGCCGCCGTCGGTCCGCACGAGCACGAGTTCGGTCGGCGGCGTCGGCAGGGGTGGCGCGGGAACGGCCGGTGCTCCCGACCGACGAGGGAAGTCGTCCTCGTCGTCGTCGGCGTCGGATCCGGCACTCCAGGAGTAGCGGGGGCCGTCATCGTCCGCGTCGTCGTCGTCCAGCAGCTCGGGGTCGTCGTCCTCCGGCTCCTCGCCGGCCGCCAGCGTCGCGGCCCACTCCTCCGGCGACGGCCAGAACGGCTCCGACGGCGCCCACGGCAGGGTCTCCGGGTCGACGCCGTCGAGCGGGTCGTCCGATTCCCCGTCATCGTCCTCCGAATCCTCGAGGCCCTCGTGCTCGGAGTCCTCGTCCTCTCCCATCCACATCGACGCGTCACGCGGGTCGCCGATCCACAGCCCCTCGACGTCCGCCCCGAGCACGCGTCGATCACCGAGGTCGACCGTGCACGTCACCCCGGTCGGCGTGACGTGCACGGCGGTCCGGGACATCTCGTCGAGGTCGTCGCCCACTTCCTCGAGCGATCCGTAGACGACCCAGGCGCCCCCGTCGGTCGCGAGGACCCCGACCTCGTCGACCGCACCGTCCGGCAACGGGGCGTCCGGCCACGTCACCCACCGCACGTCGTCGCCCGTGACGACCGCCGCGACCGGTCGCGTGGCGTCCGGCACGATCGTCGCGTCACCGACGCCGACGGCGTCGATCGGCTCGAGGAAGCTGCTCATGCAGCGACCGTACCGCGGCCCTGTGGCCGGCCCGTGAACAGCCGGGAGGCCCGTGGCGGGCCCGCACCGTGCCTCCCGTCCGCTCGTTCCCGGTCCACCTGCCGGACCCGCCGCAGCCGTCGGGCGCATGATGGGCGGATGGCACGCATCCTCGTCACCGGATCCACCGACGGCCTCGGGCGGGGAACCGCCGACTCGCTGCTCCGCAGCGGACACGACGTCGTCGTCCACGCGCGCAACCCAGCCCGCGCCGAGGCGGTCGCCGACCTGGTGGAGCGCGGCGCCGAACTCGTCGTCGCCGACCTGGCGGACCGCGACGCCGTGATCGCCACCGCCCGGGAACTCGACGCCGGCACCCCGCTCGACGCCGTCGTGCACAACGCCGGGGTGATCTCCGGCCGTTCCCTGGTGCCCGTCAACGTCGTGGCGCCCTACCTGTTCACCGCGTTGCTCCGCTCGCCGGGGCGGCACGTGTACCTGAGCAGCGGGATGCACCGGGGCGGCCGTCCGCGCCTGGACACCGTCGACTGGACCGGCGCTTCGGAGACGAACTCGTACTCCGACACGAAGCTGTTCGTGACGGCGCTCGCCGCCGAGGTGCCGCTCCGACGCCCGGGCGTGCTGAGCAACGCCGTCGACCCGGGCTGGGTGGCGACCAAGATGGGCGGGGCCGGCGCTCCGGACGACTTCGAGCTCGGACACCGGACGCAGGAGACGCTCGCGACCGACCCGGACCAAACCGTGACGGGTGGTTACTGGTTCCACGGGGAGCGGCAGGAGCCGCACCCGGCGGTCGCCGACCGGCGGTTCCGCACCGAACTGCTCGACGCGCTGGCGACGGCCACCGGCGTCATGCTCTGAGTCGCTGACGGACCGGCACGACCGGTCGGGTGCTCCTGCGAAGGCGTTCGTGGCGACCGGACCAGGATGGGCTCGACGCGACGAACGGAGGACCCGGTGACCCTCGGCCTGCACAACGGATCGAGTGGGTGGCAGCGCGTGCGACGGCACGGCCTGCTCCTCGCGAACGTCGCCGTCTTCGTCGTGTGCTTCGTCGGCATGGTGTTCGCCGGGTGGCGGGTGTCCGCGGCGGACGCACTCCAGCACGGCGAGGCGGCCGTGTCGCTCTGGGGCTTCCTGACGAGCGGCGACTTCGCCGAGGCCACCTTCGAGAACTGGGAGAGCGAGTTCCTGCAGATGGGCGCGTACATCGTGTTCACGGTGTTCCTGTTCCAGAAGGGGTCGAGCGAGTCCGAGCCCCTGGATGAACAGAGCCCGCAGGACGAGGACCCCCGGGAGCACGCCGACGACCCGAAGGCCCCGTGGCCGGTGCGCCGGGGCGGGATCGTGCTCGTGCTGTACGAGAACTCCCTGCTGATCCTGTTCGCGGTGCTGTTCCTCGGCAGTGTCGTGGGGCACCTGATCGGTGGTGCGGCGGCCTACAACGAGGAGCAGCTCGAACACGGCGGCGATGTCGTCACGGCGTGGGGCTACCTGGGCACGAGCCAGTTCTGGTTCGAGTCGATGCAGAACTGGCAGTCGGAGTTCCTGGTCATCTCGGTGATGGTGATCGCCACCGTGTCCCTGCGGCAACGAGGGTCGAGCCAGTCGAAGCCCGTGGCCGCACCGACCGAGCAGACCGGGGCCTGACCGGACCCGGCTGGCGACGATCGCGGGGTTTCCCCACCGACGACGGGGGGCAGCACCGGTGTGCGGGCGGACCCCCGCGGCGAGGCTGGTGTCGGGCAATAAGCTCGTCACCGACACGAAGAGGTCCGCATGTACACCGCCGTCGCCACCCCGGGCGCACCCACCACCGTCCCCCGGTTCCGACCGTTCCGAGCCGTCGCCGACGGCAGCACTTGGCGGGCCTTCGCGTTCCACGCCGCGCACCTGCCGATCGCGATCGCCGCGCTGGCCTGGTTCGTCGTGGTGCTGGCCGTCGGCATCCCGGTGTCGCTGACCTGGGTCGGCCTGGTCGTCGCCGCGTTCCTGCTCGGTGGGTCGCACTGGTTCGCCGCGGTCACCCGCCGGATGTCCGCCGCGCTGCTCGGGCAGGTCGTCGTCGCCCCGGCACCGCCCCGTGCAGGTTCGACGCCGCTCGGCACCGCGTTCGCCCGGCTGTCGGACGGCCCCACCTGGCGGGCGTTCGCGTACCTGCTCGCGGGGTTCGTGCTGACCACCACCACGTTCGCCGTCTCGACCGCTGTGCTCGTGAGCGGTCTCGGCGCGATGACCCACGCGGCGTGGGGGCACTTCCTGCCGGCGCAGCGGGGCGCGGACGGCGAGCTCCACAGCGGTGCGCAGTTCCTCGGCGTGTACGTCGACACCCCGCCGCTGCAGGTCGCGTTCGCGGTGCTCGGCCTGCTCATCGTGCTGTTCCTCTGGCCCGCGGTGAACCACGGGCTCGCGGCACTGCAGCGTGTGGTCATCCGCGCCCTGCTCGGTGCCACCGCCCGCGACCTGCGGCTCCGCCAGGTCACGGCCTCGCGCGACGCCGCCGTGCTCGACGCCGACACCACCCTGCGCCGCATCGAGCGGGAGCTGCACGACGGTACCCAGGCCCGGCTCGTCGGCCTGGCGATGACCCTCGGCGACGCCCGCGACCGCCTGCAGACCGGCGCCGACCCGGACGCGGTCACCGCGCTGGTCGACCGGGCACACGCGTCGACGAAAGAGGCGCTGGTCGAGCTCCGCGCCCTGGCCCGCGGCATCCGCCCGCCCGTCCTCGACGAGGGGCTCGAGGCCGCGCTGACCTCGGCGTGCTCCCGGACCCCGTTCCCCGTCGCGCTGTCGGTGGACCTGCCCGTCCGGCCGTCCCGCGTCGTCGAGGGGATCGCGTACTTCGGGGTGCTCGAGCTGCTGACGAACGTGTCGAAGCACGCCGGGGCCTCGGCCACCGCCGTCCGGGTCGGCATGCTCGGCACCGACCTGCTCGTCGAGGTGGAGGACGACGGCCACGGCGGGGCACACGTCGCGCTCGGCACCCCCGACGGTCACGGCACCGGCCTGGCCGGGGTGCTCGAACGGCTGTGCGCCGTGGACGGGGACCTGCAGGTGGACAGCCCCGCCGGCGGCCCGACCCGCATCCGGATGCGCATGCCGAGCGGAGCCGAACGGTGAGGATCGTCGTCGCCGACGACAACACGATCGTGCGCGAGGGGCTGACGTCCCTGCTGCGCGGTCGCGGGCACGAGGTCGTGCCGGTGTCGGACGGCGACGCCGCGGTGGCCGCCGTCGCGCACGGCGCGGTCGACGTCGTGGTGATGGACATCCGGATGCCGCCGACCCACACCGACGAGGGCGTCCGCGCGGCCGTGCGGGTGAAGGACGTCCGGCCCGACGTCGGGGTGCTCCTGTTCTCGCAGTACGCCGAGGCGCAGTGGGCGCGGGCGCTGCTCGACGTCGCCACCGTCGGCGTCGGGTACCTGCTGAAGGACCAGGTCGCCGAGGTCGGCACCTTCATCGACTCACTGCACCAGGTCGCCGCGGGCAACGTCGTGCTCGACCCCGAGGTGGCTGCCGCACTGGTCCAGGCGCCGCGTGCCACGAGCGGTCCGCTCGACTCGCTGACCGCCCGCGAGACCGACGTGCTGCGCCTGATGGCCGAGGGCCGGTCCAACGCCGCGATCGCGGACACGCTGTTCCTGTCCGGCGGGACCGTCGAGAAGCACGTCACCGCGGTCTTCACCAAGCTCGGGCTCGAGGCGACGCCGAACGAGAACCGGCGGGTACTCGCGGTCCTGCGGTTCCTGGCGGACTGAGCGGGGCCCTGGACGGGCGACCGACCGGACGGGAGGCCCGTGGCGGGCCCGCCACGGGCCTCCCGTCCGGTCCGCACCACGCTGGTGCGGTAGGTTCCTGCCGAACGCAGTCCGTAGGTGAGAGGGGGCGCCCGATGGCGCAGGGGCACCGCTCTCCGCCCACGATGAGCGACGTCGCCGCCGTGGCGGGTGTCTCGAAGAAGACCGTCTCGAACGTGCTGTCCGGCTACGAACACGTCTCCGTCCGCACCCGCGACCGTGTGATGGCCGCCGTCGACGAGCTCGGCTACGAGCTCAACGTCTCGGCCCGGAACTTCCGCGCCGGACGCTCCAAGGTGCTCGGCCTCGCGGTGCCGGAACTGCGGCAGGCGTACTTCGCCGAACTCGCCGACGCCGTCATCCGCGCTGCCGGAGCCGTGGGCTACACGGTGCTCATCGAGCAGACCGCGAGCGGCGTGCGCGAGGCGGACGCGATCACCCGGATGCGCGAGCACTCCATCGACGGCATCATCTACAGCCCCCTGACCGTCCGGCCGAGCGACGCCGCCGCGCTCGAGGTGAAGTTCCCCCTGGTCGTGCTCGGTGAGCCGATCCCGGACGCCCCCGTGCCGTTCATCGCCATGTCGAACGCCGACGCGCTGCGGGACGCGACCGCGCACCTGCTCGACGCCGGTCGGCGGTCGATCGCGTTCATCGGCTCCGACCCGTCGGGCCCCGTGCGCACGGCGCAGGAGCGACTGCGGGGCTACCGCGAGGCGCTCGACGACCACGGCGTGCCGTTCGCACCCGAGCGCGTGGTGCCGACCGCGCTGTGGCACCGGGCCGAGGGGGCGGCGGCTGCACGGCAACTCCTCGACGCCGGCGTGCCGGTCGACGGGATCGTCTGCTGCAACGACGCGCTGGCGCTCGGGGCGATGAGTGCCCTGCAGCTCGCGGGCCGGACCGTGCCGGACGACGTCGCGGTCGTCGGGTTCGACGACATCGAGGAGTCGGCGTACTCGACCCCGGCGCTGACCACCGTGTCGGCCGACCTGGACCGCGTCGCGGCGACGGCGGTCGGGGTGCTCGTCGCCCAGCTCGAGGAGGGCGCCCCGGCGACACCGGGGGTGCTGCGCTCGCCGCACGCACTCGTCGTCCGGGCGTCGTCCGGACCGTTGCGCTCGGTCTCTGCCTGACCCGGTGACCGCGGGTGCTCCCCGACCCCTTGACCGGGCGGTCGAGCACCGGCTACTGTCCACATTTACACCGGTGTAAATCCGGCATGGACGAGGTCCGCACACCGACGTGCCGGACGGATGGCAGGTTTTCGATGAAGAAGCACATCGCGGTCGTCGCGCTCGCAGCAGCGGCGTCGCTCTCCCTCGCCGGGTGCGCCGGCTCCCCCGGGTCGTCGGGTGACGGCGGCCACGTCGACCTGACGTTCTGGCACGGCTACACCGAGGCCGACGGCAAGGTCCTGGACGGCATCGTCAAGGACTTCAACGCCTCGCAGGACAAGGTCACCATCACGACCCAGACGAAGACCTGGGCCGTGATCGACGACACGATGCTCCCCGCCCTGTCCGCGAAGAAGGGCCCGGACCTCGTCGCGATGACCTCCGACCGGCTGCCGGTCTACGCGCAGAAGAAGGCGCTGGTCGACCTCAGCGACTTCTACGCCGACGACGCCAACAACACCGGGGACCTGAAGGAACAGGCCGTCGCGATGGAGCGGGTCGACGGCAAGGAGTACGGGGTGCCGAGCGGGTTCGTCCCGCTCTCCGTGATCTACAACAAGAGGCTGTTCGCAGCGGCCGGCATCGACTCCTTCCCGACCACCTGGGACGAGTGGGTCGCCGACGCGAAGAAGCTCACGAAGGACGAGAACGGCGACGGCACCCCCGAGCAGTACGGGCTCGTGCTGCCGGACCACCAGACCGTCGGCAACGGCATCTGGCCGAGCCTGTTCGCCGGCAACGGCGGATCGATCACGAACGAGGCGGGCACGAAGTCCACCATCGACTCCGCCGCGAACGCCGAGACGCTCGAGTACTGGGCGAAGGCGGTGCGCGACGACAAGATCTCGCCGACCGGTGTCGACGGCATCGCCGCGGACAAGCTCTTCACGGCCGGAAAGACCGCCATGGAGATCGGCGGCCCCTGGATGGCCGGCGTCGCCGAGGCCTCGGACATCGACTACGGCATCGCCGCGATCCCGGCGGGCCCCGAAGCGCAGGTGGCCTCGGCCATCGGCATCTCGCTCGGTGTCACGGCCCAGACCGACGACGCGAAGCAGGCCGCGGCCGAGCGGTTCCTGCGCTACTTCAACGAGCAGTCCGTCGCGACGAAGTGGGCCCTCGGGTCCGGCTGGCCGCCGCTCCGCACCGACGTCACCGCCGCGGACGTCGACGAGAACCCGACCGTCGCGACGCTCACCGGGCTGCCGGGCACCACGATCCCGCTCCTGCCCGGCGTGGTCGACAGCGCTGACGTGCTCACCGCCGTGGACACCGCGACCCAGAAGGCGATGGCGGGCGGGGACCCCGAATCGCTCCTCGCCACCGCCGACGCCGACGTGCAGTCGGCCCTGAAGTAGCAGCACCGGCCCTCGGAGGACCCTCGTGACCACGCAGCAACTCGGCCGACGCCGTCGGTACCGACCACCGGGCCAGCTCGGCGGACGATCGCCCCTGAACGGCACGTTCCGCCGCCGCGCCACCATCGTCGGGTTCCTCGCACCCGCGATCGTCATCCTCGGGGCGTTCGTGCTCTGGCCCATGCTCTCGGCGCTCCGGCTGTCGTTCACCGACGCCAGCGGGTTCGGCGACCCGTCGTTCATCGGGTTCGCGAACTACGTCCGGGTCTTCACCGACCCCGACGTCCTGCGGTCCATCGGCAACACCGCGCTCTACTCGGTGCTCTTCACCCCCGTCGCGATCGTCGTCGCCCTGGTGCTCGCCCTCGTGCTGAACCACCCGGCCCTGCCGTTCCGCGGGTTCTTCCGGTCGGCGTTGTTCCTGCCGTTCATCGTGTCCCTGGCCGTCGCCGCGTTCGCGTGCTCGTACCTGCTCGACCCGCAGATCGGTTTGCTGAACCACTGGCTGCAGCTCGTCGGCATCCGGCTCGGCAACGTGCTGCAGGACCCGACGCTCGCGATGCCCACCGTGGTGCTCGTGGCCGTGTGGAAGAACTTCGGCTTCTACATGGTGATCTTCCTGGCCGGGCTGCAGGAGATCCCCACGAGCCTGTACGAGGCAGCGCAGCTCGACGGAGCGAACGGCCGCCAGCGGTTCGCGAACGTCACCTTCCCGATGCTGAGCAACACGATGGCGTTCGTCGTGATCGTCGCCCTCATCGCCGCACTGCAGGCGTTCGACCAGATCTACGTCCTGACCGGCGGTGGTCCGTACCGGTCGACCGAGACGATCGTCATGCAGATCTACCAGTCCGGCTTCAAGGACCTCGACCTCGGGTTCGCGAGCGCCCTGGCGTACGTGCTCCTCATCGCGACCCTGCTGCTCAGCCTCGTGCAGTTCCTGTTCTTCGGGAAGCGCGGAGAGGACACCGCATCATGACCGCGCTCCCCCGTCCCGCGACCGTCGTCCGACGCAGCACCGTGGCCCGTCGACAGCCGTCGATGCGCTGGCTCGGCTTCGCAGCCGTGGCCGTCGTGACCCTGGCGGTGCTGCTCCCCGTGCTCGTGATCGTGTTCACCGCGTTCAAACCGGCGAGCGAGGTCAACGCCTACCCGCCGACGCTGTTCCCGCACACCTGGACGCTCGACAACTTCCGGGCGATCTTCACGCAGCTGCCGTTCGGGCGGCTCATCCTGAACAGCTTCGCGTTCGCCGGCGGTGTGACGGTGTTCGCGCTGGCGTTCGACGCGCTCGCCGCCTACGCCCTGGCACGGCTCGACTTCCGGGGCAGCAAGGTGCTGCTCATCGTGATCGTCGCCAGCCTGATGATCCCGTTCCAGGCGACGCTCATCCCGATCTACCAACTGGTGTCCGACCTCGGGTGGGTGAACACGTTCGCGGGGCTCATCGCTCCTCGGGCGGCGGACGCCTTCGGGATCTTCTTCCTGCGGCAGTTCTTCGTGTCGTTGCCCCGCGACCTGGACAACGCGGCGCGGATCGACGGGGCCTCGGAGTGGCGGATCTTCCGGAGCGTCGTCCTGCCGAACGCCGTCCCCGCCCTGCTCACCCTCGGCATCTTCACCTTCGTCAACAACTGGAACGACCTGCTCTGGCCGCTGGTGTTCACCACCGACCAGGACATGGGGACCATCACGTCCGGCCTCACCCTGCTGACCGGACCCGGCGGGATCATCCCGCAGGGCGTGATGATGGCCGGCGCCCTGATCGCCGTGCTGCCCCTCGCCGTCATGTTCCTGCTCGTGCAACGCCGCTTCATCGAGAGCGTCGCCAGCACCGGGCTCAAGTGACGACGACACCGCACGAGCCCGGAGCGGCCGTGCCCACCACGAAACGAGACACCATGCACTGGTCCGACGACGGCAGGCTGCACTTCGCCCTGGGCATCGAGGACACCTTCGTCCCGCAGGCCCGACCGGGTGAACGGCCCATCGACGAGTACGAGCTCACCGACCACTACCGGCAGTACGCCGCCGACCTCGGGCTGGCGGTCGACGTCGGCGCCGAACTCCTGCGATGGGGCGTCCCCTGGTACCGCGTCGCCCCCGAGCCCGGCGTCTGGGACTGGTCGTGGGTCGACGGCGTCATGGCGCGGTTCCGCGAGACCGGCCTGCGGCCCGTGGTCGACCTGCTGCACTACGGCACACCGCTCTGGCTCGACGGGCAGTTCGCCCACCCCGACTACCCGGCGCACGTCACCGAGTACGCCGCCCGGTTCGCGGCGCGGTACGGCGACGTCGCCACCGACTACACGCCCGTCAACGAGCCCGTCATCCACGCCTTGTTCTCGGGTGAGTACGGGTACTGGCCCCCGTACCTGACCGGCGCCGAGGGGTCGGCCCGGATCGCGTCCGCCCTGGCCAAGGGGTTCGTCTCGACGCAGCACGCGATCACCCGCGAGCTCGGCGACGCCGCCACCTTCGTGCACGTGGACGCCGGCATCCGGTACGTGGGCGACGTCGACGCCCCGGAACACCGGGACACGGTCGCCCGCCTGCGCGCCCAGACGTTCCTGGTCGAGGACCTGGTCACCGGGGGCGTCGACGACGCGCACCCCCTGGTCGGTCGGCTCCGGTCGGGGGGCGTCACCGACGCCGACCTCGACTGGTTCCGGCAGCACGCGGTCCGGCCCGACGTGATGGGCGTCAACTACTACCCGCTGCACTCCACCGAGGTGTTCGAGGCGGGGGTGCACCACGGCGGCGGGTTCGCCGACCCGCGGCCCTACGAGGACACCGGCGTCGAGGGGCTCCGCGACGTGCTCACCACCTACGCCGAGCGCTACGGTGCCCCGGTCATGCTCACGGAGACGTGCGTCACCGGTTCGGTCGAGGAGCGCATCGGCTGGCTGGACGCGTCGGTCGCAGCCGTGCGGGAGCTCCGCGACGAGGGGGTGCCGGTCGTCGGCTACACCTGGTGGCCGCTGTTCGACATGTACGAGTGGACCTGGCGGCACACGGACGCCCCTCGCCAGGAGCACCTGCTCACGATGGGCCTCTTCGACCTCGTCGAGGACGGCGCCGGCGGCCTCGACCGTCGTCGCAACCCGGTCGCCGACGCGTTCGCTGCGCAGACGCGACAGGAACGGGTTGTGGCAGCGGCCCTGTCCGCGACCCCGTGACGGTCTGGAGGCGCGGGTCGGGTCGGTCCCGCGCCTCCGGTCCGCCTCTGGGCACCACCACTGCACCACCAACCGAACGGAGCACCATGTCCCTCCGCCTCGGCGCCGCTCCGGCGTCTCGTCGACGCCGAACGCTCGCGCTCGTCGTCATCGCTGCCGCCGCCGCGGCAGCCCTCGTCGCCGGCGTCGCCGGCCCCCTCCCCGCTCAGGCGGTCACGACCGGCAACGGAGCCCTCGTGTACTCGCCGGCAGCGGGTTCCTCGTTCAACCCCGAGGGCGGCCGCGCTGCCGGCACCACCTACGCGAAGAACATCGTCCTGAAGAACAGCGGATCGGCCAACGGCCAGCAGTTCGTCACCTTCGACCAGCTCGTGCTCGAGAACGGCGTGCAGGTCTACCCGATCTACCGGAGCACGGACAACGGCACCTCGTGGAGCCGCGTCGCCACGGTCAAGCCGAGCACGCAGTTCCCGACGCTCTCCCGCACCGCGCAGCCGTCGCTGTACGAGACCCCGGTCCAGCTCGGCACGATGCCGGCCGGCACGCTGCTGCTGAGCGGCATGATCATGCCCACCGACCGTTCGAGCAGCCGACTGGTCATGTACAAGAGCCTCGACCACGGGCTGACCTGGTCCTTCGTGAGCACCGTCGACACCGGCGGTCCGGCCACCTACGACCCGAGTCCGACCTCGACGACCTCGACGGTGTGGGAGCCGTCCGTCGCCGTCGATGCGAACGGCGGGCTGGTCACCTACTTCTCGGACGAGCGGCAGAAGGCGAACAACGTCCTGCAGGCCGTCAGCTACCGGCGCTCGACGGACGGCGGTCTGACCTGGGGCGGCCTGGTCAACGTGTCCGCACCGACCAACAAGAGCGACCGTCCGGGCATGATCACGGTGACGCGGATCCCGAACGGCAACTACGTGGCGACGTTCGAGGTCGTCAACCGACCGAGCCAGACGAACAACACGGCGCCGGTGTACTTCAAGACCTCACCGGACGGCCTGAACTGGAGCCCCGAGACGAGCATCGGCACCAAGATCGCGCTGCCGGACGGCCGTGGCGTCGGGTCGTCGCCCGAGGTGCGCTGGGTGCCGACCGCGGGCAACGCCAACGGCATGATCGTCGTCTCGTCCAAGTGGTCCCTCGACAGCGCGGGCAACATCGACGGTGGCCAGAACTTCGTCGTGAACCGCAACCAGGGCACGGGTTCGTGGGAGCAGCTCCCGTACGCGGTGACGTACGACGCGCGGGACGCCGAGGGTGGGACGTTCAGCGGCTTCGCCCAGGGCTTCGACTCGAGCGCGGACGGCAAGACGCTGTACCAGGCGACGAACGTCGAGAACCTCACCACCACGTACAACGACGTGCGGGTCGGGTCGATCCCGATCAACGCGCAGCGGTACGAGGCCGAGTCCGCGGTCCGGAACGACACGAGCACCGTCACCCAGGCCGACGCCGTCGGTGGCGCGAAGGTCGGGAACATCAACAACGCGACGAGTTCCGTGCAGTTCACGGTGCAGGCCGCGACCGCGGGGACGTACACGGTGAACGTCCGGTACGACAACGGCACGGGTGCGACGAGCACGCACGCACTCGCGGTCAACGGGACCTCGGCCGGTTCGGTCAGCTACGCGCCGACCGTCAACTGGGGCCGGTTCGGATGGGCGCAGAAGACGGTCACCCTGAAGGCCGGCGCGAACACGCTCACCTTCACCAAGGGGACCGGGTTCGCGGAGCTGGACCAGATCCAGGTGTTCCAGCCCTGACGCCGCACCTGCGGCCCTGGTCGTGACCGGGATGCGGCCTGGAGGCCCGTGGCGGACCCGCCACGGGCCTCCCGTCCGTCCCGGTGTCGCGTCTCAGGCCGCGACCGGCTCCGCAGGCCGGTCACGGAGCGCCGGGCAGTGCTCGGCGGTGGGGTGCTCGGTGATCGCGATGACCTGGTCGAGCCGCCCCCGGACCGCCTCGAGCTCGGCCAGCTGCGCGGTGATCCGGTCCCGCTCCGCGATGAGCAGCGCGAACGACTCCGGCGTCGACTCCCCACGGTCGACGCAGGGCAGCAGCTGCACGATCGTGCGGCTCGCGAGCCCGGCGGCGAACAGCTGCTGCACGAGCTGGACCCGCTCGACCGCTGCGTCCGTGTAGATCCGCTGCCCGCTCGCGGTGCGCGACGCGGTGAGCAGTCCCTGCTCCTCGTAGTACCGCAGCGAGCGGACGCTGACGCCGGTCTCGGCCGCGAGGTCGCCGATGCGCATGTGTGCTCCGATCCGGGCTTGCCCCTGACATGGATGTGAGGTCTTAGCGTAGCCGAGCCGCTGCGGGAGACACCCGCGCGGCAGGAGGAGACACCATGGACATCGCTGGATCGGTCGCACTCGTCACCGGCTCGAACCGCGGCATCGGACGCCGCTTCGCCCTGGAGCTGCTGGAGCGCGGGGCGTCGAAGGTCTACGCGACCGCACGCCGCCCTGAACTCGTCGACGTCGAGGGCGTCGTCGCGCTGCCCCTCGACATCACCGACCGAGCCTCGGTCGACGCGGTGGCCGCAGCCGCGGGCGACGTGACACTGCTCGTGAACAACGCCGGCATCTCGACGCAGGGCTCCCTGGTGACCGACGACCTGACCGTCGTCCGGAAGGCCATGGACACGCACTTCTGGGGCAGCCTGTCGATGATCCGCGCCTTCGCGCCGGTGATCGAGCGGAACGGCGGCGGCGCGATCGTCAACGTGCTGTCGGCACTGTCCTGGTTCGCGGCGCCCGGCGCCGGTGGCTACGCCGCGGCGAAGGCGGCCGAGTGGAACATGACGAACGCGGTCCGCCTCGAGCTCGCCGATCGGGGCATCAGCGTGCAGGGACTCCACCTCGGTGCGGCCGACACCGACATGATGGGCGACTACGACGGCCCGAAGACGGACCCGACGGACGTGGCCCGTGCGGCACTCGACGGTGTGGAGCGCGGCGCGGCCGAGGTGCTGGTCGACGACTGGAGCCGGATGGTGAAGGCGTCGCTCGCCGATGCACCGGAGCGCTTCTACGCGCAGATGGCCTGAGCGCCGCGGCGACGCGACGGACAACTCGGGGTCGCGGCGGGAGGACCGCCGCGACCCCGTCCGTCAGTGGTCTGCCGGTCCTGGTCAGACCGCGTCGGCGCGCAGGAACTCCGCCACCGGGGTCGACCCCGTGTTGAACCGGAAGGTGTTGCCGGCCGTGCCGGGGTTCTCGACCACGTCGGCGACCACGTGCGCCACGTCACCGCGCGGCACCTCGGTCGACGAGCCGTCCCAGTCGACGGAGCCGGTCGGCTCGTCATCGGTCAGGGTGCTCGGGGCGACGATCGTCCACTGCAGCCCCGAATCGCGGAGCACCGCGTCGGCGATCATCTTCGACTGCGCGTACGCGAAGAAGTCCTGGTCCTGCGGGATCCCGTGGTCGAGCTGCGAGCCGGACCACGACACCATCACGTAGCGGTCGACGCCGGCCTGCTCCGCCCCCTGGATCGACAGCACCGCAGCGTCGCGGTCGATGGCCCAGGTCCGGTCGACGGAACCGCCACCGGCACCGGCCGACCACACCACGGCGTCGTGCCCGCGGATCAGTTCGGCGAAGTCGTTCAGGGACTGCTGCTGGATGTCCGCGACGTGCGGTTCGCCGCCGTGCGCCCGGATCTCGTCGGACTGGTCGGCGTTCCGGATGACGGAGGTGACCGTGTGTCCGCGCTCGGACAGGATGCGGGTGGCGAGGAGGGCGACCTTGCCGTGGCCGCCGAGGACGATGACGTTGCTCATGCGCCGGACGCTACTCGGGGAGGCTCCGTGCACGGGGAACGCCGGACGTCCGCCCGGCGATCGCTCGCGATGCTCGGAACACCCGAGGTCACCGTGCGTACCGTCGGGGGCAACACGACAGGAGTCACGATGAGCAAGCAGCACGAGCAGCACACCCTGGTCCGCACCCTGGTCCTCGGCATCATGAGCGGCGGCCGGAGCGCCACCCCGCTCGCCGTCCTCGCACTGAACCACGACCGGTCCTCGCTGAAGGGTTCGTGGCAGCAGTGGAAGGTCTTCAGCACCCCGGTCGGCCGTGGGCTGCTCGTCGCCTCCGCCGTCGGTGAGCTCATCGGCGACAAGCTGCCGAAGACCCCGAACCGCATCGCCCCCTCGGCGTTGCTCGGACGTGTCGCGTCCGGTGCCCTCGCCGGAGCCGCACTCGGCACCACGGGCAAGCGCGACCTGCGCATCGAGGGCGCGATCCTCGGTGGCGTCGGTGCCCTCGTCGGCAGCTTCGTCGGCTGGGGTGTGCGCAAGGCCCTCGGGGGCGCGGGCCTGCCCGACCCCGTCGTCGCGCTCGCCGAGGACGCCGCGACCATCGCCGGCTCCGTGAAGGTCATCACCGCCGACTGAGCGTGCAGCTCGGCGCGCTGCGCTTGCTCGCCGCGCGCGCTGCGCTCGCCGCGGGCGCGCTTCGTGAGCAGGAACGGTCGGGTCGCACCGCCGCACCCGACCGTTCCTGCTCACGATCCGCACGCCTCGGCCTACGGTGGCCCTCATGCACATCGTCGTCATCGGAGCCACCGGCCACATCGGCTCGTTCCTCGTCCCCCGTCTCGTCCGCTCGGGGCACCGCGTCGTCGCCGTCACGCGCGGCACGAGCACCCCGTACGCCGACGCCCCGGAGTGGCAGCAGGTCGAGCGGATCACCGCCGACCGCGAGCAGGAGGACCGTGACGGCACCTTCGGCAGCCGCATCGCCGCGCTCGGTGCCGACGCCGTCGTCGACCTCGTCTGCTTCACCGAGTCCTCGGCCGCAGCGCTGGTCGACGCGCTCCGCGGCACCGGCACGCACCTGGTGCACTGCGGTTCGATCTGGCGCGCCGGTGTCTCGCACGTGCTGCCGATCACCGAGCAGAACGCCACCCCGCCGTTCGGCGACTACGGCGTCCAGAAGGACGCCATCGCCCGGATGCTCAAGGAAAAAACCGCATCAGGCGGTTTGGTCACGACGTCGCTGCACCCCGGTCACATCAGCGGTCCGGGCTGGACGCCGATCGGTCCGCTCGGCAACCTCGACACCTCGGTGCTGACGAAGCTGTCCGCCGGCGAACCGCTCGAGGTCCCCGGTCTCGGCGCCGAGACGATGGCCCACGTGCACGCCGACGACGTCGCGCAGGCGTTCCAGCTCGCGGTCGAGCACCGCGATGCGGCGGCGGGCGAGGACTTCTTCGTGACGGCTCCGACGGCGCTCACCGCGCGCGGGTACGCCCACCTGGCAGCGTCGTGGTTCGGCCAGGAGGCCCGGCTCGACTCCGTCACCTGGGACCGGTTCCGCGAGACCACGGCTCCGGAACACGCTGGCGCCAGCTGGGAGCACCTGTCCCGCAGCCAGGTCTTCAGCACCGAGAAGGCGAGTCGTCTGCTCGGCTACGCTCCGGCGTTCACCGCCGAGGAGACCGTGCTGGACGCCGTGCGCTGGCTCGTCGACCACGGTGAGCTCGAGGTCACGAACCCCCTGGTCCGCTGAGCCCCGGGGTCAGGCCCGCTCCGGCTCGACCACGAGACCACGGTCCCGGTGCGCGACCCAGACCGTCGCGGCGAACCCCGCCAGCACCGCGGCGCCGATCGTGACCGCCGTCCAGCCCCCGGCGTTCCACAGCACCGACGCCAGGGCCGAACCGATCGCGCCGCCGATGAAGTTCGAGGTGACGAACGCCGTGTTGAGCCGGCTCCGCGCGGCCGGGTCGACCGAGAAGAGCCGAGTCTGGTTGAGCACGTTCGCGGCCTGCACGGCGACGTCGAGCAGCAGCACGGCGAGCAGCACCACGACGATCGAGTGCGCACCGATCCCGGCGACGACCAGGGAGACGAGCAGGAGCACGATCGCTCCGCCGGTGACGGGTACCGACAACCCCCGGTCGTGCAGTCGCCCGACCCGCTGCGCCGCCACGGCACCCGCGAGCCCCACCAAGCCGACCAACCCGATGCTGCTGGTGGAGAAGTCGTAGGGGTCGCTGCTCAGCAGGAACGTCAGGGCGGTCCAGAACATCGTGAACACGGCGAACACCGACGAGCTGATCACCAGCGTGACCTGGACGGTCCGGTGGGTCCGGACGGCACGGAACACCGACAGGATGAGCTGCGGGTACGCCACCTTGCCGCGGGCGTCGAGCTCCGGGATGGCCCGCCGCAGCAACACGGCGAGGACGACCGCGACGACGGCGGCGAGGACGTAGATCGCGCGCCACCCGAACGCGTCCGCGACCAGGCCGCTGATCGTCCGAGACACGAGGATGCCGGTGAGCACCCCGGACGCGATCGTGCCGACGACGCGTCCGCGCTGCGCGGGGTCGGCGAGGTCCCCGGCCAGCGGGATGAGGAGCTGCCCCGCGACCGTCGTCAGCCCGACCAGCGCCAGGGCGACCAGGAGCGTCGCGAAGGTCGGTGCGATCGCGGCGAGCAGCAGCGCGACGGCGGAGGCGACGAGCACCCAGGGGATGAGGCGTCGGCGGTCGAGGACGTCCCCGAGCGGCACCACGAGCAGGATGCCGAGGGCGTAGCCGACCTGGGTCAGCGTGACGAGCAGCCCGGCGAGCGACGCCGAGGTGCCGAGCGACGATGCGATGTCGTCGAGCAGCGGCTGCGACCAGTACAGGTTGCCGACCGCTGCTCCCCCCGCGACGGCGAAGAGCAGGGTCCGGCCCGTCGACATCGAGTGGTCCGTGCTCATGCTGCGGGTGCTCCCTCGTTCACGGCGGCCAGGGCGTTCAACGTGCGCGGGTAGCCGATGAGCGGGACGAGCACGGTCAGGACGTCCAGCATCTGCTGGCGGGTGTTCCCGACGTTCAGGTTGCCGGCCACGTGCCCCTGCACCTGCGCGTCGGCCCCGCCGAGCGCCGCGAGCAGCGCGAAGGTCAGGAGTTCACGGGTGGGCAGCGACAGGCCGTCCCGGCCGACGGTGTCCCCGAAGCAGTTGCCGGACAGGAACCGCTGGAAGTGCACGGCGTCCGCGGGGGCGTTCTCGTACATCGCGTCGACGCGGTCCGCGCCGACGACGGAGCCCTGCACCGCTCGGCCGCGCTCGAGCCGGTCCGCCGGGGTGGTCGTCGACCGCCCGGGCAACGGCAGAGCGACCCCGCGGGCGACGAGCACGGCGTTGGTGATCGACAGGAAGTCACCGACGCGTGCGGAGCCGACGTATGCCACCGCCTGGTACACGATCTCCTTCGCTTCGGTGGGCGAGAGCGGGCCGTCGAGGGCAGCCTCCAGCAGGTCGCGGAACGCCGTCGGTGCCCCGGCCGCGATCGTCGCACCGAGCTGGACGACCACACGGTCGTGCTCGCTGAGTGAGGCGTTCCGCAGGGTCTCGTCCACGAAGTCGGCGTGGTACCGGGCGAACTCGGGGTCGGTGTCGGCGAAGGTCATGTCCTCGACGCTAGGGCCGACCGCGGGGCCGTGACAGGTGCTGTCCTCCCCCCTCAGCCGTCACCGCCGACGGAACAGCTCCCCCAGGTGCCACGGCCCGGGCGCGAGCCGCACGGCTGCCTCGGCTCGAACCCGTTCCTCGAGCTCGCGGTCACGGGTGAGCTCGTGGATCTCCTGCTCGGCGCGCAGCCCGAACCGCAGTCGGCTGACGAACCCGGTCGACGGAGCCGTGATGACGGTCTCGACGGACTCGGTCTCGTTCACGAGTCCTCCGCCGCCGCAGTGGAAGTGGCCGACGCCGTCGCCGACGCCGACGCCGCACTCGTCGCACCGGTCGCACCGGTCGCGCTCGTCGCCGCGAGGTTCGCCAGCAGCTGCAGCCGTTCCTCGGACGCCGACCCGGGCTCGGTGCCGTACACGACCATGGTCAGCCCCGAGTCCGTGACGAGCTCCATCGTCTCGTAGCTCATGTCGAGATCGCCCACGTCCGGGTGGTGCACGCGCTTGACACCGCTCCGGTGCCGCATCACGTCGTGTGCGGCCCAGCGCCGCCGGAACTCGTCACTGCGGGTGGAGAGTTCCCCGATCAGGTCGGTGAGTCCCTTGTCGTACGGCGAGCGGGCGGCCTCGGCGCGCAGGGCGGCGACCACGTCGCCGGCGATCGCGTCCCAGTCGCGCCAGAACTGCTGGCCGCGCGGGTCGAGGAACGCGAAGCGCGCGGTGTTCGGGGTGCCGGCGGGCGAGAGGAACAGCGGCGAGTACACCGCGCGGGCGAGTGCGTTCCCGGCGAGGAAGTCGAACCGGCCGTTGCGGACCCAGGCGGGGGCGCTGATCGAGTCGAGCACCCGCTGCACGTTCGGTCGGACCTTCGACGTCGGGATCGTCCGGCGCGAGGCACCCGAAGCGTTCTGCAGACGGGCCAGGTCGAACAGGTGCGCGTGCTCGGCATCGTCGAGACGCAGTGCACGGGACAGCGACTCGAGGACGCTCTCGGAGACCCCGGTCAGGTTCCCGCGCTCGAGGCGGACGTAGTAGTCGACGCTCATCCCCGCGACCATCGCGAGCTCTTCGCGCCGCAGTCCCTTGACGCGGCGTACCCCACCGAAGTCGGGCAGACCGACCTGCTGCGGTGTGACCCGCTCGCGGCGTGTGCGGAGGAAGTCGCGCACTTCGCTTCTGGTGTCCATGCGTCCACGGTACGGCCGGCCGGGTGCCGCAAGCAGGGGTTGCTGGTACCCGTCAGCAGGGGGTCGGCGGTCGTAGCGTCGTCGGTATGGAGACAGTCACCCTGAACAACGGACTCGAGATCCCCGCCATCGGTTTCGGCGTGTTCCAGAGCGCTCCGGAGGAGACCGTGGACGCTGTCCGCACGGCCCTGGAGACCGGGTACCGCCACATCGACACCGCCGCCGCGTACGGCAACGAGCGCGAGGTCGGCGAGGGCATCCGCGCCTCGGGCGTCGACCGCGACGACATCGTGGTCGAGACCAAGATCTGGGTCTCGGACTACGGCTTCGACGAGACCCTGCACGCCTTCGACAAGGCGACCGGCAAGCTCGGCTTCGACACGATCGACGTGCTGATCCTGCACCAGCCCGCGCCGGACCGCTTCGAGCAGACCGTGCAGGCGTACCGGGCTCTCGAGCGCCTGTACGCCGACGGCCGGGTCCGCGCGATCGGTGTGAGCAACTTCATGCCGCACCACCTGCGCTCCCTGCTCGACCAGTCCGACGTCATCCCGGCGCTCAACCAGGTCGAGCTGCACCCGTACTTCACCCAGCCGGACGTCCAGCGGGCCGACGCCGAGCACGGCATCCTCGACCAGGCGTGGTCCCCCATCGGCGGCATCACGTTCTACCCGGGCTGGGGCGACGAGCGGGTCAGCGTGATGGACGACCCGACGATCGGGTCGATCGCCGAGGCGCACGGCAGGACGCCGGCGCAGGTGATGCTCCGCTGGCACGTGCAGCAGGGGCGGAACGCGATCCCGAAGTCGACGAACCCCGGTCGCATCGCCGAGAACTTCGACGTCTTCGACTTCGCGCTGACGGACGACGAGCTCGCGCGGCTCGACGCCCTGGACACCGGCCGTCGCAACGGCCCGGACCCGGACGGGACGGACACGAGCCGGTTCGACCGGGTGATCCCGGAGATCTGACGTGACCACGAGCGGACGGGAGGCGCGGTGCCCGCCCGCGCCGTCCTCCCTCGCAGGCTCGGTCGGCGCGGCCCGCATGACGCTGGCGCGTCACCGCTGAGCGGGCCGCGCCCGTCAGTGGGGTGGTCGCCACCACCGCCTCAAGCGAGCTGGCGCGCCCGCTCCGCGATGCCCTCGGTCGCCGCCCACGAGGCCAGCACCCGCAGGGCGTCGGCCGTGGGGCTGCCCGGGGTCGCCGGGTAGATGGTGAGCGCGAGTCCCGGGTCCTCGGCGAGTTCGAGCGTCTGGAAGTGGAGTTCGAGCGGCCCCACGACGCTGTGCCGGAACGACTTCACGCCGGCGTAGTGGCGTCGGACGTCGTGCGCTGCCCAGAGGCCGCGGAAGTCGTCGCTCCGCATCGACAGCTCGCCGATCAGTGCGGCGAGGTCCTTGTCGTTCGGGGTCCGGCCCGCTTCGCGGCGCAGGATCGCGACGTTCGTGTGCGCGGCCCGCTGCCAGTCCTGGTAGAAGTTCCGCGCCTGCGGGTCGAGGAAGATGAAGCGCGAGAAGTTCATCGGCCGCGCCGGTGCCGCGACCAGGTCCGAGTGCATCGCGAAGCCGAGCGCGTTCGCGGCGACGATGTCCTGCCGGTTGTTGATGATCATCGCCGGGGCGTCCGTGACCACGTCGAGCAGGTACTGCAGCTCGGGTCGGACGGCAGCGACGGGCACGACACGACCGGCGCGACGCGGGGTCTCGTTCTGGTGCTGCGACAGGTCGCGCAGGTGCTCCTGCTCGGCGGGGTCGAGCTGCAGGGCCCGGCCGATGGCGTCGAGCACGCTGTCCGAGACCCCCTGCAGGTTGCCGCGCTCGAGCCGCGTGTAGTAGTCGATGCTGACGCCGGCCAGGCGTGCGACCTCTTCGCGACGCAGCCCGGTGACGCGACGACGCGTGCCGAAGGTCTCGACGCCGGCCTGCTCGGGGGTGATGCGGGCGCGACGGCTGGAGAGGAAGTCGCGCGCTTCGTCGCGGTGGTTCATGCCGTCACGGTACTTCGCCCCGTCCGGCGCGAGCGAGGGGCTGCGGGAACCCCTTTCACGTGCGCGTGAACGGGACGGAGACGATCCGGTCGTCCCCGCTCGACGGCGTCCCGCGGCCGTCGGTGTTGTTCGTGACGAACCAGAGGGTGTCCGACGGGCCCTCGAGCACCGTGCGGATGCGCCCGAAGTCACCCGCGAAGTACTCGGTCGCGGTGCCGGGGTCATCGGCCGGGACCGCCCGGAGCACCTCGCCCCGCAGGTTCGCGACGAACACCGTGTCGTCGACGACGGCGAGGCCGCTGGGGGACGCCTCGTCGGTGGACCACTGCTGCACGGGGTCGACGAAGCCCTGGTCCTCGCCACCGGTGCCCTCGACCTCGGGCCAGCCGTAGTTCGACCCGGGCTCGATCACGTTGAGCTCGTCGTGGGTGTTCTCACCGAACTCCGACGCGAACATCGTGCCGTCCGACGACCACCCCATGCCCTGCACGTTGCGGTGCCCGAGGCTCCACACCGGCGACCCGTCGATCGGGTTGTCGGCGGGGACGTCGCCGTCCGGGGTGAGCCGCAGGATCTTGCCCGCGAGCGAGTCCTCGTCCTGCGCGTCCGTGCTCGCACCGGCGTCCCCGACGCTGGCGTAGAGCATGTCGTCGGGCCCGAACGCGATCCGGCCGCCGTCGTGGAACGTGTTCTTCGGCAGGCCGTCGATGATCGTCGTCGCGTCCCCGAGCCCCCACGACCTGGTGTCACCGGTCAGCTCGTACCGCTGGATCCGGTTGCCGTCGTCAGCCGTGGAGTACACGAACAGGTCGTCGTCGTGCAGCGCGAGCCCGAGCAGTCCGCCCTCGCCGCCGTGGCTGACACCGTCGACGGTGCCGACCTGGCGGGTGGTGCCGTCGGACCGCAGCTCGAGCACCCGGGCCGAGTCACGCTCGCTGACCAGCGCGTCGCCGTCGTCACCCGTCAGGACCACCGACCAGGGGGCCTCCAGGCCGGTGACCACGTCGGTGGTGTCACCGTCGAGCGCCACCTGACCGGCCGACAGGTCGGCGGGCGCGGTCGCGCGCGTCGACGGCGAACCGCCCCGGTCGGACCCGTCCTGCTCGGTTCCGTCACCGCTCGTGCAGGCGGTGAGGGCCAGTGCGGCGACGGCGGCGAGGCCGGCCAGCGACCAGAGGCGGCGGTTGCGGGGCGTTCGGGCGGGTGTGTCCACGATGATCCTCCCGGGGTCGTGGGTCGATCACACACGCTGCGTTCGGGAAACCCCTGAGGGGGTCTGTCGGCACCTCCCGACGGTGCGCACGGCGGCCTACCGTCGTCGGCATGCAGATCGAACCGAAGCAGCCGACCGTCAAGAACCCGCCCGAGCAGTTCACCGGCGACGTGTACCTCGACGCCATCGCCTCGCCGAAGGAGCCCGGTCAGACGATGACCGTCGCCAAGGTCCGGTTCCTGCCCGGCGCCCGCACCGCGTGGCACTCGCACGCCAAGGGCCAGACCCTGCACGTCACCGAGGGCGTCGCGCGGATGGGCACCCGGGACGGCCGCGTCATCGAGGTGCAGGCTGGACAGACCGTCTACACGCCCGCCGGCGAGGAACACTGGCACGGCGCGACCCCCACCGACTACATGGAACACCTCGCGATGCTCGAGACCGCCGACGACCCGGCGACGACCACCACCTGGCTCGAGCACGTGAGCGACGAGGAGTACACCGCATGACCACCATCGCCATCGTCGGGGCCGGCAAGGGCCTCGGCCTCGCCGTCGCCGAGCGCTTCGCCCGTGAGGGCTTCGCCGTCGCCCTGATCTCCCGCAACCAGGACCGGCTGGACGGCCTCGCCGCGGAACTGCGTGAGCGCGGCCACACCGCCGCCGGGTTCGCCGCGAACGTCCGTGACGGGGACTCCCTGCGCACCGCACTCGAGCGCGCGACCGAGCAGCTCGGCCCCATCGAGGTGCTGCAGTACAGCCCGCTGCCCGCCAAGGAGTACATGCGCCCGGTGCTCGAGACCACGGCGGACGACCTGGTCGGCCCGATCGAGTTCTCGGTCTACGGCTCGGTCAACGCCGTCCGCCAGGTGCTGCCCGGCATGCGCGCGATCGGCCACGGCACGATCCTGTTCGTGAACGGCGGCAGCGCGGTCCGACCGGGCGCCCGCGTCACCGGGACGTCCGTCGCCTTCGCGGCCGAGAGCGCCTACGCGCAGCTGCTGCACGACGCCGTCCGCGACGAGGACGTCCACGTCGGCCAGCTCATCATCCCGTTCGGCATCGACGACGGGAGCCCGAGCACTCCGGGGAGTCCATCGCCGACCGCCTGTGGGCGATCCACACGGAGCGCGGCGACTTCCGCACCTACGCGGAGGCGCTGCCCGAGCTCGCGTGAGCGCGGCGCTCGCCGCTTCGTGAGCAGGAATGGTCGGGTCCGGCACAGCGACCCGGCCGTTCCTGCTCACCATGTGACGGACTGGAGGCCCGTGGCGACGCCGCCACGGGCCTCCCGTGGCGTCAGTGCGCCCGTCGCACCGCCACCCGCCGCCGACCCCGCGAGGTCAGCCAGGCCCCGGCCGTCACCACGAGGGGCAGGCCGACCGCGAGCAGGGCCAGCACCGGCCAGTCCGGCACGAAGGGCATGTGGTTCACCCCGACCGGACTCTCGGTGAACCGCAGGGTCAGGGCGCGGATCGGCAGCAGTCCGAGGAGCGTCCCGATCACCGAGCCGACCGTGGCCAGGATCGCCGCCTGCCACGTCGACACCCCGCGGCGCAGGCGTGGTGCGGCACCGATGGCGTCGAGCACCTCGTCGTCCCGCCGGCCGTCGGACCGTGCGAGTCCGATCGCGACCGCTGTCGCACCGATGGTGACGGCCGCCGCCAGTGCGAGCACGATCGCCCGGATGATCGCCTCGTTGTCGACCGGACCGGCTTCGTAGGTGAACGACGGGCCGCTCCACCGTGCACGGTCGTCGCCGCCGAAGCTCTGCCACGCCGAGCTCAGCTCGTCCCACTGGGCCGGCTGGATGTCGTGGGGCAGCGTCGTGACGAGCATGCCGTCGACCACCGGGACGCCGTACCGTTCGGCGCTCGCCTCCGTCATGAAGACGCCGACCTGGATCCGCGGGCTCTGCACGTCGAGCACGGCGGGGATCGAGACGCTCGCCGCCGGTCGGCTCCGCTCGGTGATGGGCTCGCTCTCCCACGTCCGGTCGTGGAAGGTGTCGACGCGGACCGCGCCGTCGTGGGCGTACTCCGGCCAGAGCGACACCGCGCGACCGCCTTCGAGCGCGCTCCGGACGGCGGCGGACGGCCGGTGCCCGGTGAGCACGGCGTAGTCGTCGACGGTCCCGGCCCAGATGTGCGGACTCGACGCGCTCGCCGTGTCCAGGTAGTACGAGCAGCTCGTCGTGTCGTTCGCCGGGCAGTCGTACGCGCTCCAGCGGTGCGGGATCGTGACGGTCGAGGGGGTGTCGCCCGGCTGCCCCTGGGCGACACCGAGCACCCGGATGCGGTCCTGGTCGAAGACCCCGGACACCACCTTCGCGGCGTGGGCCGTCAGCTCCGCGTCGTGACGACCGGTACTGCCGCCGTCCTTCGTCTCGGTCTGCACCTCGGCCGTCGCCACCCCGACCGCCGTGGAGTACTCGTAGCCGCGGACGTACTGGGCCTGGCTCGACGCACTCCACGTGATCACGACCGACGCCACGAACACGACGCTCATCACGCTCGCCAGCACCGGCACCGTGCGGACCGGGTTGCGGCGGGCGTCGCGGGCGGCGAGCCGTGCGGACAGCCCCGCGCGGGAAGTGAGCCGGGTGACCAGGGCGAGCAGCCACGGCGAGCAGATGGCGATGCCGAGCTGCATCAGGCACGGCCCGATCGCGACCCCGGCACCGACGACGTAGGCCCACCGGTCGTGCTGCACCGGGCGGTCGTTGAGCATGAGCACCCCGACACCGCACGCCAGCGTCATCACGGCGCCGAGGACCACGAGCAGCGGTCCCCAGATGCGCCGACGACGGCGGGCCGGACGGCTGACGGGCACCGGACGGAGCGAGCCCCGCAGCGCCGCGAGCACGTTGATCCGGGTGGCGGACCGTGCGGCGACGAGCGCGGAGACGAGTCCGGCGAGCACCCCGGCGGCGGCGATCGACAGCAGCAGGAGCGGCGGCACATGCAACCCGGGGAACGACACCACGTTGCCGTTGTCGACCAGCCGGAACGCGAGCACGCCGATCCCGGTGCCGGCGGCGACCCCGAGGACCGCGCCGACGAGCCCGAGCACCAGGCCCGACCCGGCGACGATCGTGCGGACGAACCGCTTGTCGCCGCCGACGCTCGTGACGATGGCGTACGAGCGGGTGTCCGCCCGGGTGCCGACCAGGAAAGCTGCCCCGGCGAGCAGGGCGACCTCGAACATCGCGAAGACGCCGAGCAACCCCATCGCCCCGAGGTACCAGCCGAGTGTCGAGCTCAGCTGCCCACCGGAGAGCCGGGCGTCGGGCGGGTCGAGCACGACCGGACGCGACTGCACGATGATGCCGTGCGCGTTGAGCTGCCGGATCTCCGACCACGTCGGGGCGTCCGACGGCAGGTACACGGTGACGTCGTCGAGCCCGACGTCGTCGGTGGTGTCGGTCGTCGAGAGCGTCGTGCCCCAGGGCAGGAACACCCCCTGCGTCCCCGGGTCCGTCCCCAGGTCGGTCATGGTCCCGGTGATCGTGAAGCGCTTGGTGACCGGGTCGGTCAGGTCCACCGTGTCGCCGATCCGCGCCCCGAGACGGTCGAGCGTCGCCGGCGTGACCATGAGCTCGCTGCGCGTGGTCGGCCTGGAGCCGTCGAGCACGTGCCAGTGGCCCTCGAGCGACGGGTCCCAGACGCTGCCCTCCACAGCGGTCAGTCCGACGGGGCCGTGCGCACCCTGCACCACGACGGGCGTGCCGCCGACCGGGATCGCCAGCGCGCCGTCGGGCACGTGCGCCAGGACGTTCGCGAACGGTGAGTCCTCGTCCGACTTGGTGACGGGGCTGTTCCGCTTCGAGTCGGTGAACTGCCACTGCACCGGGTCCTGCACCATGCCGGGCAGGTCCGGGCCGGACACCCGCATCTGCGCCGATGCCTGGCCGAGGTCGTGCTCGAGCTGCTCGGTCACCGTGGGCTGCGTGGACTGCACCACGACGGCGACAGCGGCGAACCCGGCGGTGGGGATCCCGATGAGCGCGATGATCAGTGCCGCACGGCCCGCTTTCGCGAACGCCAGACGACGCCCCAGACGGAGCGCCGGTCGGAGGGCGAACGGCGTCCGGCCGGTCCCGGCACGCCGACCCCGGCTCACGAGGCGGTCCGGTCCGTCAGCGCCGCCTCGACGCCCGAGTACACGGTCTCGTCGACCACCCGACCGTCGCGCAGGAACACGATGCGGTCCGCCCAGGCCGCGTGCCGGGCGTCGTGCGTCACGAGGAGGGCGCCGGCTCCGGCGTCGACGTGGCGACGGAGCATGCGGAGCACGACCTCGCCGGTCTGCGAGTCGAGGGCTCCGGTCGGCTCGTCGGCGAGCACGAGTCGACGCTCCCCGACCACGCCGCGGGCGATCGCGACGCGCTGCTGCTGGCCACCGGAGAGGTCGTCCGGGTAGGCGTCGGCGCGGTGCGACAGCTCGACGTTGTCCAGCGCGAGTTCTGCGGCGCGGCGGGCCTGCGAGGCCTTCCACCCGTCGAGCTCGAGCGGCAGTGCCACGTTCTCGACCGCGGTCAACGAGGGGATCAGGTTGAAGTCCTGGAACACGAACCCGATGAGTCGGCGGCGCAGCGCTGCGAGCTCCTTGGCGGGACGGTCGGACACGAAGGCACCGTCGATCAGCACCTCACCGCTCGTCGGCGGCAGCAGGGTGCCGGCGCAGGCGAGCAGCGTCGACTTGCCCGACCCCGAGGTGCCCATCACGGCCACCATCTCGCCGCGCTCGACCCGCAGGTCGATGCCGGCCAGGGCCGTGACGGCCTTCGCGCCGGAGCCGTAGTGCACGCTCACGGCGTCGAGCTGCAGGAGCGGTGCGGCGGTCACCGTGCGCTCCGCGCAGCGGAAGCGGAAGCGGAAGCGGAAGCGGAAGTGGAAGCGGCAGCGGCAGCACCGGCAGCCCCGGGGACATCGGGCGTCGCGGGGTGCTCGTCCGGCCGGTACCGCGCGACACTCGACTCCACGTGGTCGAGCCAGCGCACCTCGGCCTCGGCCTGGAACACCATCGACTCGAGCACGAGCGACCACGCCAGGTCCGTCGACGGGTCGGTCGTCCGCTTCAGCCGCGTCAGGTCCTGCAGGTTCCGGATCGCGGCACCGCGCTGCACCTGCACCAGCCGGGCGACGTCGACCCCGGGCACGGTCACGGCGAGGGCGAACTTGATCGCCAGCTCGTCGCGGCCGCGCTTGGCCGGCACGGGCTCGCTGAACCAGCGCGCCACCTCGGCGCGACCCGCGTCCGTCGCCGTGTAGACGACGTGTCCGTCGTCGTCGGCGTCACCGCGGGCCACGAGGCCGTCGCGTTCCAGGCGGTCCAGGGTCGTGTAGACCTGGCCGATGTTCAGCGGCCAGCTCCCACCGGTCCGGTGCTCGAACTCCCCCCGGAGCTGGTAGCCGTAACCGGGTCCCCCCACCAGCAGCGCGAGTACGCCCATCCGAACGCTCATGACACTTCCCCCGTCTCGGGCCACCGTGGCCATACTGAGTATGCACATACGCGGTATGCCTGCGCAAGCACGGATCTGGACAGGGCAGAAATACGGACGGGAGGCGCGGTGCCAGCTGGCACCGCGCCTCCCGTCCGACCGGTGGTCGCGTTCGCGACCCGCGGTCGCTTCCCGGGGTCAGTGACCCAGCTTCGCCAGCTCCTCGAACTCGTCGTCGGTCAGCTCGACGGTGGCACCCGCGAGGTTGTCCTCAAGGTGCGCGACGCTCGACGTGCCGGGGATCGGCAGCATCACCGGGGAGCGCTTGAGCAGCCAGGCGAGCGCGAGCTGCGCCGGGGTGGCGCCCTTGCGCTCGGCGATCTCGGTGAGCGGCGAGTCCTCGCCGGTCAGGCCACCCGTGGCCAGGGGGAACCACGGGATGAAGCCGATGCCCTGCTCCTCGGACCAGTCGAGCAGCTCCTCGGCGTCACGCTTCTGCAGGTTGTAGAGGTTCTGCACGGAGACGATCGTGGCGATCTCCTGCGCGGCCTTGACCTCGTCGACGGAGACCTCGGACAGGCCGATGTGGCGGATCTTGCCCTCGTCCTGCAGCTTCTTCAGCTCGCCCACCTGGTCCTCGAGCGGGACCTTCGGGTCGATGCGGTGCAGCTGGAACAGGTCGATGCGCTCGAGGCCCAGGCGGCGGAGGCTCATCTCCGCCTCTTGCCGCAGGTACTCCGGGCGGCCGACGGGCGGCCAGACGTTCGGGCCGGTGCGGGTGAGGCCGGCCTTCGTGGCGATGACGACGTCGTCGCCGTAGGGGTGCAGGGCCTCCTTGAGGAGCTCCTCGGCGACGTAGGGGCCGTACGAGTCGGCGGTGTCGAAGAAGTTCACGCCGAGCTCGACGGCGCGCTTGAGGACGCGGATCGCCTCGTCGTGGTCCTTCGGCGGTCCCCAGACGCCGGGGCCGGTGAGCTGCATGGTGCCGTAGCCGAGCCGGTTGACCTCGAGGTCGCCGCCGATGCGGAAGGTGCCGGAGGACGCGGCCGGACGGTTCGTGGTGTCAGTGCCTGTGGTCATGTCCCAGGTCTACGCCCGGTGCGTTGCCGGTCCCTGAGTCGGTGTCCCCCGACCGCTCCCCGGGTTCGCAGGGACTACGGACGGGCGGGCCGCGGGTACGGGGTCTCGCCGCGTTCGAGTCCGCCGACGAGCTTCGTGAGCCGGTTCGTCCGCACCGTGGCGTTCGGGGCCGTCGTGATCCGGTGCAGGACGGCGTACCGGTTCGTGGCGTCGAGCTCGGCGAACAGTGCGGCGGCTGCGGGGGCGGCGTCGAGCGCGGCCTGCAGGTCCTCGGGCACCGTGGCCGTGGCGGATCCGGCGTAGGCGCGGTCCCACCGGCCGTCACCCTTCGCGCGCTCGATCTCGGCGTGCCCTCGCTCCCGCATCCGTCCCTCGGCGATGAGTGCCGCGACCAGGCCGAGGTTCCGCTGCGACCACAGCGAGGCCTTCCGGCGCGGGGTGAACCGCTGACGGTAGGTGGTGTCGTCGCGCCCGCGCCGCTGCCCGTCGATCCACCCGGAGCAGAGCGCCTCGTCGAGGGCCGTGTCGTAGGTCAGCGTCGTCGGTTCCGTGACGCCCTTCTTGGCGAGGACGAGCCACACCCCGTCGGGTTCGTGCTCGTGGTCGTCGAGCCAGGCGCGCCACGCGGCGACGTCCGGCAGCACCAGGTCGACGATGTCCATGCGGTCATCGTAGGACCGGCCGGCCGTGGGCCGTGGGCCCGGTCGAGTTTCGCGCTGAGCGACAGTTCACGGGGTGCGGGACGCGTGCAGTGTCGCTGGGGCCGAAACCCGGACCGCGCGCACCGTGCCCGGGCCGACGTCAGACCCAGTGCGGCTGCGCGAGCACGCCCGCGGGGTCGGCCTGCTCGGCGATGCGGTGCAGACGTGCGGTGTTGTCCCCGAAGTACGCGGACGGGTCGGTGATCGATGCATCGCAGTAGTTCGCGTACGCGGCGTCGCCCCACGCCGGTCGCATCGCCTTCCGGAACCCCCGCACGTACGCATCGAACGACGCGGGATCCGCCCCGTCCGCGAACACCGCCGTGTACTGCACGGTCATCAGCGCCGACCGCCAGGGGAAGGCCGAGTCCCCCGCGCCGACGTCCGCCACGGCGCCGCCGAGCGCATCGAGCGCCACCCCACCCTCGAGGTTGCCCGTCACGTCACCCGCCGCGGCCGCCTGCCGGACGAGCACGTCGATCTGGGCGTCGCTGAGCTTCGTCGAGCCGATCGACGACGTCGCCGCCTCGGACACCCGCTGCGGCTTCCCCGCCAACGCGGACATCGCCGCGCCGTAGGTGAGCACCCGCCCGGTGTGGGCGAGCGGCTTCGCCCCGGTGGCAGCGATGAAACCGTCGACGGAGGTGTCGGCGCCGGTCTTCGATCCGGTCCACACGCCGGTCACCGTGACGGTCGGTGCGGTGTGCCGACTGCCGTTCAGCAGCTTCAGCGTGGACCACAGCTCCCGGTCGGCGGTCGGCGCCCAGTCCTGCCAGGCACGCACCACGGCAGCGGCGGCCGACCACGCGAACGTGATCGTGAAGAGCAGGACGGGAGGCGCGGCGTGCGTCCGGAACGTCAGTGCGGTCACGACGCCGACGGTTCCACCGCCCCCACCGCGGCAGGCCCAGAACAGGTCGGGTTCGCGGGACGTCGACACCCGGTGCACGACCCCGTCCGGGGTGACGAGGGTTGCCCCGGTGAGCTGGTCGCAGGTCAGACCGAAGGACCGGACGAGGACGCCGACTCCACCACCCAGGGTCAGTCCGCCGATGCCGACCGTCGGGCACGAACCGGCGCCGATCGCCCGTCCGGCCTTCGCGAGCTCGGCGTACACGTCGCCGAGCCGGGCACCCGGGCCGATCGTGACGGTCCCGTCGTCGTGCAGGTCGATGCCGTCCAGGTCCTGCGTGCTGATGACCAGCGATCGCGGCACACCGGTGCCGGACGCTCCGCCGGCCGACCACCCCGTGTAGGAGTGCCCGCCGGCCCGGAGCGCCACCGGCGTCGAGGTGGTCCGGGCGAAGGCGAGGCCGGCCTGCACGTCCGCTGTGTCCGCCGCCCGGAGGATCCCCCGCGGGTCGGCGTCGTCGAAGCGCGGGTTCTCGAGCACACGGGCGTCGTCCCACCCCGCCGCGCCGGACCGGAGCACGGTTCCGGTCACCGCGGCGGCCAGAGCGTCCCATGAATCCGGGCCGTGGTCCGGGGAGTCGCTCGGTGCAGGGTCCGGGGTCTGCGAGCGCGTCGGGGCGGCGCTCGGTGACCGGCTGGGTTCGGGCCCCGGCCTGCTGCAGGCGGCGAGGATGCCGGCGACACCGAGACCGACCCCGCCGGCGATGAGCACGCGGCGCGAGGTGGCGGTCGTCCGGTGGGAGCCTGCTGGTTCGGTCACCGGACCTGTCTACGCCGCGCCACTGCTGATCCGGGTCGCACTCGCCCAGTCGTGCACCCAGTCGGGCACGGTCAGGTCGCGGTCCGCGCCACCCGCGGCCTCGAGCAGGTCCGCGGTCGGCACCGTCCCGCCGGAACGCCGCAGGAACCGGGCCTGCACCACGGCGCGGGCCATCACGGCACCCTGTCGCACGAACGTCTGCTCCAGGTACACGGCACGGTCGTCGACCCCGAGCACGTGGGTGCGGAGCTCGAACCGCTGCCCGAGCGTCAGCGACCGCTTGTACGTGATCGTCTGCGCCGAGACGACGGGGTACCAGTCGTGCTCGGCCAGCGCGGCCCAGTACCCGGAGCGGAGCATCAGGTCGAGCCGACCGAGGTCGAGCATCGACAGGTACTTGCCGTTGTTGACGTGCCGCAGGGGGTCGAGGTCGGTCGGGACCACCCGGAACGGCGTCCGCACCTCGTCCCAGAGCGACGCCCGGCGGCGCCCGCCGACCCGAGCGCGCAGACGTGTGCGCAGCTGCAGCAGGAGCAGTCGGAAGTACAGGTTCACGGGACGATCACACCAGTGCGCGGAGCAATCGTGCGAGCACCTTGGAGGAACCTCACGAAGCGCGGGCAGCTCGGGTCACCGCGATCCGCTGCTTCGCACAACCGCCGGAGCGGCCGGGTGGGTCAGCCGGAGAACATCCCGCTGGAGGCGCTGCCACCCGGGTGCGCGGTCCTCGACACCCCTTCGGCCGTCGATCGAGCGGCGTCGGCCTCGACCATGGCACGTGACCCGGCGGTGGGGTCGGAGAAGTCCTCGAGGTCCTCGAGCGCTCGCCGCCGACGGCGGTTCTGCACCTCGAGCACGACGAGCAGGGCGCCGAGCACGACGACCACGGCGATGACGATCCAGATGACGACCACGACACTCCCCCGAGCCCGGGGCGTCTGCCCCGTCCCTCGCAGCGTAGTGGTGCGGAGGCGGGTACAGCCAGTGCCTCCCGCCGTCAGGGGGACCGGGAGTAGACCTGCAGCATGCAGACACGCAAGCTCGCAGACCTCGAGGTCGGCCCGATCGGCCTCGGAACCATGGGCATGAGCGCCTTCTACACGGGCGCCGGCACCGACGACGACGAGTCGATCCGCACCATCCACCGCGCGATCGACCTCGGCGTCACCCTGTTCGACACCGCCGAGGCGTACGGCCCCTACACGAACGAGGAACTCCTGCGCCGTGCGCTCGAGGGCCGTCGCGACGACGTCGTCATCGCGACCAAGTTCGGCCTGTACCACCACGAGGCCGGTGAGGAGACGCCGACGCAGCAGCGCGGGATCTCCAGCAAGCCCGAGTCCGTGCGCGAGGCCCTCGAGGGTTCACTCCGTCGCCTGGGCACGGACCACATCGACCTCTACTACCAGCACCGCGTCGACCCGGCCGTCCCGATCGAGGACGTCATCGGGCAGCTCGCCGGCTTCGTGCAGGAGGGCAAGATCCGGCACATCGGACTGTCCGAGGCCGGTGCCGAGACCATCCGCAAGGCCCACGCCGTCCACCCGATCACCGCGCTGCAGAGCGAGTACTCGCTGTGGACGCGGGATCCCGAGGGCGACGTGCTCGACACCCTGCGCGAGCTCGGCATCGGCCTGGTGCCGTACTCGCCGCTCGGCCGCGGGTTCCTGACGGGTGCCATCACGAAGCCGTCCGACCTGGACTCCGACGACTTCCGCCTGGCGAACCCGCGCTTCCAGGAAGAGGCGTTCGAGCAGAACATGCGCATCGTCGACGCGGTCAAGGAGATCGCCACCGAGGCCGGCGCCACCCCGGCGCAGGTGTCGCTCGCCTGGCTGCTGGCCCAGGGCGACGACATCGTCCCGATCCCCGGCACGAAGCGGGTCTCCCGCCTCGAGGAGAACGTCGGCGCAGCCGACCTGACCCTCACGGCGGACCAGCTGTCGCGCCTGTCGGCGCTGCCGGTCCCGACCGGTGACCGCTACCCCGACATGTCGACCATCGGTCGGTAGACGCGACCGGATGACGGCCTGGAGGCCCGTGGCGGATCCGTCACGGGCCTCCAGTCCGTCGTCAGTCGCGTTTGCGGACGCGAGACGCCGGCGTCAGCGCGAGACGCCTCCGAATCCGGCGGCGTTTCGCTGACTCGGCGGCGTCCTCCGAGGACGCCGGCGTCTCAGACCTCGGCGGCGAAGGACGCGGCCCGGACCTGCAGGTCCTCGATGCGCCGGAGGCGCGCTGCCTCGACGTCGTAGCCCTCGTAGGCGGGCGGCGGCAGCTTCCGGACGTTCCGCGAGCACTGGAAGTCCTGGCACACCAGGGTGCCGACGGTGTTGCCGTTCCGTCCGGCCGGCCCGGACCGTTTCGCGCTGTAGAACGCGACGTCGTTCGGCAGCTTGACGTCCTGGCACCACGAGCACTGGGCACGGGAGCGGGGCGACGCCTCGGCCTGCCGGAACAGGATGCCGACCAGGTCGCCGTCCAGGCTCGGCACGACGGCGTACGCACGCCGCCCGATCTTCGGGTCGCGCCAGCCGAGGTAGTCGAGCGCGTCCCAGTCGAGCGTCTCGAACTCGGCGGGCAGCGTGAGGTCGGACACCTCCTTGCGCGAGGCGTTGACGAAGGACGTGCGGAGGGTCTTCTCCACGATGGGGAGCATGGGTGATCGCTTTCGTGCGGGCCCGGGGCGTGCGGACGCACACCGCACCGGGCGGAGGAGGTCAGGGTTCGACGAGGGCGGCCGCACCCGAGGGCACGACCGAGGGCCTCACGCCCTGATGCCGGCGATACGGGCGCCGACCACCTCCTGGAAGCTCACCCGACCAGCCTACGACCGGGTGTCAAGCCCGGCCCGGTCCGTCCGCGGCCGGTTCGGCGTCGCCGTGACCAGGACGACCGAGCCCTCGTACGTCGGGCAGATCCGCAACGACCCGTGCCGCCGGTCCCACTCCCCCGACTCCAGCGCGGTCCGGAGCGCTGCCACCGACCGCCGGACGGTGAACTCGTCGACCAGGCCCCATGTCGGGTCCGCCTGGCGCACGCCGGGGTCGAGCAGTCGCTCGGGGCGGGCGTAGTACGCCTCGGCGAACCCGTCGACGCACGTGAACGGGATCGGCAACGGGGTGCTCGTCACGGTGTCGTCGCCCAGTGCGTCGGCGATCCGCGGCAGTGCCGGATGGCGACGGGCGTCGGCCGACAGCACCTCGGGCGCGTAGTCGGCGAGCCAGGAGCGCTCGATGCGGTCGGGGTCGAACGTCAGGACCACGACGGGGCCCCGGGTCACCCGACGCACCTCGGCGAGCCCGCGTTCGAGGTCATGCCACTCGTGCATCGAGAAGGTCGTCATCGCGGCGTCGAAGGTGTCGTCGGCGAAGGGCAGGTCTCCGGCGGGCTCCACGGCGGTCACGTCGCGATCGGTCGGCGCGTAGGACCCGGCGGCACCGGCACCGGCACCGACGTCGAGCACGGTCCGGGCGTCGCCGAGGGCCTTCGCGACCGCACGGGCGAACGCGGGTTCGGGCCGGCGGTGCTGCCGGCGGTCCGCATCCCCTGCTGAGCCGTCCGTGGTCCTCGTCACGTCCCCACCCTACGAACCCGCGGGCGCCGGGTCAGTCGACCGACTCGGACTCGGACTCCGACTCGCGCAGGGCCGCGTACTGCTCAGCCCGCTCCGTCGCGGCCCAGCTGCCGAGCAGCGCGAGCGACCGCTCGGACTCGCTGCCCGGTTCGGCCGAGTACGAGAACAGCGTCAGGCCGGGGTCGGCGACCAGGTCGAGCGCCTCGTAGGACAGCCGCAGCTCCCCCACGATCGGGTGGTCGATGCGCTTCTTGCCGGTGCGCTGCATCCGGACGTCGTGGGCGGCCCACCAGCCGCGGAACTCCTCGCTCCGGGTGGAGAGCTCACCGACGAGCGTGATGAGCCCCGGCTCGCAGGGGTTCGACACCGCGGCGGTCCGGAGCACGGCCACGGCGTCCTTCGCGGTCTGCGCCCAGTCCGGGAAGAAGTCGCGGGCGGCCGGGTCGAGGAACGTGAAGCGTGCGGTGTTCACCGGGCGTCCGGGGCCGGCGAAGAGCGGTGCGTAGAGCGCGCGGCCGAGCTCGTTCGTCGCGACGACGTCCCCGCGCTCGTTCCGCACCCAGGCCGGTGCGCCGGTGATGGCGTCGAGCAGCCGCTGCACGCCGGGGCGCACGCGGGTCGGGACGTTCCGGTGCATGACCTTCGCGCCGGAGTTCGCCAGGCGCGTGAGGTCCCACAGGTGCGCGCGCTCGTCCTCGTCGAGTTGCAGGGCGCTCGCCAGGCCCTCGAGCACGCTGTCCGAGACGCCCTTGAGCGAACCGCGCTCGAGTCGCGTGTAGTAGTCGACGCTGACGCCGGCGAGCATGGCGACCTCGTGCCGACGCAGCCCGGGCACGCGTCGGACCCCGCCGCCGAACGACGGCATGCCGACCTGCTCGGGGGTGAGCCGCGCCCGCCTGGAGGACAGGAAGTCGCGGATCTCGTTGCGCACGTCGATACCCATGCGACGAGCGTACGTGCCCGGGCCGTGCGTCCGGCAGGCGGGAGGGCCGCGGCGCGGCCGCCGGCCGTCGCTGACTGGTCACGACACGTCGCGTGCCGCCCGCCGGGTGGTCGCGACCTGTCGGCTGGTGGCGCCGCAGGCGACGGCCTGTGACCGCTCGTCGGCGTCCCGCGGGGTGTTGCGACCGCCCGGAGCGGACGGGAGGCGCGGGGCGGCCCCGCCACGCGCCTCCCGTACGCCGTCTGGTCGCGTTCCGTTGCGTGACCGGCCGTGCCCGACCGGTCGCGACACGTCGCGTGCCGCCCGCCGGGTGGTCGCGACCTGTCGGCTGGTGGCGCCGCAGGCGACGGCCTGTGACCGCTCGCCGGCGTCCCGCGGGGTGTTGCGACCGCCTGCGCCACGGGCCTCCCGACCGCTGTGGGGCCGCGGTCAGGACGCGGCGTCGGCCCCGATCCGCACCCGCGCGACACGGTGACCGTCCATGGCGGTGACCTCGAGGCGGTGCCCGCCGGCCAGGACCACGTCACCGACCTCGGGCACGCGGTCCAGCTGCACCTGCACGAGCCCACCCACGGTCTCGTAGTCGCCGTCCGGAAGGACGGGACCGCCGTCCGCGGCCAGGTCCTCGAGCACCGTGGCCCCGTCGACCCCGTCGTGCGCCAGCATCGACTCGTCGTACTCGGTGGAGTCCCACTCGTCGCGGATGCGGCCGACGAGGTCCTCGAGCAGCGCCTCGAGCGTGACCATGCCGGCGCTGCCGCCGTACTCGTCGACCACCAGGGCGATCTGGTGGCCGTCGGTGCGCATGTCCGCGATCGCACTCGACAGCGACTTCGTCTCGGGCAGGGCGAGCACCGGCCGGACGAGCGTGGCGACCGGGGCCGAGGGGTTGACCGGACGCAGCAGGTCACGGAGGTGCACGAAGCCCTGGACCTCGTCACGCCCGCCGGAGGTCACGAGGTACCGGGTGTGCCCGGCAGCGATGGCCTGGTCGGTGGCCTCGGCGACGGAGAGGCCGGCGTCCAGTGTCGACACGTCGTACCAGGGGCGCATCGACTCGCGCAGGATGCGGTCACCGGCGTCCAGGGCGCTGCGGGCGATCCGGCGTCCCTGCTCGTCGACGCCGGTGTGCTCGTCGACCAGGCCGCGGAGCTCCTCGGTGCTCATCGACTCGCTGCGGGCGTCCGGGTCGCCACCGAGCAGTCGCACGACGGTGTCGGTGGACTTCGAGAGCAGCCAGATCACCGGCCGCATCAGCACCGCGAAGCGCTCCAGGGTCGGGGCGACGGCCATCGAGAAGCCCTCGGCACGCTGCAGGGCCAGACGCTTCGGCACGAGCTCGCCGAACACGAGCGACAGGTACGCGATCACGAGGGTCATCAGCACGAGCGCGACGGCTTCGGCCGTGCCCTGCTCGAGGCCGAGTCCCTGGAACAGCGGCGCGACGTCGGGTGCGATCGAGGACGCACCGTACGCGGCGGAGAAGAACCCGGCGACGGTCACGCCGATCTGCACGGCGGACAGGAACCGGTTCGGGTCACGGCCGAGCTCGGCGACCCGCATCCCCCGGGGGCCGCGGCGTTCGAGCTGCTGCAGCTGGGATTCGCGGAGGGAGACGAGCGCGATCTCGGCGGCCGCGAAGACCCCGCCGACGAGCACGAAGAGGATGACGAGCCCGAAGGCGATCCAGGTGTCGGCGCCCATCAGTGGGCAGCCGCCTCGGATCGACGACGGGCGGGCGGTCTGTGGGGATCGTCCATGTCTGTGAGTCTGCACAGGCCGACTGGGACATCACCGTGCTGCCGCTCGACAGCGGCTGTGGATCCCGCGTCGTGACGGGAGCGGTCGCTACAGGGTGAGCGAGCGACCGATGCGGGCTTCGAGCCACGCCTCCGGGTCGATCGGGGTGACGCCGTCCATCAGGACCTCGAGGTGCAGGTGCGCACCGGTCGAGACGCCGGAGGACCCGACGAGCCCGATGAACTGCCCGGCAGCGACGGTGTCGCCGACCTTGAGCGGCGAAGAGCCGGGGATCATGTGGCCGTAGAGCGTGGAGACCTGTCGGCCGTCGACCACGTGGTCGATGATGACCGCGTTGCCGTACGAGAAGTAGGTGCCCGAGACCCGGACCTTGCCCGCGGCGACGGCGCCGATCGGCGTGCCCATGCCCGGGGTGAAGTCGAGGCCCTGGTGCAGCGACGAGCACGCGCCGCACGGTGCCGAGCGGTACCCGAAGCCGGAGCTCATCTGCACGGGGCCGGGGAACGGCGAGCGGACCGCGCCGCCGAACGACACGGCGCCTCCGGCGATCGCCGCGGTGTCGGCGGAACCAGCCGTCGTCGTGGTGACGGTCGAGCCACCGCCGACGGTGAACCCGTCACGGTCGAACCCGGCGGACGTGACCGCCTGGGTCACGGCGTAGTCCTGGGTGCGCACGATGGGCGCGATGGTCGAGGTGGCCATCGAGGTGCCGGCGCTCGCGTGTGCGGGCATCGCCGAGGCGGCGAACATCGCGATGGCTGCGGCGGCGCTGGTGAGGGTGATGCGTCCGGCACGGGCCGACCGGGAGGCCCGGGGCGCGCTGGCGACGCGGGTCACCCTGGGCGCGGGGCGGCGGACGACGCGCTGGATGCGGTCGTCGACGTGCTCGGTGGTGGCGCGTGCGGCGGCGGAGCGGCGGCCGGCCGGCTCGGTGGCCGAGGACTTGGTCGCGAGCACGACGGACTTCGCCGGCTTGGCGACCTTCGCGGCCTTCGGTGCCTTGGCCGGCTTCGCGACCTTGGCCGGCTTGGCGACCTTCGCGGCCTTGGCCGGCTTCTCGGGCTTGGCGGCCTTCGCGGCCGGGGCCGTCTTGCTGCGACGCTGTGGTCCGCGGGCTGCTGCGCGCTCGGCCTCGAGGGCGGCGCGTCGGGACAGGTGCACCACCGGGGTCTCCGGGTGCTGGTCTGGTTCGGGTGCAGTCGTCATGGCCGCCCACCATTCTGCACGACTCTGTCGCTTTGTACAGGCCCTTCCGTGATCTTTTCGTTACCGAGCGCGCTGGGAGGCGCCTGACCACCACGGGCGGAAGCGTCCCCCGGGCCCTCCGCATCGGTACGGTCGGGGGAAAGCGACGGAAGGACCCGCACCATGGCCCGATCGCCGCGTGAGCGGTACGGAACGGTCGACCTGGCGTCGGCCGACGTCGTGCTGGCCGGTACCCAGGAACTCCTGCCCGTGCTCCGGGCCGCGGCCGTGCGCGCCGGGATCGACGCCGCGCGGATGCGGGTCATCGGGGTCGACGACCTGCCGGACCCCGACGAGACCTGGGACGCGGCGCTGGCCGTCATCGCCATCCGCCGCCCCGGTGACGACCCCGCGTTCCACCGGGCGCAGGCGGCGGCCGAACTCATCGCGCCGATGCTCGCGCCGCACGCCGTCCGCATCGTCGTCACGGTGTCCGGGGTGACCCGGCTCGCGCCGAAGCTCGAGCGCACCCTGACGTCCGAGGTCCTGCACCAGATCGATGCCGCGTCGGCGTCGTCCGGGTTCCGTCGGCCCTTCCGGCCCCTGCGCATGCGGCTCGGTCTCGCCGGGCTCCGTGCCGCCGGCGTCCGGGTGTTCCGCGTCTCGATCGGCGACTGAGCGGACGCGGAGCAGGTCACCGGGTCGGCGCGCCCCGCAGTTCGAGGGCGATCTGCTCGGCGTCCAGGTTCTGCAGCATCGACTCGAGCACCTCGGCGTCGAACGTGCCGTCGTCGCGGGCGTCGAGGATCGCCGAGCGCTGCGCCTGGAGGACCGCGAGACGCCGCGCCTTCTCACGCCCCATCCAGGCGCGGAGCTCGGCTGGGTCCGCCGCCTCGAGTTCTTCGCGCGAGCCCGGGGGCTGTTCACCGGTGCGCGGTACCTCTTCGGCCGCGCTGCGCATGAGCTCGAGCAGACGCTGTCGTTCCTCGGTGTCCTTTGCGGCAGTGTCCGGCGCGGAGGCGGCGATGCGTCGGAGCAGGGGACCGATCGTGCCGCCCTGGACCACCAGGGACAGCAGTGCGACCGCGAAGGCGACGAACACCAGGAGAGAACGCTGCGGGGTGCCCTCCGGCAGGGTCTGCGCAGCTGCGACGGTCACGGCCCCACGCATCCCCGCCCAGACCACGGCGGTGCCCTCGCGCCAGCCCAGCGGTGCCTTCGTGTAGTACGCGATGTCCGCCAAGGTGCGGCGGACGCGAGTCGTGAACCGGTCGAGCTCTCGTTCCGAGGGGGCGCGGTTGCCCGGTCGGTGCTCGCGGATCACCTCGCTCATCGCGTCGCGGTCACCGGCGTGCATCTCGGCGAAGCGCCCCTGCATCCGCTTGCCGCGCTTGGCGCTCGCCGACAGGGCGAGCAGCAGCGGGACGACGTACGCGGCCCGCACGAGCACGGTGAGCACGAGGGCACCCACGGCGATGAGGAGTGCCGGTCCGACACCCGTGTGCTCGTCCTGCACGTCGCCGAGGATGGTCGCGAGTTCGAGTCCCATCGTCAGGAACACCGCGCCCTCGAGCACGAGTTCGATGGTCTGCCAGTTCTGAGCGTCCGACAGCCGGTGCCCCGGAGGGAGCTTGCGCGGCCCGACGATCCCGGTGAACAGGCCCGCGACGACGGCGGCAACGAGTCCGGACCCGCCGAGGTGCTCGGTGGGGACCGCCGCGACGAACGGCACCGCGAAGGACAGCGCTGTGTTCACCGCGGCACCCGGCACGCGCGCGCGGACGAAGACGTTCAGCCAGCCGACGAACCACCCGATGACGACAGCGATGGCCACGGCGCCCGCGAAGTCGCCGAGAGCGCCCCAGAACGAGAACGACGCGGCGGCGGCGACGATGGCGGTGCGCAGGAGCACGAGCGCGGTGGCGTCGTTGAGCAGCGATTCACCGTCGAGGATCGAGATCGCCCGGCGTGACACCGAGGTCTGCTTGACGATCGAGGTGGCGACGGCGTCGGTCGGGCTGACGATCGCGCCGAGGGCGATGCCCCACCAGAAACCGAGGCCCGGGATCACCCAGGCGAAGAACAGCCCGAGCACCAGGCTCGACGCGACGACGAGCAGGACCGACAGGCCGCTGATCGCGCCGAACTCGCGCCGGAAGTTCATCGACGGCATCGACACCGCCGACGAGTACAACAGGGGCGGCAGGACCCCGGCGAGGATCCACTCCGGTTCGATCTCCGTGTGGGGGATGAACGGCAGCAGACTCGCGACGATCCCGACGACGACGAGCACGAGCGGTGCCGCGATCCCGATGCGGGGGCCGAGCACGGCGGCGCCCGCGATGGCGATCAGGGCGATGACACCCACGACGAGGAGTTCGGTCACGGGTCCAGGGTGGCACCACCGGGCGGATCAGGCTCCGTCGGGTCCGGAGCCATGCACGGCGCTCGCCTGCACCGACGGGTGTGGAGGAGCGGCGTGCGCGACCACCGAGACGCTGCCGACGGCGAGCACGAGCGCCAGCGCTCCGGCGGTGCAGGCCGTCCCGATCCGCCGCAACCGCGGCCGGCTGCCACGCTGACGCGGTGCGAACCGCTTCGTGCTCCGTCGGGGTTCGGGGCCGACGAGCCAGGGACCGGAGCCGTCGGGGTCGTACGAGAACGGGCCGGAGCCGTCCGGCGCGTACCGGTAGGGGCCGCTGCCGTCCGAGGCGTAGGCGGACCGCAGGTCCTCCGCGCTCCAGCCGAAGTCGTCCGGGGTCTGCCGTGTGGTGGTCATGCGCGCTCTCCCTCGCTCTGGTGCTGCGGAAGACCAGTCCACGCACCGTTCCTATGTGTCGACAGTGCGCCTCCAGGGTGTCGGCCGAGCATCCGCCGCGCGGAAGCGGGGGCCATGTATCTTGATGTCGAGACATCCTGCGCCACGAGTACCGTGGACGTACCGACGGTCGAACAAGGGAGTACCCGCCAGCATGGCCAAGATCATCTACACCCTCACGGACGAGGCGCCGTTCCTCGCCACCCACTCCTTCCTCCCGGTCATCCAGGCCTTCGCCGGCACCGCGGGTGTCGACGTCGAGACCCGCGACATCTCGCTCGCCGGCCGGATCATCGCCCAGTTCCCGGAGCGGCTCACCGACGAGCAGCGCCTGGACGACGCCCTCGCCGAGCTCGGCGACCTGGCGAAGACCCCCGAGGCGAACATCATCAAGCTGCCGAACATCTCGGCATCGATCCCCCAGCTCAAGGTCGCGATCAAGGAACTGCAGGCGCAGGGCTACGATCTGCCCGACTACCCGGACGAGGCCACGACCGACGAGCAGCGCGACGTCCGCGCCCGCTACGGCCGTGTGCAGGGCAGCGCCGTCAACCCGGTGCTGCGCGAGGGCAACTCCGACCGCCGCGCACCCCTGTCGGTCAAGAACTACGCCCGCAAGCACCCGCACCGCATGGGCGCCTGGTCGCGTGACTCGAAGACGAACGTCAGCACCATGGGCGTCGACGACTTCCGCTCGAACGAGAAGTCCTGGATCGCCCCCGCCGACGACGTCCTGACGATCACCTTCGTGGCCGAGGACGGCAGCGAGCAGGTCCTCAAGCAGTCGATCCCCGTCCTGCAGGGCGAGGTCGTCGACGGCACCGTGCTGCACGTGGCCGCACTCGAGGCGTTCCTGCGCGAGCAGATCGCGCGCGCCGCGGCCGAGGACGTCCTGTTCTCCGTGCACCTCAAGGCCACGATGATGAAGATCTCCGACCCGATCATCTTCGGGCACGTCATCAAGGCGTTCTTCCCGTCGGTGTTCGAGCGCTACGGCGCCGACCTCGCTGCCGCGGGCCTGACCCCGAACGACGGCCTCGGCTCGATCCTCGCCGGCCTCGCTGCGCTGCCGAACGGCGCCGAGATCGAGCGTGCCTTCAAGCAGGGCATCGCCGACGGCCCCGAGCTCGCCATGGTCGACTCGGACAAGGGCATCACGAACCTGCACGTGCCGAGCGACGTCATCGTCGACGCGTCGATGCCCGCGATGATCCGCACCTCGGGGCACATGTGGGGCCCGGACGGCGACGAGCACGACACCCTCGCCGTCATCCCCGACTCGAGCTACGCCGGCATCTACCAGGCCGTGCTCGACGACTGCCGCGCCCACGGCGCCTTCGACCCGTCGACGATGGGTTCCGTGCCCAACGTCGGCCTGATGGCGCAGAAGGCCGAGGAGTACGGCTCGCACGACAAGACCTTCGAGCTCCCCGGCGCCGGTGTGGTCCGCGTCACGACCGCCTCGGGCGACGTCGTCATCGAGCACGACGTCGAGCCCGGTGACATCTGGCGCGCCTGCCAGACCAAGGACGTCGCCATCCGCGACTGGGTGAAGCTCGCCGTCACCCGCGCCCGTGCCTCCGCCACGCCCGCCGTGTTCTGGCTCGACGAGACCCGCGCGCACGACGCGCACCTCATCGGGCTCGTCCGCGAGTACCTCGGCGAGCACGACACCGACGGCCTGCAGATCGAGATCCTCGCGCCCGAGGACGCCATGCGCTTCTCGCTCGAGCGCATCCGCCGCGGCGAGGACACCATCTCGGTCACCGGCAACGTCCTGCGCGACTACCTGACGGACCTGTTCCCGATCATGGAGCTCGGCACCTCGGCGAAGATGCTCTCCGTCGTCCCGCTGCTGGGCGGTGGCGGCCTGTTCGAGACCGGTGCCGGTGGTTCCGCGCCGAAGCACGTGCAGCAGCTCGTGCAGCAGAACTACCTGCGCTGGGACAGCCTGGGCGAGTTCCTCGCGCTGGCGGTCAGCCTCGAGCACCTCGCCGGTGTGACGGGCAACGAGCGGGCGAAGATCCTGGGCGAGACCCTCGACCGTGCCACCGGGACGTTCCTCGAGCAGGACAAGTCCCCCGGTCGGAAGCTCGGCTCGATCGACAACCGCGGCAGCCACTTCTACCTGGCGAAGTACTGGGCCGAAGAGCTCGCGGCGCAGACCCAGGACACCGAGCTCGCGGCGTCGTTCGCGGACCTCGCGGCGAAGCTCGGTGAGCAGGAGCACACGATCGTCGACGAGCTCGTCTCGGTGCAGGGCCACCCGGCCGACATCGGCGGCTACTACCGCCCCGACGACGCCAAGACGAGCGCGGTCATGCGTCCGTCCGCCACGTTGAACGCGGCGCTGGCAGCGCTCTAGCAGCGACCGGCCCACGGACAGGAGGCCCGGTGCCAGCTGGCACCGGGCCTCCCGTCCGTCCGTGGTCGCGACCACGGCCGCGCTTCGTGAGCAGCAAGGGTCGCGTCCGCACCGCGAACCCGACCATTCCTGCTCACGAAGTGACAGGGGACGCGCGGGGCGTCAGTCGCGGGACGGCACGGGCGGGCCGGCGGCCAGCAGCCCGGTGAAGACCAGGGCGACGGCCACGACCCCGATGCCGGCGGCCACGGCGGGCCGACGCACCACGAAGAACAGCAGACGGTCCCAGAACCCCGAGTGGGCGTCCGGCGAGCGGCGCCAGGAGCCCTCGAGCATGCCGCGGCGGGCGACCGCGACCTCGAACGGCACCGTGGCGTACGGCACGACGGCACTGGCCCAGCCGAGCACGAGCGCCCCGAACGACCACCGCTGGTTCACCGCCACGACCGTCGTGACCACCAGGTACGCCAGGAACACGAAGCCGTGCACCCCACCGCCGATGCGGACACCCCAGTCGCCGGCGTCCAAGCCGTACTTGAGCACCATCCCGAGGATGAGCAGGGTCCAGGTCACGAGTTCGGCGACCGCGGCGGCGCGGAACAGGGAGCGCGGAGTCATGGCCTCCATGGTGGCGGACCCGGTTGACAGACAGCAGGGCGCCCCGGGCCGATCGACCCGGGGCGCCCTCTGCTTGTCGGGTCAGCGCCGCACGACCACCGTCTGGCCCAGGCGGTTCACGCCGGCGCCCGCGTCCCACGTGCCGGTGTTCGCGGTCTGGATCGCGAAGGCCGGGTTCGACGCCACGGAGCGCTCGGGCGCCGGCAGCGCGAGGGCGACGTCCCAGCGGCCCTTCGGCAGGTGTGCGAGCGATGCCCGGACGGTCACGGTCCGTCCCGGCTGCCACGACGACGCGTCGGCACGCACCGGCACGGTGACCCGGCGGTGCCCGTCGGTCAGGACGAGCTGCACCGGGCGGCTGTTGTACGGCGCCGCCCAGCCGTCGTTCCGCACCGACACCGCGACCGACGGCGTGCGACCGGTGGTGACGGTGCTCGAGGTCATCGTGAAGCGGTAGCCGAGCTTCTTCGCGGCGTCGGTCATGCCGTCTGCGCCCCAGGTCGCCAGGACGTCCTTGTTGTAGTCGAGGTTGAGGTAGCTGTAGTGGTACTTCGCCATCTCGGCCGAGGCGGACGGGTACTCGGACCGCGGCGCGTTCACGGCGCAGGTCTCGCCACCCACGGGGACGTACCGCGACTCGGCGGCCAGGTAGTCCTGGTCGAGTGAGAGCGGGTCGCTCAGGAACGTGCCGAAGTCGTCCGGCGAGGCGAGGAAGCAGTCGTTGTGGTGCCCGATCCGCGACGCTGCCGACCCGTCGTGGGCCTGCGCCGGGGTGAGTGCCCCGGCCGTGCCGGACGGTGTGCGGAGTGCGTCCTGCTTCATCTGCATCGTGCGGACCTGGACCGAGCGGCTGGACGGCAGGGCCGCGAGTTCGGCCTGCAGGACCTGCCGTCGGGCGTCCTTGTCGGCCTCGGTCAGCACGCCCGGGTTCGCCGGGTCGCTGGCGAAGTGGTCGGTGTAGTAGCCCTCGCCCCAGAGCCCGATGAACCCCTGCTGCAGGGTCGGGATGACGTCGGCGTTCCGACGGAGCGTCGGGGTGAGCTGCTGGATGTGCGCGAGCACGGTCGGCAGGTCGGCGTCGCCGTAGGGCGCCGAGTACGGGTACGCGCCGCCCTGCACGTACGCGAACCGGGTGATCACGCCCACCCCGGCCGCACGTGCGGTGTCGTAGTCGCGCTGCACGAGCCGCAGCCAGGCCGGGCTGAGTTGCCGCTGCTGGACGAACGCCTCCATGTAGAACACCCGGACGACCTGGGTGACCCCCTCGGCGCGGTAGCCGCGGAGCGTCGCGGCGTCGAGCGGCGTGTACCCGGTGCCGTCGGCGCGGTAGTGCGTCTCGGTGGTGTGGTCGAACCCGCGCGAGGGGTTCGGGATGACCGCGTCGCTCGCCGAGTAGGTCACGGTCGAGGTGGTCGCGGTCCGTGTCGGGTGGTGGCCGATGGGCGACGACGCCCACGCGGTGGTCGGTACGGCGAGTGTGAGTGCCGCCGCGAGTGCGACGGTGGTGATGGTGCGGTGCTGCATCGGACGAGCCCCTGTCCTCGGCGCGGACGGTGATCGGCGCCCCCTGGCGCTGCCGTCCTGCGCGAATGTGATCTGAAGGTAGGGCAAACGATCAGAAAACGCCAGTGGATGCGCGAACCGAGCACGGGTAGCGTTGCCTGCATGTCGCCGTCGACCGAGAACCGTCCCCTGAACATCGTCGTCTGGAACGAGAACGTGCACGAGACCCGCGGTGACGCGACGGTCATCGGGCACTACCCCGACGGCATGCACACCGTGATCGCCGAGGCGCTCCGGCAGCTGCAGCCCGGGGCCGACGTCTCCACCGCCACCCTGCAGGAACCCGACCACGGCATCACCGCCGAACGGCTGGCCACCACGGACGTGCTGTTCTGGTGGGGGCACGCCGCCCACGACGAGGTGAGCGACGCCGTCGTCGACCTGGTCGTCGACGCCGTGCACGCCGGCATGGGCCTGGTGGTGCTGCACTCCGGCCACTACTCCAAGCCGTTCAAGCGCCTGATGGGCACGACCTGCTCGCTGAAGTGGCGGAACGACGGCGAGCGCGAACTCGTCTGGACCGTCGCGCCCGAGCACCCGATCGCCGCCGGGGTCCCGCACCCGATCGTCATCGACCGGCAGGAGATGTACGGCGAGTACTTCGACATCCCGCGCCCCGACGAAGAGGTGTTCCTGTCGACCTTCGCGGGCGGCGAGGTCTTCCGCTCCGGCGTCGCGTACCGCCGGGGGCTCGGCAAGGTCTTCTACTTCTCGCCGGGCGACCAGGAGTACCCCGTGTACCACCACCCGGACATCCAGCGCGTGCTGTCGAACGCCGCCGGGTGGGCCGCCCCGGTGTCCGAGCGCCGCGAACTGACCGCCGACCCCCACCCGCGGGACTGGTTCCTGTCGGACGATGGGGGTAGACAGGTCGGGTGACCAACCATCTCGACGGTGCGCACAGGCGCACCGCGGTGATCGAGGCGCTCGCCATCTTGGGATCAGGACCCGAGGAGCGCTTCGACCGCATCACCCGCATGGCCCACGAGGCGTTCGACGTCCCGTTGACCTTCCTCAACCTCGTCCACCACGACCTCGTCACCACGCAGTCGACCTTCGGCTGGCACCAGGGATCGAGTGTCCCCGCCAGCGAGCAGTTCTGCGCGTCGACCGTGCTCACCCGCGAACCGATGGTGATCCCGGACGCGTCGCTCGACGCCCGGTTCGCGCACACGGCGGCGGTGGCGGAGCACGGCATCCGGTTCTACGCGGGCGCACCGTTGACCATGGTCGACGGCACCCGCGTGGGCACGCTGTGCCTGATGGACGCGGTGCCGCGCACGTTCTCGCCGGACGACGTCGCCCTGCTGGGTGACCTGGCCCGGTGGGCGGAGCGCGAGCTCGGCGTCGCCATCGACCGCGGACGGGTCCGTCGGGTGCTCGACGGCCTGGTGCCGGACCCGGTCGCGGTGCCGGGGTGGGACCTCGACGTCCTGGTGGCCCAGCACGACGACGGCGGGGGTGACGTCGCCGACTGGCGCATCGCACCGGACGGTGCCCTGCACGTCACCGTCGGCCGGGTGAGCGCCGCCGGCCCGGCGTCGGGCCTGCTCGCCGCGGCGGTCCGCGGTGCCGTGGCGGCACGGACCGGTTCGGCCATGTCGGACGCGATCGTCGGCCTGGAGGCGCAGGTCACCGCCGACCTGTCGGCTGCGGCCGCCGTCGGCTCGCTCTTCCACCTGCGGCTCGACCCGACGTCGGGTCACGTCGACTTCGGCGACGCCGGCCACGGCCTGGCGGTGCTCGTCCCCGCCGACGGTCCGGCCCGCGTCCTGCACCCGCTCGACCTGCCGCTCGGGCTGCAGCCGGAGTCGATCCCGCGGTCGCCCGGGGCGCTCGACCTGGAACCCGGAGACCGGCTGGCGATCTGCACCCAGGGCGTCCTGACGCTGGACGGGCTCCGGCACCTGGACGACCTCGCCGCACTGGTGCGCTCGGCTCCGGACGGCGCCACGGCGGTCGAACGGGTGCGCACGGCGATTTCCACGGACGCCGCGGTCGACGTCACGCTGGTGGTGCTCACACGGCACTGAGCGGGATCCGCCGCCCAGGCGTGGCGTGCTGCCCGGGGTGGGTCAGGAGCGGAAGCGGTCCGGCCGCGGCCGCGGGGTTCCGGTCAGCGCGACCACGAGCAGCGTCGCGAGCAGGGCGAACCCGGCGAGCTCGATGCCCAGGCCGGCGAGCTGCCAGTACGCGCTGCCGACGTGCTGCGGCTGCGTGATCGACTCCGGCCACCACGACTCGATGAGCGGGAACGAACCCGGGAACGGATCGAGGCCGAACACGACGAGGCCACCGAGCAGCAGGACGACCCCGAGGCCGGCCATCGCCCCACGGGACCGGCGGAGCATGTGCACCACGAGGGCCGCACCCATGCCGGCGAGCCCGACGACGGCGAGCAGGAACGCGAGCACCACGATGGTCTGCGGCGCGAGCGCGACCCAGTCCAGCACCGCGATCGGCAGCAGCAGCCACCGTCCCGTCCGTGCCCAGCGCGCAGGGTTCCGCCATCCGTCCATGGCGACCGACCGTAGGGCACCCGGCCGAACGCCTGCCGAATGCGGCCAGTGGACCCCGGCGGCAGTGTGCGCTGACTACGATCGGACCCCATGGCGCAGGACCGACCGACCCGGCAACAGCGGTCGCTCGCGACCCGCACGGCGATCATCGAGGGCGCGGCCGCGGAGTTCGACGAACGCGGGTACGTCGGTGCCTCGATGGACGGCATCGCCGAACGCATCGGGATGACCAAGGGTGCGCTGTACTTCCACTTCACGTCGAAGGCCGACATGGCCGGGGCCGTCGTCGCCGAGCAGCACGCGATCTCCCGTCGGTACGGCGAGGCCGCGGTGGCCCGGGGCACCACCCCGCTCGAGTCGATCATGTGGCTGTGCCAGGGGCTCGCGGTCCAGATGACGTCCGAGGTCGTCGTGAGCGCCGGGGTGCGGCTGTCGACCGACGTGGCCGCGAGCGACGTCGCGCGGCAGGACCCGTACACCGACTGGACCACGGTGGTCGCCGGGTTCGCACGGCAGGCCGTCGAGGTGGGCGAGCTCGACCAGCGGTGGGACCCGGACCTGGTCGGCCGGGTCGTCGTCCGCGCCTACACCGGCGTGCAGACCGTCTCGGACGTGATGACCCGCCGGGCCGACCTGTTCGCGGGCCTGCGGGAACTCTGGACGGTCCTGCTGGACGCGTTCGTCACCGAACGGCTGCGTCCGGAGATCCCGCGGCTCGTCGCGCTCATCGCTCCGGAGTGACGCGGGTCCCCCCAGGGAAACACCCACGTCACCTCGCCTCTGAGACTAGCGAGAAGGGTGTCGCGCCACCGGCCCCAGTTCGCGGGCGTGTGTCCGGCGGCCCACTAGCCTGACGCCGTGCCCACACCCGCTGCCGAGGTCGACGTCGACGTCCCGCTCGTCCGGGCCCTGCTGCGCGACCAGCACCCCGACCTGGCCGGGCTCCAGCTCCAGGTCGTCGCGAACGGCTGGGACAACGTGGTGCTGCGCCTGGGCGACGACCTGGCCGTCCGGGTCCCCCGTCGGGAGCTGGCCGCACGCCTCGTCGAGCACGAACAGCGCTGGTTGCCCGACATCGCCGCCCGGGTCGGATCGGTCGTCCCGGTGCCGGCCCCGGTGCGGACCGGCCGCCCCGCCCTCGGGTACCCGTGGTCGTGGAGCATCGTGCCGTGGCTGCCCGGCACGGCGATCGGTGAACGGGCGGCCGGGGTCCCCGTCGCCGAGGCGCTCGCCGCGTTCGTCGGACTCCTGCACGTCCCCGCCCCGGACGACGCCCCGGCGAACCCGTTCCGTGCCGTGCCGCTCGCGTCGCGGAGCGAGGCCGTGCTGGCGCGACTCGACGACCACGGCGTGCACCGGGCCGGAGAACTGGTCACGCTGTGGCGGACCGCAGCCGCCGTGCCCGCGCACGCCGGGCCTCCCGTCTGGGTGCACGGCGACCTGCACCCCTTCAACCTGCTCGTCGACTCGTCGGACGGCGTCGACCGTCTGTCGGCCGTGATCGACTTCGGGGACGTCACCGCGGGCGACCCGGCCGTCGACCTGGCCACCGCCTGGCTGACGCTCGACCGGCCGGGGCGGCGCGCGTTCCGCGTGCGCGTCGCGGCCCCGGAAGCCACCTGGCTGCGGGCACGCGGGTGGGTGGTCGCGCTCGCGTCCGCGCTGGCGACCGCCGACGAACGCGCCTTCCGGAGCGTCGCGCGACGGAGCATCGACGCGGTGCTGGACGACTGAGTCCCCGCGGGGCTATCGTGACCGCACCATCCGTGCACAGCCGATCGGAGGGGCCGCCATGACCCTCGAGCTCCGCGTCCAGCACGACGTCGCCACCGACGCCTCCCCCGCCCCCGTCCGACCCGAGCGACGCGGTCTCCGCGGCCTGCTCGACCGTCTTTCCGACCGCCGCGCCGCGGCCCGCGCGCGACGGGTCGACGACCGGGTGCGCGAACTCGGGGAACTCGTCCACCTGCTCTCCGACGCCCGCGCCGTCGTCGAGCGCGGGTGGGTCCAGCACGCCTGGTTCGCCTACCTCGACGAGCACGGCCGCGAGCGCAAGGCCTCCAGTGCCGCCGCGATGGACGTGCAGGGCCGGCCGCTCGTCGGTGCCTGCCTGGTCGGCGCGGTCGTGTCCGCCGCCGGCGGGCCGCACGCGGTCCACGCGCCCCGGGTGCAGCACGCGCTCGACGTCGTGTGGCACGCCCTCGCGCGCGACGAGGGCGAGCCCGTGCTGTGGTGCCCCGCGCCGGACATCCGGATGGGGCGCGTGCGTGACCTGACGAGCTGGAACGACGCCCCGGCACGCACCGGCGCCGAGGTCGCCGGGCTGCTGCTGACGGCCGAACGGGTCGCCGTGCAGGAGTCGACGCGCCTGCAGGAGCTCCGGGTGGCACGATCGGGGGCATGAGCGACGTCGAAGCGGTCCCCGAGGTGCACCCCGCGAGCACCAGCACCCTGGCCGCGAGCGGCAACGCCCTGCTGTCGGACGAAGGGTCCACGCGGAACCCCGACGGCGCGACGGCCGCGGTCGCCGACGCCGCTGCCGCCGACGCCGCGGTGAAGCGGACGCTGCACCGGTACCTGCAGAAGCACCGCGCGGCCCTGCTGGCCAAGCTCGACGGGCTCGCGGAGCGGCAGGCTCGCTGGCCGGTGACGCCGACGGGTACGAACGTCCTCGGGCTGGTGAAGCACGTCGCCGGGGTGCAGGCCGGCTACTTCGGCGAGGTGTTCGGGCGGCCGCTGCCGGACCAGCCCGCCTGGCTCGAGTCGGAGGACGGCGAGGACATGTACGCCTCGCTCGACGAGACCATGGCCGACGTCGTGGCCTTCCACCACCGGAGTGCCGCCCACGCCGACGCCACGATCGAGGCGCTCGACCTCACCGCCTCCGGGACCGTGCCGTGGTGGCCGGAGGGGCACCGGGATGTCACCCTGCACCGGATCCTGGTGCACATGGCGTACGAGACCGCCCGGCACGCGGGTCACGCCGACATCGTGCGCGAGATGCTCGACGGCCTGGCCGGTGACGGCGACGGCAACCTGGCCGACAAGTCCCCGGAGGAATGGGTCCGGTGGCGTGAGCAGCTCGTCGACATCGCGGAGCGAGCCGGGTTGCGTGACCTCGACGCATAGCCGAGCAGGCAGACCGATCGTTACCGTTCTCCCAGGCTCGCCCTGGTAAACCGCCGCTGACCAGGGGTTGTCCTCCTCGCAACCGCAAGGGAAACCGTCGTACAGGCGGGGTTGCGTTGTACAACCGGTCCGGCTGTTGCATAGCTTTGGCCGAGCTCGTGCCCCGATCTGTGGGCAGTTCAGCCGACCGGAAGGGGAGCGCCCACCCGTGTTCCAGTACGTCGTGGAGCGATGGAGCCAGATCTGGTTCGCATCGTGGCAGCACTTCTCACTGGTCGTCCAGTGCGTCGTCCTCGCCACGGTCATCGCCGTGGTGCTCGCCACACTCGTCTACCGCAGCCCGCGCCTGACCGCGTTCGCGAACGGGGTGTCGGCCATCGGCCTGACCCTGCCGTCGTTCGCCGTCATCGGCCTGCTCATCGTCCCGCTCGGGTTCGGCGTCCTGCCGTCGGTCGTGACGGTCGTCTTCTTCGCCGCGCTGCCGATCCTGCGCAACGCGGTCGTCGGTCTCGCCGAGATCCCGCCTGCAGTCGTCGAGTCGGCGCGCGGCATCGGCATGAGCCGGTTCCGCACCCTGCTGCAGGTCGAACTGCCGATGGCCTGGCCGATCATCCTGAGCGGCGTGCGCGTGGCCGCGCAGATGGTGATGGGCATCGCCGCCATCGCCGCGTACGCGCTCGGCCCCGGGCTCGGCGGCTTCATCTTCTCCGGGCTGTCCCGCCTCGGCGGCGCCAACGCCCTGTTCTCCGTCGTGGTCGGGGTGGTCGGCGTCGTCCTGCTCGCCCTGGTCCTCGACCTGCTCCTCATCGGCCTCGGCCGCCTGACCATCTCGAGAGGTATCCGTGTCCAGCACTGACTCCGCCACCACCACCGCGCCCGACGGGGACGTCACCGGGCGCAGCATCCTGCTCGACGAGGTCACCAAGCGGTACCCCGGGCAGTCGAAGCCCGCCGTCGACGGCATCACGCTCGAGATCCCGGCCGGCAAGATCGTCATGCTCGTCGGCCCGTCCGGCTGCGGCAAGACGACGACCCTCAAGATGATCAACCGCCTGATCGAGCCCACGCAGGGCCGGATCGTCGTCGGCGACGACGACGTCACGGGCATCGACGGTGACGAGCTCCGCCGCCGCATGGGCTACGTGATCCAGGCCGGCGGTCTCTTCCCGCACATGACGGTCGCGGCGAACATCGCGATCGTGCCGAAGATGCTCGGCTGGTCGAAGGAGAAGATCGCGGCGCGCGTCGACGAGCTGCTCGACCTGGTCTCGCTCGACCCCGACACCTACCGCGACCGGTTCCCCCGCGAACTCTCCGGTGGGCAGCAGCAGCGCGTCGGCGTGGCCCGTGCGCTCGCGGCGGACCCGCCCGTCCTGCTCATGGACGAGCCGTTCGGTGCGGTCGACCCGATCACCCGCCAGCGCCTGCAGGACGAGCTCCTGCGGATCCAGGAGGAACTGCACAAGACGATCGTCATCGTCACGCACGACTTCGACGAGGCCGTGAAGCTCGGCGACTGGATCGTCATTTTCACCGAGGGTGCGCACATCGTGCAGTACGACACCCCGGAGCGGATCCTGGCCGAGCCGGCGAACGAGTTCGTCGAGAACTTCATCGGTTCCGGTGCGGGCCTGAAGCAGCTCACGCTGAACCGCGTGCGCGACGTCGAGGTCGAGTCGGCCGTGACGTGCTCCCCCGGCGAAGAGGTCAAGGCCGTGCTGCAGCGGATGAACGAGGCCGGCGGGCACCAGCACGCCGTCGTCGTCGACCACCGCCAGCGTCCGATCGGGTGGCCGTCGCGCCGCCAGCTCGAGCGTCTCGACCGCATCCCCGACGGCGTCGAGCCCGGCCTGCCCGTCGTGGGCGAGGCCGCGACCCTCAACGACGCGCTCGACACCATGCTCGTCTCGAGCGCCGGAGCCGCACTCGTCACCGGTCGTCGTGACGCGTTCCGCGGCGTGATCACCGTCGAGACCGTGATGGAGGCGATCACCCGCTCCCGCGCGACCGCCGCCGGAGACCAGGCCTACACGCCGGTCGGCACCAACACGAACCCGATCGAGACCATGCCGTCGTCACCGGTGTCGGCGATGCCCACCGGAGAAGACCTGTGAGCGCAGTCGCCGTCGCCGGCCCCGCCACCGGTGCACGCACCTCGTGGAAGGGCCTGCTGTTCCAGCCGATCGCGATCCTGGTCGTCCTGGCCGGCTTCGCGGTGTGGCTCGCGACGGCGGACCTGACCCCGACGGAGCGCACGACGCTCAACCCGGCGGACATCCTGGCCCTGACCGGCCAGCACCTCGTGCTGACCCTGCAGTCGACGGTCCTGGTGCTCGTGATCGGCATCCCGCTGGGCGTCGTGCTCACCCGCGGGCCGCTGCGCCGGGCGAGCCCGTACGTGCTCGCCGTCGCGAACTTCGGGCAGGCGGCCCCGGCCGTCGGCCTCATCGTGCTGCTCGCCGCCTGGCTCGGCCTGAACAGCTCGTCCGCCGTCATCGCACTCGTGCTCTACGCGATCCTGCCGGTGCTCCGGAACACCATGATCGGCGTGCAGAGCGTCGACGACCGCCTGGTCGAGGCCGGTCGCGGCATGGGCATGAGCGCCTTCAGCGTGCTGATGCGCGTCGAACTGCCGCTCGCGGTGCCCGTGATGCTCTCGGGCATCCGGACCGCCCTCGTGCTGCTCGTCGGCACGGCGAGCCTGGCCACCTTCGTCGGTGCGGGCGGACTCGGTCTGCTCATCACGACGGGCGTGACGCTGTTCCTGCCGAAGGTGCTCGTCGCCGGGGCCCTGCTCGTCGCCCTGCTCGCCCTCTCCATCGACTGGCTCGGCCGCGTGGTCGAGACGGTCGCACGACCGAAGGGACTCCGATGACCCGCCGCACACGCAGCACCCGCCGCACCCGCACCCGGGTCGGAGCCGCCGCGTTCGTCGCCGGTGCCACCGCCCTCGTCCTGACCGGGTGCGGCCTGCAGCCCGCGACGTCGTTCGTGCCCGAGGCCGGCGCCGGCTCCATCCAGCGCATCGACGACCTGCCGGCCGGCGCCCACATCACCGTGACGTCGAAGAACTTCACCGAGCAGCTCGTGCTCGGCAAGATCGCCGTGCTCGCCGCCAAGGCCGCCGGGTTCGACGTCACCGACGAGACGAACGTGCCCGGCAGCGTCGCGGTCCGTGAGCTGATGACCTCGCACGCCGCCGACTTCACGTACGAGTACACCGGTACCGCCTGGCTGACCTTCATGGGTCACACGAAGGGGATCCCGGACAAGACCGAGCAGTGGACGGCGGTGAAGAAGGAGGACGCCGGCAACGGACTGACCTGGCTCGAGCCGGCGCCGATGAACAACACGTACGCGTTCGCCGTCCGCAACGAGGCCGTCAAGGAGCTCGGGGACGTCAAGACGCTCTCCGACATCACCAAGCTGCCGGTCGACCAGCGCACGTTCTGCGTGGAGTCGGAGTTCAACTCCCGTGCCGACGGCTTCAAGCCGATGCTCAAGAAGTACGGCTTGGAGCTCGGCGGTTCGGGGTCGAACGGGGTGCCGAGCAGCAACGTGAGCATCCTCGACACCGGCACGGTCTACACGGCCACCGACCGCGGCAAGTGCAACTTCGGTGAGGTCTTCACCACCGACGGCCGCATCAAGTCGCTCGGGCTCACGGTGCTCGAGGACGACAAGGGCTTCTTCCCGGCGTACAACGTCGCGCCCGTCATCGACTCGAAGACGCTCAAGGAGTACCCGCAGCTCGAGGGGATCTACGACCAGATCTCGCCGAAGCTCACGGACGCGGTGCTGCAGGAACTCAACCGTCAGGTCGACGTCGAGGGGCGTGAGCCGGCCGACGTCGCCTTCGACTGGATGGTCAAGGAGGGCTTCATCACGAAGCCCTGACCGTTCTCGACGTTCCCACCGACGGACGGGAGGCGCGGTGCCAGCCGGCACCGTCCCTCCAGGCACGGCCGTCACCCCGCTGGCGCGGTGTGCCGGTACCGGCTGGTGGGGCCCACCTCCAGGCACGGCCGTCACCCCGCTGGCGCGGTGTGCCGGTACCGGCTGGTGGGGCCCACCTCCAGGCACGGCCGTCACCCCGCTGGCGCGGTGCGCCGGTACCGGCTGGTGGGGCCCACCTCCCGTCCGTTCGTGGTCGCGTCTCAGGCCGCGGCGATGCGCGCAGCCGTGTCGCGGATCGACGCGACCACCGCCGCCCGCACCTGCTCCGGGTCGGAACCCTCGTGCCGAGCGGCACTGCGCAGCCCCGTCATGCACATGCCGAGGAGCATCTCGGCCGCCTGCGGGGTCGCGGCTTCCGGGCCCCAGGCCGGGTCGCGTTCGAGGATCGTGCGCACGGCGCCGGTCATCGCCTCGGCAACGGTGGTCATCCGCGCGACCTGCCGACGCATCAGCTGCGGGAACCGCACGATCACGGCCTTGCGCTCGAGCCGCTCGTGCTCGTCGCCGAACGACGACCCGAACACCAGGAACGCCAGGTCCACGACTGCCTGCGCCGCCGGCTCCCCCGAGACGGTCGCCAGGTGCGCCTCGAGGGTGGCGGGTTCGAGGTCGAGCTCGGTGTGCCCGAGGACCGCGTCCTCCTTGCTCTCGAAGTAGTTGAAGAACGTCCGCGGGGAGACGTCGGCCCGCGCGGCGATCTGCTCGATCGTGGTGCCGTCGACGCCCTGCTCGAGGGCCAGGGACCGAGCCGCCTCGGCGATGCGGTTGCGGGTCTCGATGCGCTTGCGGTCACGGAGACCGAGTTCTGACGGCGTCGCGGAGTCGGGCATGAGCCCGACTGTAACCGGAACGTCACATGATCTACAGCAAACGCAAACTTGCACTCGTGCACCGGACACTACGGTGAACCCATGACCACTCCCGTGCTCGAGGCCCGTGACCTCGCCAGGACCTACGGCCGCGGCGCGACGCGGTTCGACGCGCTCAAGGGGGTGTCGCTGGCGGTGCACCAGGGCGAGAGCCTGGCGATCGTCGGCAAGTCCGGCTCCGGCAAGTCGACGCTGATGCACCTGCTCGCACTGCTCGACAAGCCGTCGGCCGGACAGGTGCTGCTCGACGGCACCGACGCGGCGACGCTCGGTGCGCGGCAGGTCAACCGAACCCGGAACAGCACCTTCGGGTTCGTGTTCCAGCAGTTCTTCCTCACGCCGAAGACCTCGGTGCTCGACAACGTCGTGCTCCCGCTCAAGATCGCCGGTGTCTCCGGAGCCGAGCGGAAGCGCCGGGGCATGGCGGCGCTCGATGCGCTCGGGCTGGCCGACAAGGCGAAGAACGACGCCAACGACCTGTCCGGCGGCCAGAAGCAGCGCGTGGTCATCGCCCGGGCGCTGGTCGGCGAGCCGAGCGTGATCTTCGCCGACGAGCCGACCGGCAACCTCGACACGAACACCGGACAGGTGGTCGAGGACATGCTGTTCGGGCTGCAGCGCGAGCGGGGGATCACGCTCGTCGTGGTCACGCACGACGAAGAGCTCGCCGCGCGCTGCGACCGCAGCGTGAACGTCCGCGACGGCCTGATCGTCGGCGGACCCGATGACGTGGTCGACGCGTCTGCCACGCACGGAAGGCACTCCGCATGAACTTCCTCGACCTCCTGCGCACCGCGGTCTCGAACACCTTCCGCTCGAAGCTGCGCACGACCCTGACCGTCATCGCGATCTTCATCGGCGCCTTCACGATCACCCTGACCTCGGCCATCGGCACGGGCGTCAGCAACTACATCGACAGCCAGGTCTCCTCGATCGGTGACACCGGTTCGCTGACCATCACGAAGGCGGTCGACAGCACCTCGACCGGCAGCGGCCCGGCGAAGTACGACCCGGACGAGTCCGGCCAGAGCGTCGACCGCGGCCCGGCGTCGTTCTCGTACCTGTCGCAGTCCGACGTCGACGCGATCAAGAAGACGGACGGCATCAAGAGCCTCCGCCCCGCGGTCGCCCTCGCACCGAAGTACGCCGAGTACGGGGACAAGGGCAAGTACGTCGTGTCGCTCACGGCCAACGCCGGCGAGCTCGACGCCGACCTGGCGAGCGGCAAGCAGCTCGACGACGAGACCGACGCCAACCAGGTGATGCTGCCGACCGACTACCTGAAGAACATGGGCCTCGGCAGCGCCTCGGCCGCCGTCGGCAAGGAGCTCACGATCGCCGTCGACGACTACCAGGGCAAGCCGCACACGCTCACCGCCACAGTCGTCGGGGTGCAGAACGAGTCGCTGTTCGGCAGCGGTGCGGGGGCGAACGCCGCGTTGACCGACGCCATGCAGGCCGCGCAGGAGATCGGCAAGCCCGACTCGATCGCGACGTCCTACGCCAGCGCCACCGCGACGCTCGACGCCGACGCCTCCGTCACCACGGTCAAGAAGTCCCTGGCCGACGACGGGTTCCTCGGTCAGACCATCCAGGACCAGCTCGGCCAGTTCCAGACCGTCATCAGCGGCATCGTCGGGGTCCTGAACGCCTTCGCCGTGATCGCGCTCGTCGCCGCCGGCTTCGGCATCATCAACACCCTGCTCATGAGCGTGCAGGAGCGCACCCGCGAGATCGGCCTGATGAAGGCGATGGGCATGGGCGGCGGCAAGGTCTACACGCTGTTCTCGCTCGAGGCGGTGTTCATCGGGTTCCTCGGCAGTGCCATCGGCGCCGGGGTCGCGATCCTGCTCGGCACCGGGATCTCGAACGTCCTGGCCGGCACGCTCCTCAAGGACCTGCCGGGGCTGCAGATCATGCAGTTCGCGCCGGGCTCCGTCGCCACGATCATCCTCGTCGTGATGTTCATCGCGTTCCTGGCGGGCACCCTGCCGGCACGACGAGCGGCACGGCAGAACCCGATCGAGGCGCTCCGGTACGAGTGACAGGCAGGAGTGCCTAGTGTCTGGACGGTGACGACGTTCGGACGCGACCTCGGTGACGGCTACACGCTGACGCTGCGCGACCTGACGACGGTCGACCCGGTGCTCGCACTCGTGCACGCCAACACCGATCGTCTGCGGGCCGCCGAGCCCTGGGCCTGGGACCCCCAGACCCGCGAGGCCATCGCCCTGCACACCGAGCGGCTGCTCGGTCAGTTCGCGATGGACCGCGCGCTGCCCTGCGTCATCCGCGCGGACGACCGCATCGTCGGGGTGGCCGCGCTGACGTTCGATCCGTACCTGGGCCAGGCATCGCTCGGCTACTGGGTGGACGCCGGACAGGAGGGCCGTGGTGTCGTCCGGCGGGCCGCCACCGTGCTCATCGGGGTCGCCCGGGCGCGCGGGTCCGCACGGATGGAGATCCGGACGGCGGTCGACAACGCGCGGAGCCGGGGGCTCGCCGAGCGGCTCGGCTTCGCGCACGAGGGCACCCTGCGCGGCGCGCTGCCCCTCGGCCCCGAGCGTGTCGACGTCGCGGTGTACGGCCTGCTGCTCTGACGCCCGTCGCCGTCGTGCAGGCCGACCGACACCGGTCGCCGGTATCGTCGGAGCATGGCCTTGTTCGGACGACGCAACCCCGACGTGCGCGATCGACCCATCAGCCAGGTCGAACTGAAGCGGGCGGTCGACGAGGGCTTCCTCATCGCGAAGGCCGCCGTCACCATCGCGGTGGCCAACCGCATCATCACGAACGCCCTGCGTGACCAGGGGTACTTCGACCACGCGCTCATCGCCGAGGCCACGCGCGAGGAACTCCACCGCATGGCCGAGGAACAGCGGGGCGACGCCGCACGCATGCGGGAGATCCGCTCCACCTCGAGCAAGCAGAAGGGCCGTTCCCGCCACCAGCACGACTACCGGCGGGGCGACGACCTGAAGCTCCGGATGCGCGAGGCCACGTACGAGCAGCTCGCCACCATGCTCGACAAGCGGCGCGACGACCAGCACTTCGTCGACGGCATCGTGCTCGCCGCGCGGGCGCGCGCCTGGGACGACATCGGCACCACCGTCGTCGGGCGCCTCGGCTGGGCCCAGCGCCCCGCGGACGACTACGAGATCGGCCGTGACGACCGACTGCAGCAGATGCTCGACGAGGACTTCGCCGAGTTGCTCGCCGAGCACCCCGTCGGATCGACCCCGGTCGACGCCGACGAGCCCGACGACGCCGACGGTGACCAGGACGAGTCGGACCCGGCCGATCCCGACACCTCGCGCACCTGACCGACACCACACGCAGTCACGAGTCCCTAGGCTCGGTGCATGGTTGATGCGGTGGTCGTCGGAGCGGGACCGAACGGGCTCGCGGCAGCGGTGACGCTCGCACGCGCCGGACTGTCGGTCGAGGTCGTCGAACGGAACGACACGATCGGCGGCGGCGCCCGCACGGCCGAGCTCACCCTGCCCGGCTTCCTGCACGACGTCTGCTCCGCCGTGCACCCGATGGCCCTGCAGTCGGAGTTCTTCCGGCTGTTCCGGATGGAGGAGCGCATCGAACTCCGCCTGCCCGAGGTGCAGTACGGCCACCCGCTCGACGGCGGCCGCGCCGGCATCGCCTACCAGGACCTCGACCGCACCGCCGCCGAGCTCGGGGTGGACGGGCCGGCCTTCAAGCAGCTGATGGCCCCGCTGGCGGAGAACGCCGACCAGGTCGCCGACTTCGCGACCGACGCGCTGCTGCACGTGCCGCGGCACCCCCTGACCGTCCTGCGCTTCGGCCTGCGGGCGCTCGAGCAGGGCACCGCCGCGTGGAACCTGCGCTTCCGCGGTGAGGCCGCCCCGGCGATGGTGTCCGGCGTCGCCGCGCACTCGATCCAGCACCTGCCGTCCCTGTCCACCGCGGCGGCGGCACTGTCGCTCGGCTCGTACGCGCACGCCCGCGGCTGGCCGGTGCCGATCGGCGGCAGCCAGGCGATCGTCGACGCGCTCGCCGCCGACCTCGTCGCGCACGGCGGCCGCATCGTCACCGGGCAGGAGGTCCGGTCGCTCGGTGACCTCACCCCGGCGAAGGCGGTGCTGTTCGACACGAGCGTGCCGGGCATGCTCCGGATCGCGGGCAAGCAGATCCCGACCCCGAAGCGCGGTGCGCTGCGTCGCTTCCGGTTCGGCAACGCGGCGGCGAAGGTCGACTTCGCGCTGTCCGACCCGGTGCCGTGGACCAACGAGTCGCTGCGGAAGGCCGGGACCGTCCACATCGGCGGGACCCGCCAGGAGATCGCGGCGGCGGAACGGGCGGTGGCGCACGGGCAGCACGCCGAGCGCCCCTACGTGCTCGGGGCGGAGCCGACCGTGGTGGACCCGACCCGGGCCCCGGCCGGCAAGCACGTCTTCTGGGCCTACGCGCACGTCCCCGCGGGGTCGGACGTCGACCCGACCGAGGCCGTCACCCGCCAGATCGAGCGGTTCGCGCCGGGGTTCCGCGACACGATCCTGTCGTCGAGCTCCCGCACCGCCGTGCAGATGGGCGAGTACAACCCGAACTACGTCGGTGGCGACATCGCCGCCGGTGCCGCGAGCTTCTGGCAGCTCGTCAAGCGCCCCGTCCTGTCCAGCGACCCGTGGCGGATGGGCGGCGGCATGTACCTGTGCTCCGAGTCCTCCGCGCCCGGCCCCGGCGTGCACGGGATGGCCGGGTGGCACGCGGCGAAGAGCGCACTCCGGCACACCTTCGGCCTGCCGGAGGACGTCGACCTCACCCCGGAAGGCTGATCACCATGGCGAAGAACGTCCGCATCCTGCACTGCCGTCCCGAAGCCGTCTTCGACGTGCTCGGCGACGGGTGGCTCTACACGACCTGGGTGGTCGGGGCCTCGCGCATGCGCAAGGAGGAGTCCGGCTGGCCGCAGGTCGGTACCCACCTGCACCACTCGTTCGGCGCGTGGCCGATCGTCATCAACGACGTCACGACGTCGCTGGTGTGGGAGCCGCCGCACCGCATGGTCATCCAGCCGAAGGGCTGGCCCATCGGCGAAGCCCGCGTCGAACTGACGGTCGAACCGCACCGGCACGGCAGCAAGGTCACGATCACCGAGAACGCGGTGGCCGGGCCGGGTTCGTACGTGCCCGACTTCCTCATGCAGCCGCTCATCTGGATCCGCAACCGCGAGACGCTCCGCCGCCTCGAGTGGGTGGCCGTCGGGCGCGCGGCCAACGCCTGAGACGTCCCACGAGACGGACGGGAGGCCCGTGGCGGTGCCGCCACGTCCCTCCCGTCACGGCCGTCGTGCCGCTGGCGCGTCACGCCGGAACCGGAGGGTGGGGCCCACCTCCCGTCCGCCCTGTGGGTGCGTCGACTACTCGGCGCGCGAGAACTCGCTGGCCCGCGCCACCTGGTCGTCGGTCAGGGCGACGCCCGTGTACCGCTCGAACTGGCGCGCCGCCTGCAGGGCGATGACCTCGGCGCCGGTGATGACGTGCTTGCCGGCGTCCCGGCCTGCCCGCACGAGCGGGGTCTCCGACGGGAACGCGACCACGTCGAAGACGGTGTGCGCTGCCTCGATCCGTTCCGGCGCGAAGGCGAGTGCGTCCTGCTGGTCGCCGCGCATGCCGAGCGGGGTGACGTTGACGACCAGGTCGGTCTCCCCCGCCTCGTGCTCGTCGGCCACCCAGTCGTACCCGTACTGCGATGCGAGGGCCGGGCCGGTCTGCTCGTTGCGGGCGACGACCGTCAACCGGTCGAAGCCGGCACCGCGGAACGCCGCCGTGACGGCCTTGGCCATGCCGCCCGAGCCGCGGAGCAGCACGCGCGAAGCCGGGTCGACCTCGTGGGACCCGAGCAGGGCGGCGATCGCCTCGTAGTCGGTGTTCGACGCGGTGAGCACGCCGTCGTCGTTCACGACCGTGTTGACCGACTGGATCGCGGCGGCGGAGTCCTCGATGTGGTCGACCAGCGGGATGATCGCCTCCTTGAAGGGCATCGACACGGAGCAACCGCGGATCCCGAGCGCACGGATGCCGGCGACGGCGCCGGGCAGGTCGGTCGTGGTGAACGCCTTGTACAGGAAGTTGAGGCCGAGCTCGTCGTACAGGTAGTTGTGGAACCGGGTGCCGATGTTGCTCGGTCGCGCGGCCAGCGACATGCAGACCTGCATGTCCTTGTTCAGGATGGGCATGCCCCCAGTCTCGCACCCTCTCCGTTTCGCGTCCTCGCAGGGATGGAGCGGTCCACGCAGACCGGGTGCCGCGCGCCGGGGTAGCGTCGGTGCCGATGACTGAGATCCCGGAGACCATGCGCGCTGTCCGCTTCGACGAGTGGGGTGACCGATCGGTCCTGCACGTCGCCGAGGTGCCCGTTCCCGAGGTGACGCCCGGGCGGGTGCTCGTCCGCGTCCGCGCCGCGGGCATCAACCCCGGTGAGTCCGCCATCCGCCAGGGCGCGTTCGGCGGCGACCTGCCGTCCGGGCAGGGCACCGACTTCGCCGGCATCGTGGTGGCCGTCGGGGCCGAGGTCGACGGCGTCGACGAGGGCGAAGAGGTCATCGGCTGGTCGTGGGATCGCGCGAGCCAGGCCGAGTACGTCTCGGTGCCGGCCGTCCAGGTCGTCCAGAAGCCACGCCTGCTCGACTGGACCGTGGCGGGTGGCCTCGACGTCATCGCGACCACCGCGGCCGCAGCCGTCCGCGCGGTCGATCCGCGTCCGGGCGAGACCGTCGTGGTGTCCGGCGCCGCGGGCGGGGTCGGCGGCTTCGTCACCCAGCTGCTCGCGAACGAGGGCATCGACGTCATCGCCGTCGCGTCCGAGGCGAACCACGAGTGGCTCCGTTCCAAGCGTGCACGGCCGGTCGCGTACGGCGACGGGCTGCAGGAGCGCATCACCGAACTCGCGACGAACGGCGTCGACGCCGTGATCGACACCCACGGTGCCGAGTACGTCCGGCTCGGCATCGCCCTCGGGGTGCCGGTCGACCGCATCGAGACGATCATCGCGTTCGACGAGGCCGCCGAGGTCGGGGCGAAGGCCTCGGGCAGCGCGGACACCGCCGACCCGGAGATCCTCGGGGCGCTCGCCCTCGAGGTCGCGAACGGCGCGATCGAGGTGCCCGTCGCCGCGACCTACCCACTCGACCGCGTGCAGGACGCCTTCGAGGAGCTCGAGCAGGGCCACACCCGCGGCAAGATCGTCCTCATCCCCTGATCCCAGCGCCGCTCAGGGCCGGTCCGGGGGTTTCCCCCACCACGCTCGGGGTGCGTCCCGGATGCGCGCGACCGGCGGCGTTGCGTAGCGTCGTCGGTATGAGCACACTCTCCCGTCCCCGCAACGGTCGTCTGCTGGCCGGCGTCTGCGCCGGTCTCGCCGACCGCTTCAACCTGTCGCGCACCCTGGTCCGGGTGGTCTGGGTCATCCTGAGCTTCTTCCCCGGGCCGCTGTGGATCGCGTACGTCGTGCTGTGGTTCGTGATGCCGCCCGAGGGTGGTCGGCGGCGCTGAGCGGTCGGGGTCGCGGCGCTGAGCACCGGTCCGTCCGGACGGGTTAGTGTGGCGGCGTGCCGGTCTCCGTCTTCGATCTGTTCAGCGTCGGTGTCGGCCCCTCGAGCTCGCACACCGTCGGCCCGATGCGGGCCGGTGCCGAGTTCGCCACCCTCGTCCGTGGCCTGCCCGTCACGTCCGTGGTGGTCGACCTGTACGGGTCCCTCGCGTCGACCGGCCAGGGTCACGGCACCCCCGGTGCCGTGGTCGCCGGGCTCATGGGGTCACACCCGGAGACCGTCGACCCCGATGCCATGGTCCTCGCGCTCGACGCCGTGGAACGCAACGGTGTCCTGCGGCTCGACGGCGGTGCGAGCGTGCCGTTCCGCCTCGCCGACATCGTCCTGCACCCCCTGACGATGCTCCCCCGGCACCCGAACGCCATGCGGCTGCGTGCCCGTGACGCCAACGGGACCGATCTGGCCGACGAGACCTACTACTCGATCGGTGGCGGGTTCATCGCGCGGGACGAGGCAGCCGAGCCCGCGGCGGACGCGTCGGCTGCCGTCGCCGGTGCCGCGATCCCGGTCGACGACGCCGTGCCCCACCCGTTCTCGAGCGGCGCCGAGCTGCTCGCCGCGTGTGCCGGTTCAGGCCTGCCGATCAGCGGCGTCGCCCTGGCGAACGAGGCCGTCACCCGGACGGACGCCGAGATCCGGTCCGGACTGCTGGGCATCCACGGCGTCATGGAGTCGTGCGTCGACCGTTCCGTCCGCAGAGGTGGGTGCCTGCCCGGTGGGCTCGACGTCCGCCGTCGCGCGGCCACCTGGCACGAGCAGCTCACCCGCGAAGACCCCGACCACGACCCGCTCTTCGCGATGGAGTGGGTGAACCTCGTCGCCATGGCGGTCAACGAGGAGAACGCCACCGGAGGCCGCGTCGTCACCGCCCCGACGAACGGCGCAGCCGGCATCATCCCCGCGGTCCTGTACTACGCGCTCACCTACGTGCCCACGGTCGCCGACGCCCCCGCCGCCGAACGGGACGACGCCGTCGTGCGGTTCCTGCTCACCGCCGGGGCGATCGGGTCGATCTACAAGGAACGGGCGTCGATCTCCGGCGCCGAGGTCGGCTGCCAGGGCGAGGTCGGATCCGCGGCGTCGATGGCGGCTGCGGGGCTCGCCGAGGTCCTCGGGGGCACGCCGGAGCAGGTCGAGAACGCCGCCGAGATCGCGATGGAGCACAACCTCGGGCTGACCTGCGACCCGATCGGCGGTCTGGTGCAGATCCCGTGCATCGAGCGGAACGCGATCGCGGCGAACAAGGCGATCAACGCCGCCCGGATGGCCCTGCGCGGCGACGGGGTGCACCACGTGTCGCTCGACCAGGTCGTCGAGACGATGCGGCAGACCGGGGCGGACATGTCGTCGAAGTACAAGGAGACCGCGATGGGCGGGCTCGCGGTGAACGTCCCGCTCTGCTGAGCGTCGCGGTCGCGCTGCTCGTTCGCTTCGTCTGCTCCGCTCGCGCGTCAGGCGTGCAGGAGCGTCAGCAGTCGCGCCGTCTCGGTGGCGATGGCGTCCCGGCCCGCCGACACGTACTTGCGCGGGTCGACGACGTCCGGCCGCTCGTCGAGCACGGTGCGGAGCGCACGGGTGAAGAGGCCGTTCAGGTGCGTCGAGATGTTGATCTTCGTCATCCCCGCGTGCACGGCGCCGCGGAGTTCGTCGTCGGACAGGCCCGAGGACCCGTGCAGCACGAGCGGCACCGGCACCGCGGCACGGAGGCGCTCGACCAGGTCGCGGTCCACCGAGGCCTCGCGGGTCTGCATCGCGTGCGAGGTCCCCACCGCGACCGCCAGGGCATCGACCCCGGTGTCCGCCACGAACGCGGCGGCGTCGGTCGGATCGGTGCGGACGCCGGGCGCGTGCACGCCGTCCTTGCCGCCGACCTCGCCGAGCTCGGCCTCGATCGCGACACCCGCGGCGTGACACCGCGCGGCGAGCTCGCGGGTCGCTGCCACGTTGGCGGCGAAGTCCAGGTGCGAACCGTCGTACATGACCGAGTCGACGCCCAGGTCGACGCCGGCCGCCACCAGCTCGGGGTCCTCGATGTGGTCGAGGTGCACGAGGACCTCGACGTCGGCGGCACGTGCGACCGCCTGCGTCGCGGTCGTGATCGGTGCGAGGCCGCCGTGGTACCGGACGCAGTTCTCGCTGATCTGCAGGATCACCGGCAGCCCGGCCAGCTCGGCGCCGGAGACGATCGCCTCGGCGTGCTCGAGCAGCACCACGTTGAACGCACCGACCCCGCGGCGTGCCGTGCGGGCGGTGTCGAGCAGGCCGGTGAGGGCGAGGTCGGTGATCATGCGGGGGTCCTCGTTCGGTCGTGGGCGGGAGCGGGCGGGGTGGACAGGAAGCGGTGGACGTCTGCCGGGTCGACCGCGCCGGCCACCGGCTGGAGGACGGCCGCGGCCCCGTGTGCGGCGGCGGACCGCAGGGCTCGGAGCAGGGTGGCGTCGTCGAGGGCCCGGACGCTGCCGTCGGACGAGGGGAGACCGGCACCGACGAGCACCTCGACGAGGACACCGACGAGGCCGGCGGTGGCTGCGTCACCGGCGCCGGTCGGGTTGCCCGAGACTCCGGGGACCGCCGGCACCTCGAGCACGTGCTCGGCGGTGTGGGCGGCGATGCCGTCGGATCCGCGGGACACGACGACGACTGTCGCGCCGAGTCCGAGGAGCCGGAGTGCCCCGGAGCGCTCGTCGTCGGTGCCCGTGGCCTCGAGCAGTTCCTCGCGGTTGGGCTTGCAGACCGTCGCCCCGGCCGAGGCGGCCGCCAGCAGCGCGGTGCCCGAGCAGTCGACCACCGAGAGCACACCGCGGTGGCGAGCGGCGGTGACCCAGCGGGCGACGACCGCGGGATCGGAGTCGCGGGGCAGCGAGCCCGACACGACCAGGGCGGCTGCGGGCGGGGCACCGGCGGCACCGACGGCGCCGCCGGCACCGCCGGCACCGCCAGTACGGCCGACATCGCCGTCGAGCAGTGTCTCGACCGCTGCGGTGACCGTGTCCCACTCGTCGGGGCTGAGCACGGGTCCGGGCTCGCCGAACATCGTCGGGTGGGCGAGGTCGTCCACCACCGTCACGGTCGTGCGGGTCTCGCCACGGACGGCGACGTCGGTGTGGATGAGCCCGAGGCCGTCGAGGGCGTGGGCGATCCAGCGTCCGCCGTCGCCGCCGAGGGGCAGCACGGCATGGGTCGGCACGCCGGTGGCGGCGAGGACCCGCCCGACGTTGAGGCCCTTGCCGCCGGGGCGCCGCTGGACCTCGAGCACGCGCTGGGTCTCGCCGATGCGCTGTTCGGCGACCCGGTAGGTCACGTCGACGGCCGGGTTCGGGGTGACGACGAGGATCATGCGACCACCGCCGTCGGCAGGGCTCGGACGCTGCCGTGGTCCGGGTCGAGCACGACCAGGTCGGCGGGGGCGCCCACGCTGAGCGGTGCCGGGGCCCCGAGCAGGCGTGCCGCACGCCCCGCGGACGCCGCGACGACCTCGGGCAGGGCGGTCCCGGCGTCGAGCAGGCGGCGGACGGCGTCGGCGACCGTGATCGTGCTGCCCGCCAGCGACGAACCGTCGGCGAGCACGGCGAGCCCGTCGCGGACGGTCACCGCCGATCCGGCCACCGAGTACGTGCCGTCGGGGCAGCCGGTCGCAGCCATGGCGTCGGAGACCAGGACCATCCGGCCCGGAGCACTGCGCTGCACGAGGGTGACCGTCACGGGATCGAGGTGGTGGCCGTCGACGATGCACTCGAGCAGCACGCGGTCGTCGGAGAGCGCGACCCCGACCGGCCCGGGCGCACGGTGGTGCAGCGGGGGCATCCCGTTGAACAGGTGGGTGACGAGCGAGGCTCCGGCGTCGACCGCGCGGCGGGTCTGCTCGGCGGTGGCGTCGGTGTGGCCGATGGCGACGACGACCCCGGCTTCGACGAAACGGGCGACGGCCTCGAGTGCACCCGGGAGCTCCGGCGCGAGCGTGACGATCCGCAGGGCGCCACCCGCGGCGTCGCAGTAGGCGTCGACCTCGGCGGGGTCCGGAGCGTGCAGCAGGTCCACGCGGTGCGCCCCGCGACGGGCGGGCGCGAGCCACGGCCCCTCCAGGTGCAGCCCGGCGAGCGTGCCGTCCGCGACGAGTGGCCGGAGCCGGGTGAGGGCCGCCACGGTGTCCGCGCGCTCGCCCGTGGCGATGGACCCGACCAGGGTGGTCGTGCCCCGTGACCGGTGGTGCCCGGCGGCGACACGGGCATCCTCGGCGGAGCACCTGGCGAAGTCGTGCCCGAGCGCCCCGTGGGCGTGCAGGTCGACGAACCCGGGCACGACCACACCGTCGACGGTGACGGCGGTGTCCGTGCGCATCGGGGACCCGGTGCCGGTCGCCAGAACGGTGTCGTCGTCACCGATGACGAGCCAGCCGTCGTGCAGGTCTGCCTGGGCCGTGACGATGCGATGGGCCCGGACGAGGGTGGTCACAGCAGGACCCCGGTCTCGGTCTCGAGCAGCGCGCGTGCGAGGAGCCCCGCTCCGATGGCGCCGGCTGCGTCGCCGTGCCGGGCGGGGACGATGACGGGGACACGGACGCCCTGCAGACGCTCCGAGACGGCGTCGCGCAGCGGGTCGAGCAGGAGCGGGCCCGACTCCGCGAGTCCCCCGCCGACGATGATGGTGTGGACCCCGGCGACCGCGGTGGTCCAGGCGAGTGCGTCGGCCAGGACCGCGACGCAGTCGTCCCAGACCGCACGGGCAGCGGGGTCGCCCTGGCGGACCAGGAGCATGGCGGCGTGAGCGGTCGGCACGCCGGAACGACGTGCGACTCCCCCGGCGGACGCGATCTCCTCGACGCGGTGGCCCACGTGCGGACCGGCCTGGATCCGGACCTGTCCGATCTCCCCCGCCCAGCCACCGCCGGACACGACGGCGCCGTCGACCACCAGGGCGCTCGCGAGGCCGGTGCCGACCGGCACGAACGAGACCGACCCCCGCGAGAGCGCCGGATCGCCGGCCCGGACCTCGGCCAGGGCGCCGGCGCGGACGTCGTGGCCGAAGGCGATCGGTACGTCGATCCCCTGCCGCAGGAGCTCGGCGCGGACGAGGTCACGCACCGGGACGTCGCGCCACCCGAGGTTGACGGACAGGTCCACGGTGCCGCGGGTCTCGTCGACGACGCCGGGGGTCACCACCCCGACGGCTCCGAGCTGCGCCCGTCGCGTGGCCTGTGCGGCCAGTCCGGCGACGACGGAGGCGAGGCGCTCGGCGCCCGGGTCGTCGCGCGGCGTCGGTACCCGGGTCTCGTCGAGGACGAGTCCGTCGGCGGTCGTCAGCCGGGTCTTGATGCCCGTGCCGCCGACGTCGACCCCGAGCACCGCGCCTGCGCCGCCCATCAGGTGAGGATGACCGACCGGGTGAGCGACCGGGGGTTGTCCGGGTCGAGCCCGCGTCCCTCGGCCAGGGCGACGGCGAACCGGTGCACGACGACGAGTCCGGCGATCGGGTCGAGGTCGTGGTGGACGAAGCGGGCGCCGGTGGCGGCGACCTCGTCGGCCAGTCCGTCGGGCGCAGTACCGAGCGACCAGACGAGCCGTCCGGGCTGGGCGATCGCGATGGGACCGTGCCGGTAGTCCATCGCCGGGTAGGACTCGGCCCAGAACTGTGCGGCCTCACGCGTCTTGAGCGCGGCTTCGAACGTCAGGCCGACGGCGGACCCACGACCGACGAACGAGACCTGCTCGGCGTCGAGCAGGTCGTCGATGGGCACCGTCAGTGCGGTCTCGGCCTGGTCTGCGAGCGCGTCGACGTCGTCACCGATGGAGGCCCGCAGCAGTGCGAGCGTCGTGGTGGCGAAGCGGGTCTGGACGACCGAGCGCTCGTCGGCGAACGGCAGGGCGATCACCTGGTCGGCGACGGCCGCGGCGGGGCTGTCGGCGACGGCCGTGATCAGGACGGTCCGCTGCGACGGCAGGGCCTGCAGCAGGTCGACGATCTCGGTCGTCGTGCCCGAGCGGCTGATCATGAGCACGCGGTCGTACTCGCGGGACGCGGGGTACTCGGACCCGGCGAAGGCATCGGTCACGCCGAGGCCCGCCTGCTCACGGGCGACGGCGTAGCTCATGGCGATGAACCAGCTCGTGCCGCAGCCGATCACGGCCACGCGTTCGCCCGGCTGGGGGAGCGCATCGGCGAAGGTCGGCAGGAGCGCGGCGGCTGCCCGCCAGGTCTCCGGCTGCGAGGCCAGTTCAGCGCTCACGAAGGTGTCGGTCATGGGGGCCTTCCGGGTCCGGATCGATCCGGGTGATCGATGATCAGGAAGCGTAGCGAGCGATCGTGCGCAAGGGAAGGGCAAAACGTCATTTCCGATCACCGGGCGACGGTGGTGACGCCGTAGGATGACCGTCATGACCCCCCAACAGCGGCTGAACGCCCTGCTCGAACTGGTGAGTGAACGCGGCAACGTGTCGATCGCCGAGATCGGGGAGCTGCTCGGGATCTCCGCCGCGACGGCTCGCCGTGACCTCGCGACCCTCGCCGACCAGCGGCTCGTCACGCGCACGCACGGGGGAGCGGCAGCACTCGGGGCCGGGTACGAGCTCCCGCTGCAGTACAAGATCGCCCGGCAGGCCGAGGCCAAGACGGCGATCGCCCGCGCGGCCGCCCGGTTGGTGCAGCCGGGGGAGACCGTCGGGCTCAACGGCGGGACGACCACGACCGAGGTCGCGCGTGAACTCGGCAAGAGCGAGCGGTTCATCCGCGCCGACGGCGAGTTCGGCATCACGATCGTGACGAACGCCCTGAATGTCGGGTACGAGCTGTCCGTCCGCGCCAACGTGAAGATCGTGGTCACCGGTGGTGTGGCGCGGCGGCAGTCCTACGAGCTCGTCGGGCCGCTCGTCAGGGACACCCTCGACGAGTTCGCCCTCGACCTCGTGGTGCTCGGTGTCGACGGGCTCACCGGCCAGTACGGCGCGACGACCATGCACGAGGGCGAGGCCGAGGTCAGCCGCCACTTCGCCTCGGTCGGGCGACGGGTCGTCGTGGTCGCCGACTCGACCAAGATCGAGCGGTCGACCTTCGCCCGGATCTGCCCGCTCGACCGCATCGACGTCCTGGTCACCGACCAGCCGGTGCCGGCCTCGTTCGCCGCCGACCTGGCCAGCGCAGGCGTGGAGCTCGTCGTCGCTGACTGAGCGCCCCCTGCGACCACCCCGGAACGGTCCGGACGTTTCGATCGTGTAAAACCCTCCCCGGCACGGATGCGTGAGCGATCTGTGAGCGCCTATTGTGCATTCATGATCGATTCGGCATCATGGGCGTCACATTCACGCAAGGGAGCGATGAGCATGGGCGCTGACAACGCAGGACTCCGCGTCGCGGTGATCGGGATGGGCCAGCGGTCCGCCATCGCGCGGCACGTGACCGAGGCAACGGCCGACGACCCGTCGCTGCAGGCCCGGGTCGTGGCCGTCGCGGACGTCACCGCGGCCGGCCGGGCCCGCGGGCACGACGAGTACCCGGACGCCCTGGTGGTCGAACACCACCGTGACCTCACCGGTCACGTCGACGCGGCCATCGTCACCACGCCGGACTGGACCCACGCCGAGATCGCGATCGACCTGCTCCGCGCGGGCATCGCCGTCTACCTCGAGAAGCCGCTGGCCATCACGGTCGAGGACGCCGACGCCGTCCTGAACACCGCGGCGGAGACCGGGACGCCGCTGTACGTCGGGCACAACTTCCGGCACGCCGCCGTCGTCCGCCTGATGCGCGAGATCGTCGACCGCGGCGAGATCGGTCAGGTCAAGGCCGTCTGGTGCCGGCACTTCGTCGGCAACGGGGGCGACTACTACTTCAAGGACTGGCACGCCGACCGCAGCAAGGTGAACTCCCTGCTCCTGCAGAAGGCGAGCCACGACCTCGACGTCATCCACGCGCTCGGCGGGGGTGACACCGCCCGGGTCGTCGGGATGGGCTCGCTGTCGGTCTACGGCGACGTCACCGACCGGCGCGACCGCAGCGGCGAGCTCATGGGGGACTGGTTCTCCCACGACAACTGGCCGCCGCTCGCCCAGACCGGGCTGAACCCCGTCGTCGACGTCGAGGACGTCTCGATGGTGATGATGACGCTCGACAACGGGGTGCAGGCCAGCTACGAGCAGTGCCACTTCACCCCGGACTACTGGCGGAACTACACCGTCATCGGCACCGAAGGACGCCTCGAGAACATCGGTGACACCGGTGGTGGCGTCGTGAAGGTCTGGACGCACCGCCGGGGTTGGGACACCGCGGGGGACCGCGAGTACCCGATCGACGGCGTCGAGGACGGTCACGCCGATGCCGACCTGCTCACCATGACCGAGTTCCTGCGGTCCGTCGCGTTCGGCGAACCGTCGGAGCTCTCCCCGATCGCGGCCCGTGCCGCGGTCGCCGCCGGCGCGCTGGCCACGCGCTCGCTCCGCAACGGGTCCGTCCCCATCGACGTCCCCCCACTGCCGGCCGACACCATCGCGCACTTCACCCGCTCCGCCCCCTCCACCCCGCATCCCGCCCAGACCGTCGGTTCCTGACGGCCGTGCGAAAGGACACCCCGATGACCGCACACATGCCCACCCGAGGAACCGGCGTGCGCCGCGTCCTCCTCGGCGCCGTCGCCGCACTCGGCGCGGCCGCACTCCTGGCCGGCTGCTCCTCGTCGTCCGGAGCGTCCGGCTCCGGTGGCGACTACGAAGCCGCGCCGAAGGACACCAAGGCGTCCCTGACCTACGCCGTCTGGGACGAGAACCAGGTCAAGGCCATCAAGGCCAACCTGAAGGGCTTCAACGAGGAGTACCCGGACATCAAGGTGAGCGTCGACGTCACGCCGTTCGCCAACTACTGGACGAAGCTGCAGACCCAGGGCTCGAGCAACACCCTGCCCGACCTGTTCTGGATGAACGGCCCGAACTTCCAGCTGTACGCGGCCAACGGCAAGCTCGCGCCGATCACCGGCGAGGTCGAGTCGGGTGACATCGACGCGTCGAAGTACTCGAGCGCACTCAACGACCTGTACACGTACGACGACACCCAGTACGGCGTACCGAAGGACTTCGACACCATCGGCGTCTGGGTGAACAAGTCGCTGTTCGAGCAGGCCGGCATGGACCTGCCGTCCAAGGACTGGACCTGGGACGACTTCCAGCGGACCGGCGCCGAGCTGTCCGAGAAGCTGCAGGCGAAGGGCGCCTACGGCGCAGCCGGTGGCATGGACGGCCAGACGACGTACTACAACACCATCCTGCAGGCCGGGGGATCGGTCGTGAACGCGGACGGCACCGAGTCCGAGTACGCCACGAAGGCCTCCGAGGACGGCCTGCAGTTCTGGACCGACCTGATCGACTCGGGGGCATCGCCCTCGATCAAGCAGCTCACCGACACCACGGCCGACCAGTGGTTCACCTCGGGCAAGCTCGCGATGTACCAGGGCGGCAGTTGGTTCCGCTCCGCGCTGACCGGCACCGAGCTCGAGAAGGACGTCGTCGCCTACCCGCTGCCCAAGGGCAAGGAGCAGGCGACCGTCATCCACGGGGTCTCGAACGTCGTGTCCGAGGCGAGCAAGGACAAGGCAGCCGCCCAGGCGCTGCAGGTCTACCTCGCGGGCAAGACGGCCCAGCAGCAGCAGGGCGACATGGGTGCGGTCATCCCGGCGTACGAGGGCACGCAGAGTGCCTTCACGAAGACGATGCCCGACGCCGACCTGCAGGTGTTCCTCGACGCGGTGGACTACGCGAAGCCGCTGCCGGTGTCGAAGAACACGGCCGCCTGGAACACCCTCGAGACCACCCTGCTGCCGAGCGCCTTCGACGGGTCGAAGCCCGTCGACCAGGTGGCAGAGGACCTCGCACAGAAGATGGACGCCGCCCTCGCCAAGGAAAAGTAGGACCCGCGCGTGACGATCAACACCGAGCGGCCCCCGGCCGCAGCCACCCCCGCCCGGACGACACGTTCGTCCGGGCGGGGTGCCCCCGCGCCGCGCGCCGACGGCGGCCGAGCGCCACGACGGACCGACGGCTGGTGGCCGTGGCTCTTCGTGCTCCCGTTGCTCGTCGGCGTCGGCACCTTCTACATCTGGCCGATCATCCAGACGTTCTGGTACTCGTTCACCAGCTGGGGCGTCTTCGGGGGCGCCACGTTCACCGGCGTCGCCAACTACGTCCGACTCGTCGGTGACCCGCAGCTCTACCAGTCACTGCTCAACACGGTGATCTACACCGTGATCGTCCTCGCCGGGATCCCGATCGCGGTGTGGCTCGCCAGTCTGCTGAACACCCCGGGGCTGCGGTTCGCCCAGTTCTACCGGGTGCTCTTCTTCCTGCCGTACGTGGCCATGCCAGCGGCGATCGCCCTGGTCTGGCGCATCATGTACAACGGCGACTTCGGCATCGTGAACTGGTTCCTCGGGAACTTCGGCATCGACGGCCCGTACTGGATCTCGACCCCCGGCTTCGCGCTGATCGCGGTGAGCCTGGTCGGCCTCTGGTCGTCCCTCGGGTTCTCGATGATCATCCTCGGCGCCGGGCTCAAGGACATCCCGCCGGAACTCTACGAGGCCGCGGAACTCGACGGCGCGAGCCGGTGGCGGCAGTTCCGCTCGGTCACCGTGCCGTTGCTCAGCCCGAGCATCTTCTTCGTGGTGATCGTCACGACGATCTCGAGCTTCCAGCTGTTCGACCTGCTGTACGCGATCCTCGGCAGCACCAACCCGGTGATCCCGAAGACGATGTCGCTCGTCTTCTACTTCTACAGTGCCGGGTTCATCGACAACGACAAGGGCTTCGCGGCCGCGATCGCGATGGTGATCTTCCTGCTCATCGGCATCGTCACGCTCGTGCAGTTCCGCGTCCAACGGAAGTGGGTGCAGGGATGACCGCCACCGTCACACCGCCTCGGACCGCGCGTCGGCCCGGCCGACGCGGCGGCAGCCACTGGTGGATCCACGTCGTGCTCGGCATCGGCGGGTTCGCGATGGCGTTCCCGTTCCTGTGGCAGATCATCATGTCGCTCTCCACGAACGCGCAGGTGCAGTCCGTCACGCCGGTCTTCTGGCCGGGGGAGCTGCAGTGGCAGAACTACGCGCAGGTCTTTGAACGCCTGCCGTTCCTCAGCCAGCTCGGCACGTCGGTGTACGTCACGATCATCCGCACGCTCGCGCAGATCGTCCTGTGCACGCTCGCCGGGTACGCCTTCGCCCGGATGCGGTTCCGCGGTCGGGCAGCCCTGCTCGCGATCGTGCTGTCGATCCTGCTCGTGCCCTCGCAGGTCTACCTGATCTCGCAGTACCAGATCGTGCAGGGGCTCGGCTGGCTCGACACCCTGATGGGGATCGTCGCACCCGGGCTGTTCAGCGCCTTCGGCACGTTCCTGATGCGGACCGCGTTCCTGAACATGCCGCCCGAGCTCGAGGAGGCAGCGCGGATGGACGGTGCGAACCCGTTCCAGACGTTCTGGCGGATCATGCTGCCCCTGGCCCGACCCTCGATCAGCGTGCTCGCGATCACGACCGTGCTGTGGTCGTGGAACGAGCTGCTCTGGCCGCTCGTGGTCTCCACCCGCGCCGAGGACATGCCGCTCGCCGCCGGCCTCGCGACGCTGTCGAGCGACCGCACGATCGACTACCCGGTGCTGATGGCCGCCAGCCTGATGGCGATGGCGCCGGTGCTCATCATGTTCGTCGTGCTGCAGCGTCGGGTGATGGACGGGCTCGCGTCGTCCGGTCTGAAGTGACCACCGTGACCCCCGGCCGGGAGGCCCGTCCCGCGTCCGTCGCGGTCTTCGCCGCCGCCGTGGGGTCACCGGACGACTCCGCGACGGTGGCGGCCGCACTGGCCGCCACCGTCGCCGACGTCGGGTCCGCGGAGCGGGACGCGAGGCTGGTGGCGGCGCTCCGCGCCGCGGTGCCGGAAACCGCCGATGCCCTCGCGGAGCGTGGGCTCCCGCGCGCGCTCGCCGAGGCATCCGTCGCCGACGTCGACCGCAAGCTCGCACGCTACGGGCTGCACGGCACCGGGGTCGAGTGGCTCGTCGCCGTGGTGACCGGGCGTGTGGTGGCCGTGGGGCGCCTCCAGTTCGAACTCGGCGACCACCTGGCGGACGGCACGCCGGCCTGGGGTGTGCACATACCGGAGACCGGGCCGCTCGACCCGGTGGCCTGCGACCGCTCGTTCGCCCGCGCACCCGAGGTCCTGCGCGGCTTCGCGCCGCAGCTCGCTGCGGACCGTTGGCAGTGCCGCTCCTGGATGCTCGATCCGGGCCTGCCGGCCGCGCTCGGCCCCGATGCCAACCTCGTGCGCTTCGCCCGGCGCTTCCGTCTCGTCCCGCCGGGGGAGCACGATGCGACCGAGGGGGACGCCAGCGTCGCGAAGTTCGTCTTCGGGGTGCCGCTGGCCACCGCACGGTCCGCGGCGCCGTCCGGTCGGTTGCGCGCGGCGGTGCTCGACCGGTGGGCGAGCGGTGGGCACTGGACCGAGCGGACCGGCACGGCACCGGTCGCGTGACCGTCCGCAGCTGCGGCCGCGTACCGTGCACGGCATGACGAAGCCCGACCACGACCACCTCGACGACGGCGTCGACATGACGTTCGAGGAACGCCGACAGGACACGTTCCGTCGCATGTCCGGATCCGATGAGCACGACGCCGACCCGCGGGTCGAGGTCTCCCGTGCCGAGGACGGCGACGTCCGCATCGACGTCGCCGACACCGCGGCGGTCCGACCCGGCGAGTGACACCCGTTCCGGCCCTGGTCCGCCGGGGTCGGTGGGGCACGGCATGATCGTGTCGTGCACCTCGTCCTCCGCCGCGTCGACGGCGGCGTCCTCGCGACGCCCCTGACCGACGCGGGGACCGCCGGAGGTGAGCCGATCCACCTGGACGAGCCGGGCCTCCCGGCCTTCGTCGCGGCCCACGACGCACCGGGCGTGCGCTGGGTGTGGGACGACGCCGCCCGCTGGTACCCGGCCGTGCTCGCCGCTGGCGGGCGAGTCGGACGCTGCGTCGACCTGCGCCTCGGTCGTCGTGTCCTGCGGGCTGCGCTCGCGGCACGGGGATCCGCGCTCGCCGCTCGGCCGGCCGACGCCCTGGACGCCCCGGTCGCGGAACCCCGCGTGGTCCGGCCGACGCAGGCCCAGCTCTTCGACGACGCCCTGTTCACCGCCGCTGCGCCCGACGACGAGGTCGACCCCGTGGCGGAGTTCCGGGCACAGCTCGCCGCGGTGGCGGGGTCGAGCGCCCCGGGTGCGCTCCGCCTGCTGCTCACCGCGGAGTCGGCCGGTGCGCTCGTGGCGGCCGAGATGCTGCACGCCGGGCTGCCGTGGCGTGCCGACGTGCACGAGCGGCTGCTCGAGGACGCCCTCGGGCCGCGCGTGCCCTACGGCGTTCGACCGCGACGCCTCGAGGAGATCGCCGCCGTCGTGCGCGAGCGCCTCGACGACCCCGGGCTCAACCCGGACTCGCCCGCCGACGTCCTGAAGTCGCTGCGCCGGGCCGGCCTGATGGTCACGAGCACGCGGAAGTGGGAGCTGCAGGAGATCGAGCACCCCGTCATCGAGCCGCTGCTCGAGTACAAGCGCCTGGCGCGACTGCTCACCGCCAACGGCTGGACCTGGCTCGACGACTGGATCCGCGACGGACGGTTCCACCCGAAGTACGTCGTCGGTGGTGTCGTCACCGGGCGCTGGGCGGCCGACGGCGGGGGAGCGATGCAGTTGCCGAAGGGCATCCGCGGCGCGGTCATCGCCGACCCCGGGTGGAAGCTCGTCGTGGCGGACGCCGCGCAGCTGGAGCCCCGGGTGCTCGCCGCGATGTCCGGCGACCGGGCGATGGCCGCGGCCGGCGACGGGCGCGACCTGTACGACGGCGTGGTGGCGTCGGGGGCGGTCGAGACCCGGCAGCAGGCCAAGGTGGCGATGCTCGGTGCGATGTACGGGGCGACCCAGGGCGAGGGCGGTCGGCTCGTGCCACGCCTGGTCCGGGCGTTCCCGCAGGCGCTCGACATGGTGGAGCGGGCCGCGCGTGCGGGGGAGCGCGGCGAGCCGGTGACGACGCTGCTCGGTCGGACGTCACCGGTGCCCGACGACTCGTGGTTCGAGGCCCGGAACCAGGCGTACACGGTCGAGGGGACCCCGGCGATGCAGCGTGCCGTCGAGTCCCGCGCCCGGAGCTGGGGACGGTTCACCCGGAACTTCGTGGTGCAGGGGACCGCGGCCGAGTGGGCACTCGCATGGATGGGTTCCCTGCGGTCGCGGTTGCTCGCGCGGTTCCCCGGAGCCGTGACGGACGGGCCGCACCTGGTGTTCTTCGTGCACGACGAGATCGTGGTGCACGCCCCGGCGGAGCACGCGGAGTGGGTGGCGCAGCAGATCCGGGAGGCCGCCGTCGATGCCGGACGGCTGTTGTTCCAGGACTTCCCGGTGACGTTCCCGCTGTCGGTCGGGGTGGTGGGGGCGTACTCGGAGGCGAAGGACTGAGGCCGCCGGGACGGCTCCCGGCGGCTTCGGGCAGTGTGGACGGATGCACACCGAACACGGGGACGCCGCCGACCGCACCGTCGGCGAAGTCGACCTGACCCGTTGGCGCTCCCGTGCCGGCCGCAGCGTCGCCGGTGCGTGGACCGCGCTCGGCAAGCGCTTCGGCGCCATGCCCGTCCTGCTGCTGACCCTCGCCATCGGCCTGGGCGTCGCCGTCCTCGCCACGTGGATCGCCTCCGAGGTCTACGACGCCGTCCGTGAAGCCGACGACGTCGCGGTGCTCGACCGACCCGTCCTCGACTGGGCGCTCACACTCCGATCACCCACGGCGGACACGCTCGTCACCTGGTGGACCGACATCGCCGGCACGATCGGGATGCCGATCGTCGCGCTCGGGTTCCTGGTCGGCTTCACGATCCAGCGCCGTGCGTTGACGCCACTGGTGCTCCTGGTCGCCGCGAGCGGTGGTTCGCTGCTCATGACGATCGCGGGCAAGGACCTGATCGGTCGCGCCCGTCCGCCGCTGTCCGACGCGGTGCCGCCGTACGAGACGTCGCCGTCGTTCCCGTCGGGGCACACGCTCAACTCCACGGTGATCGTGGGCACCATCGTGTACCTGCTGCTCCTGCGGCAGTCGCGCGTCGTCACCCGGGTGTGGACGATCGTCGTGGGCACCCTGTTCGTGCTGTCGGTCGGGGCGTCGCGGGTGTTCCTCGGGCACCACTGGCTGACCGACGTCCTGGCGGCGTGGGCGCTCGGACTCGCCTGGCTCGCCCTCGTGATCACGGCGCACCGGTTGTACCTGACGGCGCTCCACCACGGTGCCGAGCCCGCGCCGGACGTCGACCGAATCACTTCGTGAGCAGAAGACGTCGGGTCGCTCGCCCGCACCCGACATCTTCTGCTCACGAAGTCGCCAGGGCCCGCGCCGGCGCCCCGAACGGCAGAGCGCCGTCAGCCGCGACCGGTAGGTTGCCGGGCATGGAAGAACGGGTCTTCGGCGGCAGGTACCGCGTCACGGGCACGCTCGGACACGGTGGCATGGCGTCCGTGTACCGGGCGGTCGACGAGCAACTCGGCCGCGAGGTCGCGGTCAAGGTGTTCCGCATCGGCCCCGTCGACCGCGGTGAGCGCGCCCGCGCCGAGGCGGAGATCCAGACCCTCGCGACGCTGCGGGCCCCCGAGCTCGTCACGCTCTACGACGCTGCACTCGACGACGTCGACGGCGACTCGTACCTCGTCATGGAACTCGTGCCGGGCAGTGACCTGGCGACCCGTCTGCGCGAGGGCCCGCTCGACCCCGCGACCGCCGCCCGCCTGGGTGCGCAGGTCGCCGACGGCCTGGCCGCCGTGCACGCGCAGGGGATCGTCCACCGTGACGTGAAGCCCGCGAACGTCCTGCTCGAGAGCGACGGCCGGCACGTCAAGCTCGCCGACTTCGGGATCGCCCTGCTCCGCGACGCCTCACGGGTGACGGGGACGGGGACCGTGATGGGGACGGCCGCGTACCTGGCCCCGGAGCAGGTCCTGGCGAAGGAGATCACCGGCAAGGCCGACGTCTACTCGCTCGGGCTCGTGCTGCTCGAGTGCATGACCGGTCGTCAGCCGTTCCCGGGCAGTGCGGTCGAGTCGGCCACCGCCCGGCTCACCCGTTCGCCCGAGATCGACCGGCAGCTGCCCACGGCCTGGCGCACCCTGCTGCACGTGATGACCGCGCAGGACCCGGCGGAGCGACCGACGGCAGCCGAGGCCGCCGAGCGCCTGCGTGCGCTGGGCCGCGACGAGCCGACGAACGCGACGCAGCTGCTGCCCGGCGCGCCCGGTGCGGTGACGGCCGCGGCTGCCGGCGCTGCAGGTGCCGCGGTCGGTGCCGGTGCCGCCGCGGCGGCGAACGCCGACGACCGGACGCAGGCGATGCCGGCGAGCGAACTGCCGAACGGCGGCGCGCGTCCGGGCGACGACGCCACCCGCGTCCTCGACACCCAGCGCCCGAACCTCGCCGACGACGTCTCGACGACGGTCCTCGGCGCCCAGGCGGCCGACCGCGGCGCATCGGGCCCGAGCGGGCCGACCCCGCCACCGGTCACGCCCCGCCCGGTCCGGGGCGACCAGCCGGAGGACCAGCCGGAGAAGAAGAAGCGCGGACCACTCATCGCCGCGATCATCGTGATCGTCCTGGTGCTCATCGGGATCGGGGTCGCGGTGTTCGCCCTCAACGGCGACGACGACGGCACCCCGGCCCCGACGGACACGACGTCGACCGCGCCGACCGAGCAGCAGCCGTCCGAGGACCCGGGCGAGGAACAGCAGCCGAGCGAACCGGCCGAGCAACAGCCCTCACAGGAGCAGCAGCCGTCGCAGCCCGCCGAGGAACCCAGCGAGCAGCCGAGCGAACCGACCCAGCCGGAACAGCCCACGCAGGACCCGCCCGTCGGCCCGGAACCGAGCACCCCGGCCTCGAACCCCGTGCAGGAGCCGCAGGACGGCACGGGCGCCGCCGACACCGGCGCGGTCGACACCACGTCGGACACCGCTCCCGGCAAGTCCGGCAGCGCCCCGGGGCACAACAAGGGCTGACGACCAACACCGACGACCGGCACTGACACGCCGGGGTTTTCGTCCAGTCCCTGGAGCAAATAGGCTCGCCCCGTGCGAGAACTGCAACGGAGCGGTGGTCCGACGACGGCCGTGGCCGCTCGGAACGGTGTCGGCTTCGGTTCCGCGGAGGGCTGGCTCGTCGAACGACCATCGGGTGGGTCGGTGGCCGAGGCGATCGTCCCCGGCTTCACCGGACGAACCATCGCCGCCGGCGACGAGCTCTCCTGGGTCTGGTTCCCCGAGCGGACCCTGCCCGACGGGTCGTCGGAACCGACGGAAGCAGACCTGCCGCACTTCTGGGACGCCACGGCCTTCGCCGTCGACGTCGTCTTCACCGACGGCTCGCGGCTGCGTGACCACGCCGGGGTCCGCGACCAGTACGGCGACGCGGTCACCCCGGACGCGCAGGACGCGGCCCGCAAGCAGTGGGTGGACCAGTGGAACCGTCGCGCGGTCGACCTCACGCCGTTCGCGGGGCTGGTCGTCGACCGCCTGGAGGCCCGGCTCGGCTCCGACGCACCGGCTGCGGCCGCCGACGGTGAGCGTCCCGCACTGCGCGGCTGGCTCGACGCCGTCCGGATCGGTCCCGCGCGTCCGACCCCGACGACCCCGCTCGGCCACGTCCGGACGACCCGGGGTACCCAGGCATCCTCCCGGTTCTCCCGCGGCAACAACGCCCCGCTGGTCGGTGTCCCGCACGGCGGGGTGTTCGGCCTGCCGATGACGGACGCCTCGAGCAACCGCTGGCCGTACGCGTACCAGGAGCACGACCGGCTCGACGGCCAGGGGCGGCTCCGCCCGGCGATCCAGGCCTTCGCGACGAGCCACATCCCGTCGCCGTGGATGGGCGACCGCGGGGTGTTCCAGGTGATGCCCTCGCCACTCGACACCCCCGACGTCGACCGGTCCGCCCGCGCGCTCGGGTTCGACCACGAGGACGAGCAGGACTGGCCGCACCGCTACCGGGTCGCCCTCGAGCACGATGTGACGGCCGAGCTGACCGCGGGGGAGTTCGCCCTCGGGTTCCGGTTCACCGGCACCCGCAGCGTCGTGCTCGACCACCACGGCCGGGTGTCCGACGTCTCCGTGACGATCACCGACGGCACCGCCGTGGTCGAGGCCGTCCTCGACGACCGCCCCGGCACCCCGCCGCACCACGTGCACCTGCGGGTCGCCGGGGTCACCGCCGACCACACGACGATCGGCGAGCACGAGCTGCGCGGCTGGCTGTCCGTGGGGGAGCCCGGCGGCACCGGCGGCCCGGTCGACGTCCTGCTCGGCATCTCGACCGTCTCGATCGAGGACGCCCGCGCAAACCTCGACGACGCCGGCTCGTTCGACGCCATGTGCTCCCGTGCCGAGGCGCTGTGGACCGAGAAGCTCGCGACGCTGTCCTTCGACGGCGCGAGCCCCGACCAGCTGACGAGCCTGTACTCCGGCCTGTACCGGCTGTTCCTCTACCCGAACCGTGCCGGGGAGACCGCCCTGACCGGCACCCCGCGGCACCGCTCCCCGTACGGCGACGTGCTGGCGGACCCGATCCGCGACGAGCCCGGGCCGGAGATCGTCGAGGGCCCCTTCACCACCACGAACGGCTTCTGGGACACCTACCGCACGGCCTGGCCGCTCCTCGGACTCCTGACGCCCGAGACCGCGGGCGACCTCGCGCAGGGCTTCGTCGAGCACCACCACGACGGCGGGTGGACGCCCCGCTGGAGTGCCCCCGGTGCCGAGGACTGCATGACCGGCACCACGAGCGACACCGTCTTCGCCGACCTGGCCGTGAAGGGCGTGCGTGGCTTCGACCTCGCCGAGGCGTACCGGAGCGCGGTGCGGAACGCGACCGTCCCGCCGCGTGACGAGCGCGTCGGACGCAAGGGGAGCCTCCCGGGCGCCTTCCGCGGCCACGTCGACACGGCGACCCACGAGGGGATGTCGTGGACCCTGGACGCGGCCATCAACGACTGGGGTCTGGCCGTCATGGCGGGCCTGCTCGCGTCACGGGCGCGGACGCCCGCCGACCTGTCCCGCTACGAGGCCGAGGCCGAGTGGTTCGCCCGCCGGTCGCTGCAGTACCGGCACGTCTTCGACTCCGAGCGCGGGTTCTTCATCGGCCGCGACCCGGACGGCTCGTGGCGGGTCGGCACCGAGTTCGACCCGCGCGACTGGGGCGACGACTACACCGAGACGAACGCGTGGGGCACCGCGTTCACGGCGCCGCACGACGGTGCCGGCGTCGTCGACCTGCACGGCGGGCCCGAGCGCTTCGACGCCGCTCTCGACGCGTTCTTCGCGACCCCCGAGACCGGGGCCCTGGCGCGCTCCGGCTCGTACGGCTTCCCGATCCACGAGATGACCGAGGCCCGCGACGTCCGGATGGGCATGCTCGGGCTGTCGAACCAGCCCGCGCACCACATCCCCTTCTTCCCGATGTTCACCGGGCGGCACGACGACGCGCACCGCATCGTCCGCGAATCGCTCGAGCGCTTGTTCGTCGGGTCCGACCTCGGCCAGGGCTACCCCGGCGACGAGGACAACGGTGAGATGAGCGCCTGGTACGTCTTCGCGACCATCGGGCTGTACCCGCTGGCGCCGTCGACCGGCACCTACGTGCTCGTGCCGCCGTCGGTCCGCAGGACGGTGCTGCGGCAGCCTGGGCCCACGCCGCCGGTTCCTGCCCGACGCGCCAGCGGCGGGCAGGCCGTGCCGGTGGGGAGAGGCGCGGGAACGGTCATCGAGATCGCCGCCGGCTCCGCAGGCGCGTACCTGGCGTCGGTGACGGTCGACGGCTCGCCCTGGACCTCGGTCACCATCCCGCACAGCGTGGTCGTGGCCGCGTCGCGGATCGAGTTCACACTGTCCGACGAACCGCAGGGATGGGCGTCGGACACCCGCCCCGTCTCGGCCTCCGACGTGCACGGCTACCGGGACGCCCCGGTGGACGTCCTGCCCGTCGGGGTCTCGGCGCTCACCGACGACACCGGCCGCACCGTCACGGCGCTCGCGGCGGGGGAGTCCGTGTCCTTCGACGTGGCGTGCGCCGCCGCCTCGCTGTACACCGTGACGGTGGCATCGCCGGGGTCCTACTCGTGGCAGGTCGGCCTCGACGACGCCGTCTCCGCGGTCGACGGCGCGGAGTTCACGTGGGCCGGCCAGACCCGGGTGTTCCGGATCCTCGGTGGGGGTTCGTCGTTCACGTTCACCGCCGGCACCGACCTGGCGCTGACGCAGCTCGAACTCATCGCGGCCGACGGACAGCGTTGACCCGGCGTTCACCGAGCGGGAGCATGCTCGCCCCATGTCGATGAGCGCACCGTTCGATCCCGAACAGCAGGGCCGGTCCATCCCCGTGGACGGCAGTGACGAGTCCGAGCTCGAGATGGAGGAGGACCGCGGCGCCGACGTCGGCGACGACTCCGTCGACCCGAGCGTCTCGCCCGTCAGTCACCACGACGAGGACGAGGCCGGCGGCGGCCCGGTGTTCCGGCGTCCGCACGCCGGTGAGCGGCTCCACCCGGACGACCTCTGACCGTTCCGGGGTTCCTCCGGGGTTTCTTGGGCGATTGCCAAGCGGCTCGGGCATGCTCGTGCGCATGTCGATCGCGAACTCGTGGGACCCGTCCGGTGGCCGTGCAATCCCGGAGGACCAGGTCCGTCAGGACGGGCTCGAACTCGACGAGGACCCGGCGATGCTGGGGATCTCGTTCGACGTCGTGGGTGGCGCTTCGGCCGATCCCGCCGGGGTGTCCCCGGTCGACGTGAACGTGCCGACGCCGAGGTCTGCTGGCGCCGACTCCGACGACTAGCGCGCCCCCGGCTGTAGCGGCCGCGCGGTCCCATCCGACCGGTAGTATTCCGGAATGGTACCGACGGCGTACGTGGACGAATCCGAGCCCGGAGACGAACGTGACCCCGGCGCGTACATCCTCGGGGCGGTCACAGTTGCCGACAGCGATGCTGAGCGGTTCCGGGACTCGCTCTGCGCCATCAAGCCACGATCGGCGCGGAAGCTGCACTGGTCCGAGAGCGACGCCCGGCACCGCACCGGGATCGTCGGGATGCTGTGCGACCATCCGTTCGCAGCCATCGGGGTCGTGAGCGTGACCGACCCATCCGTCCGGAGCGAGCGTCGTCGCCGGCTCGCTCTTGAGCACTTGATCTTGGAACTCCGCGCGGGCGGTGTCGATCGAGTCGTCCTCGAATCTCGCGGGCCCTCGGACCGGAACGATCGTGCGCACCTCGACGCCTTGCGATCACGCAAGTTGGTGCACGGGTTGGCGTTCGAGCACCTGCCGGGTGGCCGCGAGCCACTTCTCTGGGCGGCGGACGCGGTGTGCGGCGTGGTCGCGCTGGCTCGGCGAGGGGAAACGGCCTACCTCGAGCAGCTGGGCCATGTGCTGAGCGTCCACGAACACCGTCGGTGAACGCGCGAATCCCCGGGCCCCGCTATACCGCAGGAGCTCCCGGGGATCACTTCCGCACCCACCTCGATGGGGCGACTGGTCTCAGTGTGACATATCAGGCAGGATGGCGGAAGGGTCGAGGACCCGGTACTTGAACCCGACGTGCGAGCCGGTGAAGCCGAGGCGCTCGTAGAACCGGTGCGCATCCGTCCGTGCAGCGTCGGACGTGAGCTGCACGAGCGGGGTCCCGAGGGCCGGCGCAGCGACGTCGGTCACCCAGCGCATCAGGGCACTCCCGATGCCGCCGGAGCGTAGAGCACTGCTGACCCGCACCGCCTCGACGAGCAATCGGGTGGCACCACGACGAGCCATGCCGGGGATCCGGGTGAGTTGCAGCGTCCCGACGAGCTGCCCGTCGGGGTCCTCGGCGACGAGCAGCGCGTTCGCCGGGTCGTCCACGATCGACCGGAGTGCCTCGGCGTACTGCGGGCGGTCCGCCGGTGCGGCGACGTCTCCACGCGCGGCGCTGATCGGGTCGTCGGACAACAGCGTCATGAGTGCGTCGAGGTCCGCTTCCGTGGCGTTCCGCAGCGTCACCTCGCCGGAGCGTGTGGTCAGGCGGACGGGCAGGGCGAGGTCGTGGAGCACGACCCCACCCTGCCCGACCCGACCGGGGCGTTCCCGCTCAGGGAACGGTGTGTCCGGCCGCGGTGAAGATCCGGTACCACTCCTCGCGCGACAGCTCGACGTCCGAGCCGGCGGCCGAGTCCCGCACACGCTGCGGGTTCGTCGTGCCGAGGACGACCTGGAAGTGCGCGGGGTGGCGGGTGATCCACGCGACCGCGATGCCGGTCGGGGTGACACCGTGCGCCGCTGCGACCTCCTCGAGCACGTCGTTCAGCTCGGCGTACTGCTCACGGTCGCCCAGGAAGACGCCGTCGAAGAAGCCCTTCTGGAACGGCGACCAGGCCTGGAGCGTGACGTCGTTGATGCGCGAGTAGTTGAGGATGTCGTTGTCGCGATCGACCGACTGCTCGAGGCCACCCATGTTCGCTGTCAGACCCTGCGAGATCACGTTGGCGTGCGTGATGCTGAGCTGCACCTGGTTGAACGCGAGCGGCTGGCGGACGTGCTTCTTGAGCAGGTCGACCTGGCCGGGGGTGTGGTTCGAGACGCCGAAGTGGTGCACCTTGCCGGCGGCGTGCAGCTCGTCGAAGGCCTTCGCGACCTCTTCCGGCTCGACCAGGGCGTCGGGGCGGTGCAGCAGCAGGACGTCGACGTACTCGGTCTGCAGCGCCTCGAGCGACTCGTGCACGGACTCGAGGATGTGCTCGTACGAGAAGTCGAAGTAGGCGCCCTTCGGCGTCGGTCGGATGCCGACCTTGGTCTGCAGCACGATCTCGGCGCGTTCCGCGGGCGACAGCGTGACCGCCGCGCCGAACCGCTGCTCGCAGCCGTGCCATTCGCCGTACACCGCGGCGTGGTCGAACATGTTCACGCCCGCGTCGCGCGAGGCGCTGTAGAGCGAACGGATGTCCTCGTCGCTCATGTCGTTGATCCGCATCAGTCCGACGACGACGTCGGAAGCGGTGAGGTCTGTCTGTGGCAACTCCAGTGTCTTCACGCCCTCGATCCTGCCAGCCGGTCCCCGGTGCAGGCAGGCCCTGCCAGTACCTCAGGCGCGTTCGGGCAGCAGGGCGGCGAGCACCCCGGAGCCGTCGACCCACGTCCCTTCCAGCGTCTCGCCCTCGGGCAGGGCGGTGCCGACGACCCGAGCGATGACGATCGTGCCGTGGTCGGTCGCGATCGACGTCAGGGCGTCCGCAGTGGTCGCTCGCACCGAGGCGATCGTGGGGGAGTCGGATGCGGAGCCACTCCCGCGGGCCCAGGCGTCTTTCGGCCGCTGTCCGGCACCGTTGGCCAACTCGAGCGAGGCTTCGTGCCCACCGGTGACGATCGCCCGGCGCAGGACGTCGGCATGGACCGGATCGCCCACGGCGTCGTACACCCACCGTCGCCCGAGCACGGAGTGGTCCATCTCGGTGACCAGGAACGCGTCGGCGCCGGGCAGTGGTGCATCCCGGTAGGTCAGTGGCGCCTGCAGGACCCGGCCGTCGTCGGTGCGGACGAGGAGCACCTCGATGCCGACCTGGCCAGCGGGGTCGTCGAACCGGAACTGCCCGACGACCTGGAGCGGCGATCCCGCGACGACGCCGCTCCAGGCCTGGTCAGGGAGCCAGGCGGCGAGCGCCTGGGCCTTGGAGGGGCGGAGTGTTGCCTGCTCGATGACTGCCATGTCCTGACCGTACTGCCGCGCAGCACCCTGCCGTCGGCGCACCTCGAGGTCAGTGGACGGAGAACCCGCCGTCCACCGCGATGGACTGCCCGGTGACGTAGGCCGACCCGGGTCCGGCGAGGAACACCGCTGCCGCGGCGAAGTCCGACGCCAGCCCGTTGCGGCCGACCAGCGTCCGTGCGGCGAGGGCCGCCACCGTCGCCGGGTCGGAACCGAGCCGCTCGTTGAGCGGGGTGCGCACGAAACCGGGGAGGAGGACGTTGGAGGTGACCCCCTGCGCGGACCAGGCCTCTGCCTGGGACCGGGCCAGTGCCTCCAGGCCGGCCTTGGAGACCCCGTACGCGCCGCTGGCGGCGAAGGGGCGGTGGGCCTGCTGCGAACTGATCGACACGATCCGTCCGTACCCACGGGCCGCCATCCCGGGTGCGAGCCGCTGCCCGAGCACGAACGGCGCGTCGAGGTTGACGGCCATCGTGGCGTCCCAGGTGGCCTCGTCGAGTTCGGGCATCGGTGGCCGCAGGTTGATCCCGGCGGAGTTCACCAGGACGTCCACGTCGCCAGCAGAGTCCGCGAGTGCGTGGGCTCCGGCGCGGGAGGACAGGTCCGCGACGATGCCGTCGGCCGAGCGGCCCGCCTGGCGGATGCCGGCGACGGTGGCATCGATGGTCGCGGGCGTCCGGGCGGCGACGAGGACGTGGGCACCCGCGTCGGCGAGTGCGGTGGCGATCGCTCGGCCGATGCCGGAGCTGCCTCCCGTCACGAGTGCGGTGCGGCCGTCGAGGCCGAAGAGCTGCTGCAGCGACATCCGGTCAGGCTACCGAGGCCCGTACGCTGGGCCGGTGCGTGACGACCTGCTGCCGATGCTCGCCTGCCCCGTGTGCGCCGAGCCGCTCGGCCGCGTCGACGGCGGCCAGGTCGGCTGCCCGAACGGGCACCGGTTCGACGAGGCGAAGCAGGGCCACCTGACCCTCCTGCCCGCGAAGCGCCGCGCACTCACCGCGGACACCCCGGAGATGGTGGACGCGCGGCTGCGGTTCCTGGGGCGTGGGCACTACGCGCCCGTCGAGCGGGCGCTCGCCGCGATCGTCGCGGACGCCACCGCGCCCGGCATCGTGCTCGACGTCGGTTCCGGTCCGGGGACCTACCTGGCGCACGCGCTGGACGCTGCGAACGTTCCGGACGGGAGGCCCGTGGCCGCGCCGGACGCGTCTGCTCCGGCCGGCAGTCGGCCGGGTCCACGTCTCGGGGTCGCGTTGGACCTGTCGGCCGTCGCGATCCGGCGTGCGGCACGCGCCCACGAGCGCGCGGGGGCCGTCGTCGGGGACGTGACCGAGCGCCTCCCGGTCGTCGACGGTGCTGCCGCCGTCCTGCTCGACGTCTTCGCACCCCGCAACCAGACCGAGTACGCCCGCGTCCTGCGCGCCGACGGCGTGCTCGCGGTGGTGACCCCGCGGACCGGCCACCTGGCGGAGCTCGCCGAGGCGACGATCAGCGTGGACCCGGAGAAGGAACGCCGGCTGCACGACTCCCTGACGCCGTCGTTCGCGCTGCGGTCCTCCGATAACCTGACGTGGACCATGGAGCTGTCGGCGGAGGACGTCCACGACGTCGTGCACATGGGGCCGAGTCACCACCACGTCGCGGCGGACACCGTGTTCGAGCCGGCGACGGTGACGGCCGCGGTCACCGTGTCGACGTGGACGCCGACGCGCTGACCGCGACCGTGAGGACCGACTAGTCGCCAGACGGGGCGACGTCGAGCTGCCAGACCACGCCGAAGCGGTCGCGCAGCTGCCCGGCCAACGGTGCCCAGGCCGAGGGCTCCAGGGGCTGCCGGATCTCGGCGCCGTCGGACAGTGCGGCCCAGTACCGCTGGATCTCGGCGGTGTCGTCGCCGTGCACGAACACGTAGAAGGCGTTCGATCCCTGGTCGTAGGGCTGCCCGGGCCAGACGTCGAAGGCCATGACGCGGAAGCCGGCGGTCGTGGAGACCTGACCGAACACGATCCGGTCCGCCCAGGCCGGGTCGTCCAGGGCGCCCATCTGGCCGTAGGTGGCGGCGGTGACCTCGCCGCCGAAGACCGATGCGTAGAAGTCGAGCGCCGCGCGGGCGTCGCCGTCGAAGTTGAGGTGGGTTGTCGTCTCGATGCTCATGGGACGAGGATGTCGGGCAATGCGGTCAGATCGTGTCCGCTTCTCGGACGAAGATGGACGCCATGGCCGGACCCTCCGCACGGATGCTCGCGCTGCTCTCCCTGCTCCAGGTGCACCGCGACTGGCCGGGGGACGAGCTCGCCGGGCGGCTCGACGTCAGTCCCCGCACCGTCCGCCGCGACGTCGATCGGCTCCGCGGGCTCGGGTACCGGGTCGAGGCGCTCCGCGGACCGGCCGGCGGCTACCGGCTCGAGGCCGGATCCGACCTGCCCCCGCTGCTCTTCGACGACGACCAGGCGGTGGCGATCGCCCTGGCGCTCGCTGTGGCGCCGGCCTCGGGGGCGGACGTCGCCGAGTCGGCGGCCCGCGCCCTGGCGACCGTTCGGCAGGTGATGCCCGCGCGGCTGCGGTCCCGGGTCGACGCGATGCAGGCCGTGACCGCGGCGAGCCGGACCACCACCGACCCGGAGGTCCTGGTGGCGGTGAGCGAGGCCGTCCACCTGCAGGAGGTGTTCCGCTTCGGGTACGGCGACGACGAGACTCCGCACCGGGTGGAACCGCACGCCGTCGTCGCCCGGAACGGTCGTTGGTACCTGCTCGACCGGGATGTCGACCGCGACGACTGGCGCACGCACCGCATCGACCGGATCACGCCCCGGATGCGCACCCGCGTCCCCTTCACGCCGCGACCGATCCCCGGTGGCGATGCGGCCGCGTTCGTGTCCGCGCGGTTCAAGGGGTCCGCGGTCGACGACGTGTGGCCGTGCACCGGTTCGGTGACCACGACGGCGGGCGATGCGCGGCGGATCGCGCCGTACCTGCCCGAGGACGCCGTGGTCGAGCAGCTCGAGGACGACCGGGTCAGCGTCACCCTCGGATCGTGGTCGTGGGACGGCCTCGCCGGAGTCGTCGCCGGGCTGGCCGTGCCGATCCGGGTCGAGGGGCCGGACGCGCTGCGCCGAGCCGTTCGTGACCTGTCGACTCGACTCGCGACCGCGGCCGACTGAGCCACCTCGGTCACGCGCGTTAGGAGCGTGCATGCGTCCGCCAGGGCGGCGTCAGGGATCCGTTAGGAGCGCACTGGAGGCGCGGCGCAGGACCCAGCATCGGTCTCGGCACCACACATGGTGCCGTCCGCGTCACCCGGCGCGGACACCGCAGATCTTCTGGAGTCCCTCGTGTTCGACGTGTTCGTCGTCGCCGGTGTCCTCGCCGTGTTCGGCGTGGTGGCACTGATCGCCAAGGGGGTGGAACGGCTGTGATCGGCATCACCATCGCGGCCGCCGTCCTCGGCATCGCCGCAGTCGTGTACCTCGTCTGGGCGCTCGTGCGTCCGGAGCGCTTCTAGTGGGCGCCGCGGACGTCTGGGCGGGCATCGCCCAGGTCGCCACCCTCGTCCTGCTGCTCGTCGTCGCGTACCGCCCGCTCGGTGACTGGATGGCGAAGGTCTTCACGCCCGTCCGCCACAACCGGGTCGAGCGCGGGGTCTACCGGCTGATCGGGGTCGACCCGGACGCCGAGCAGTCCTGGCCCGTGTACCTGCGCGGCGTGCTGCTGTTCAGCGTCGCCGGGCTCCTGCTCGTCTACCTGCTGCAGCGCATCCAGGTCGTCCTGCCCGGCGACCTCGGACTGCCCGCCGTCGGACCCTCGCTCGCGTTCAACACCGCGGCGTCGTTCGTGTCGAACACGAACTGGCAGTCGTACTCGCCCGAGGTCACCCTCGGCTACTCGGTGCAGATGGCCGGCCTGGCGGTGCAGAACTTCCTGTCCGCGGCCGTCGGTCTCTCGGTCGCCGTGGCCCTGGTGCGCGGGTTCGCCCGTCGCAAGTCCGGCACCCTCGGCAACGTGTGGGTGGACATCGTGCGCGGCCTCGGCCGTCTGCTGCTGCCCGGCGCGTTCGTCTTCGCGATCATCCTCGTCGCCGGCGGGGTCGTCCAGTCGTGGGGGAGCGGTACCGACGTCACCACGCTCATCGGTGGCACGCAGCACATCCCCGACGGGTTCGTCGCCTCGCAGGAGGCGATCAAGGAACTCGGCACGAACGGTGGCGGCTACTTCAACGCCAACTCGGCGCACCCGTTCGAGAACCCGCAGGCGTGGACGAACCTCGTCGAGATCTTCCTGATGCTCGTCATCCCGTTCTCGCTCCCGCGCACGTTCGGGCGAATGGTCGGCGACGACCGTCAGGGCTACGCGATCCTCGCCGTGATGGGCGCGATCTTCCTCGTGTCGCTGTCGGTCATGTCGATCGCCGAGCTCGGCGGCGGCGGTGTCGCCACACACGCTGCCGGGGCCGCGATGGAGGGCAAGGAGAGCCGCTTCGGCATCCTCGGTTCGACGCTCTTCTCGACCGCGACCACCTCGACGTCCACCGGTGCGGTCAACGCGATGCACGACAGCTACACCCCGATCGGCGGGATGATGGCGCTCGTCAACATGATGCTCGGCGAGGTCACCCCCGGGGGTGTCGGATCCGGCCTGTACGGAATGCTCGTGCTCGCCGTCATCACGGTGTTCATCGGCGGCCTGCTCGTCGGTCGCACCCCGGAGTACCTCGGCAAGAAGATCCGCGCCAAGGAGATGACCTTCGCGGCGCTGTACATCCTCGTCACGCCGACGCTCGTGCTCCTGGCCACCGGACTCTCGCTCGTGATCCCCGGCGTCCGCGAACAGGTGCTCGGGACGTCGATCTTCAACCCCGGCAACCACGGGCTGACCGAGCTGCTCTACGCCTTCACCTCGGGTGCGAACAACAACGGCTCGGCCTTCGGCGGGCTCACCGCGAACACCACGTGGATGAACTCCTCGCTCGGCGTCGTGATGCTGCTCGGCCGCTTCGTGCCGATGGTGTTCGTCCTGGCGCTCGCCGGGTCCCTCGCCGCGCAGGACCGGGTGCCGGAGACCGCCGGCACGCTGCCCACCCACCGCCCGCTGTTCATCGGGCTGCTCGGCGGCATCGCCGTCATCGTCACCGCACTCACCTACTTCCCGGTGCTCGCACTGGGTCCGCTCGCAGAAGGACTGTCATGACCACCCCCGTGACCACGGAGTCGGAACCGCGCACCGCCGTGGAACCGGCCACCCGCTCGTCCGCATTCGGACCCAGCCAACTGGTGGCGGGCCTCCCGGGCGCCCTGCGGAAACTCGATCCGCGACTCATGTGGCGGAACCCCGTCATGTTCATCGTCGAGGTCGGCGCAGCGCTGACGACGGCGGCCGCCGTCGTCGAGCCGTCCGCGTTCACGATCGCCATCGCCGTCTGGCTCTGGCTCACCGTCGTCTTCGCCAACCTGGCGGAGTCGGTGGCCGAGGGCCGCGGCAAGGCGCAGGCCGACACCCTGCGGAAGACCCGTTCGACCACGAGCGCCCGCCGGGTGCTCGGGTACGCGACGACCGACGCGGCCGCGACCGGCAACGAAACCGAGGAGGTCGCGTCCGTCGACCTGGCCAAGGGCGACGTGGTCGTGGTCGTCGCCGGTGAGGTCATCCCGGGCGACGGCGACGTCATCGACGGCATCGCGTCGGTCGACGAGTCGGCCGTCACGGGTGAGTCCGCACCGGTCATCCGCGAGTCCGGCGGTGACCGCAGTGCCGTCACCGGCGGCACCCGGGTGCTGTCGGACCGGATCGTGGTGCGCATCACCTCGACGCCGGGTGAGACCTTCATCGACCGGATGATCCGCCTGGTCGAGGGTGCGGCACGGCAGAAGACGCCGAACGAGATCGCGCTGAACATCCTGCTCGCCTCGTTGTCGATCGTCTTCGTGATCGTCTGCCTGACGATGCAGCCCATCGCGGGGCTCGTCGGTGCGACGGTCAGCGTGCCGGTGCTCATCGCCCTGCTCGTCTGCCTCATCCCGACCACCATCGGAGCCCTGCTCTCCGCGATCGGCATCGCCGGCATGGACCGGCTCGTGCAGCACAACGTGCTGGCGATGTCGGGCCGCGCGGTCGAGGCCGCCGGTGACATCACGACGCTGCTGCTCGACAAGACCGGCACGATCACCTACGGCAACCGTCGGGCATCCCGCGTGGTGCCGGTGCCGGGTGTGAGCGAGGCCTCGCTGATGGAAGCGGCAGCCCTGTCGAGTGCTGCGGACTCGACCCCTGAGGGGCGCTCGATCGTCGACCTGGCGCGCGAGGACGGCGCCGCCGTCGGTCTGCCCGACGGGGCCGTCGAGGTGCCGTTCACGGCGCAGACGCGCATGTCGGGTCTCGACCTGCCCGACGGCTCGCAGATCCGGAAGGGTGCCGCTGCGGCAGTGCTCGCCTGGGCGGACACTACCGAAGCCGGTGTCGTGTCGGCCATCGATGCGACCGTCGCGGAGATCTCCGACCAGGGCGGCACCCCGCTCGTCGTCGGTCGCCGCTCGTCAACGGGCGCGGTCACGTTGCTCGGTGTCGTGCACCTCAAGGACGTCGTCAAGGACGGCATGGCGTCGCGGTTCGCCGAGCTCCGGTCGATGGGCATCCGCACGGTGATGATCACCGGCGACAACCCGCGCACCGCGGCCGCCATCGCCCACGAGGCCGGCGTCGACGACTTCCTCGCCGAGGCCACCCCGGAGGACAAGCTCGCGTACATCAAGCGCGAGCAGGAGGGCGGCAACCTCGTCGCCATGACCGGTGACGGCACCAACGACGCCCCGGCCCTGGCGCAGGCGGACGTCGGCGTCGCGATGAACACCGGCACGACGGCGGCGAAGGAGGCGGGCAACATGGTCGACCTCGACTCCGACCCGACCAAGCTCATCGACGTCGTCCGTATCGGCAAGCAGCTGCTCATCACCCGCGGTGCCCTGACCACCTTCTCCATCGCCAACGACGTCGCGAAGTACTTCGCGATCATCCCGGCGATGTTCCAGGCCGCGTTCCCGGGGCTCGCGGCGCTCAACATCATGGGGCTGCACAGCCCGTCGTCCGCGATCCTGTCGGCTGTCATCTTCAACGCGCTGGTCATCGTGGCGCTCATCCCGCTGTCCCTGCGTGGCGTCAAGTACCGCGCGGCCGCAGCGTCGTCGATCCTCGGCCGCAACCTGCTCGTCTACGGGCTCGGCGGCGTGGTCGTCCCCTTCATCGGCATCAAACTGATCGACCTCGTGGTCGGTCTCATCCCGGGGTTCTAGTCATGGCATCTGCACGTTCCACCTTCCGTTCCGCCGGTGTGGCCATCCGCCTCACCCTCGTCGCCACCGTCGTCCTGGGCGTCGGGTACCCGCTCGCCGTCTGGGGCGTCGGCCAGGCGGCGTTCCACGACCAGGCCAACGGCTCGATGGTCACGGACTCGTCCGGCAAGGTCGTCGGTTCCTCGTTGATCGGGCAGTCGTTCACGGGCAAGCAGGCCGACCGCTGGTTCCAGTCGCGGCCGTCCGCCGCCGGGGACGGCTACGACGCCGGAGCGTCGTCCGGCTCGAACCTCGGGCCGAACAACGCCGACCTGCTCAAGGCCGTCGAGGAGCGTCGTGCGGCGCTGGCGAAGGCCGACGGGGTCTCCGCCGCGCAGGTGCCTGCCGACGCCGTGACCGCTTCCGGTTCGGGGCTCGACCCGGACATCAGCCCCGCCTACGCGTCGCAGCAGGTGGCCCGTGTGGCCTCGGCGCGCGGCCTGTCCGCGGACAGCGTGCGGCAGCTGGTGGCGTCGCACACCGAGTCGCGGCAGCTCGGGTTCCTCGGCGAGCCCGTGGTGAACGTGCTCGCGCTGAACCTGGCGCTGGCGAAGGCGTCCTGAGCGTGGGTGTCCCCTCCGCAAGACACCGGTGCTCGCGCGTCGAACACCCGCAATCCGCGGCGCGACAGGTGAACACCGGTGTTTTGCGGAGACCGACCCCCGCACGCGAGAGGATGAGCACGTGAAGCGCGGGAAGCTGCGGGTCCTGCTCGGTGCGGCGCCCGGTGTCGGCAAGACCTACACGATGCTCGAAGAGGGGCGTCGGTTGCTCGACGAGGGTCGCGACGTGGTCGTCGCCGTCGTCGAGACGCACGAGCGCGCCGCCACCGCAGCACTGGTGAACGGGCTCGAGGTCGTGCCCCGCCGCACCGTCTCGCACCGGGGCGTCGACCTCGACGACCTCGACCTCGACGCCGTCATCGCCCGGGCACCCGAGGTCGCGCTGGTCGACGAACTCGCGCACACGAACGCCCCGGGGAGCCCGAACGAGAAGCGCTGGCAGGACGTCGAAGCGCTGCGGGACGCCGGCATCGACGTCATCTCGACCGTCAACGTGCAGCACATGCAGTCCCTCGGCGACGTGGTCCGCGAGATCACCGGAACCGTGCAGCGCGAGACCGTCCCCGACGCCGTGGTGCGTGCGGCCGACCAGATCGAGGTCGTCGACCTGGCCCCGGCAGCGCTGCGCGAACGGCTCTCCGACGGGCTCGTCTACCCGGCGGCCCGGATCGACGCCGCGCTGTCGAACTACTTCCGCCTCGGCAACCTCACCGCACTGCGCGAGATCGCCCTGCTCTGGCTCGCCGACGAGGTCGACGACGCGCTCAAGGCCTACCGCGCCGAGCACGGCATCGAGCACCGGTGGGAGACCCGGGAGCGCGTGCTCGTCGCCCTGACCGGTGGCCCCGAGGGCGAGACCCTGCTGCGCCGCGGCGCCCGCATCGCCGCCCGCAGTGCCGGTGGAGAACTCGCCGCCGTGCACGTGACGACGAACGACGGCCTGCGCGTCCGGCACCCCGGCGCGCTCGGCAAGCAGCGGACCCTGCTCGAGCAGCTCGGTGGCACGTACCACCAGGTCGTCGGCGACGACGTGCCGAGCACGCTGGTGCGGTTCGCGCGGTCGATCGACGCCACCCAGATCGTGATCGGGGTCAGCCGCCGCAGCCGGCTCGCGGCCGCCATGACCGGTCCGGGGATCGGCAACACCGTGATCCGCGAGTCCGGCGACATCGACGTGCACGTCGTCACGCACGAGCGCGCCGGCGGCGGGATCACCCTGCCCAAGCTCGGCGGCAGCCTGTCCCGCGGCCGGGTGGTCGCCGCGTTCGTGCTGTCGGTCCTGGTCGGGCCGCTGCTCACCTGGGTGCTGTCGATCGGCAGCGACCCGGACGCCATCACGGTGGACGTGCTGGCGTACCAGCTGCTCGTCCTGGTCGTGGCGCTCGTGGGCGGGATGTGGCCGGCGGTCTTCACGGCCGTGCTGTCCGGGCTGAGCCTCGACTACTTCTTCGTGCAACCCCTCTACATGGTCACCGTCCAGCAGCCGTGGCACCTGTTCGCCCTGGTCATGTACGTGATCAGTGCGGTGCTGGTCAGCTTCGTGGTCGACCGGTCCGCCCGGCGGTCGCGTGCTGCCCGTCGGGCGTCGGCTGAGTCCGGGCTCCTGATGGGCATCGCCGGCAGCGTGCTCCGCGGCGACGACGCCCTGCAGGCACTGCTCGACCGCACACGAGAGGCGTTCGGCTTCGCCGGCGTCCGGATCCGTCAGGGTGACGAGGTGCCGGCGACCTCCGGCGAGTTCGGTGCGACGCCGGACGCGTCGACGACGCTGGCGTCCGGTGCCGTGCTCGAGTTCGCCGGTGCGCCCGACGACCCGACCCAGCGCCGGCTGCTGCGGGTCGTCGAGCAGCAGCTCGACGCCGCCGTCGAGCACCGCGAGCTGACACGCACCGCCGTCGGCGCCGAGCGAATCGCCGCCGCCGACCGGGTCCGGAGCGCGCTGCTCGCGGCCGTCGGCCACGACGTGCGCCGCCCCATCGCCGCGGCCTCCGCCGCCGTGCAGACGCTGCGTGCGCCCGACATCGACCTGTCACGGGCCGACCGGGAGGCGCTGCTCGCGACCGCCGACGAGAGCCTCGGTCAGCTGGCGGTGCTGTTGGCAGACCTGTTGGACGTCAGTCGGGTCCAGGCCGGTGTCCTCGCGGTCACCCCGGCGGCGATCGCGCTCGAGACGGTGGTCGCCCCCGCCCTGGACGAGCTGGAGCTCGGCCCGGACGACGTCGACCTCGACCTGCCCGCGGATCTGCCGCCGGTGCTCGCCGACCCGGTCCTGCTGCAGCGCGTCGTCGTGAACCTGCTCGCCAACGCGGCGCGGTACGCCCCGGACGGCACCCACGTCCGGGTCGCCGCGAGCGCGTTCGCCGGCGGGGTGGAACTCCGCGTGGCCGACCACGGCCCCGGCATCCCCGAGGACCGCCGCGACGAGGTGTTCCAGCCGTTCCAGCGACTCGGTGACACCGACAACGAGACCGGCCTCGGGCTCGGCCTGGCCCTGGCGCGCGGGTTCACCGAGGGCATGGGCGGCACGATCGAGGTCGACGACACCCCGGGCGGTGGGCTCACCGTCGTGGTGCGGCTGCCGATCGCCGGGCACGTGGGAGTGGAGATCCGATGAAGGTCCTGATCGCTGACGACGACGCGCAGCTCGTGCGCGCGCTCTCGGTGACGCTCTCGGCGCGCGGGTACGACGTCGTCACGGCTCGGGACGGGCGCGAGGCGATCGACGCCGTCATCACCGAGCGCCCCGACCTGGTGCTGCTCGACCTCGGCATGCCCCGGCTCGACGGCATCGGGGTGCTCGAGGGGGTCCGGGCCTGGTCGCAGGTGCCGGTCCTCGTGCTCTCCGGGCGCACCGACTCATCCGACAAGGTCGACGCGCTCGACGCCGGTGCCGACGACTACGTGACGAAGCCGTTCCAGATGGACGAGCTCCTCGCCCGGCTGCGGGCACTCGGACGGCGGCGGGTGGTGGCGTCGGAGGAGACCCCGACGATCGCGATCGGACCGCTGCTCGTGGACCTCGTCGCGAAGCAGGTCACCCCGGCCGAGGGTCCGGCGATCCGCCTGACGCCCACCGAGTGGCGCCTGCTCGAGGTCCTGGTCACGAACCCTGACCGCCTGATGACCCGCGAGATGCTGTTGACCGAGGTCTGGGGGCCGACGCACGGCAACGACTCCGGGTACCTGCGGCTGTACATGGCGCAGCTGCGGCGGAAGCTCGAGCCCGATCCCGCGCACCCGCGCTACCTGGTGACGGAGTCCGGCATGGGGTACCGCTTCGCCCCCGGAGCGTAGGAGACCGCCACTGTCGGGGAACTGGCGGGAAGCTGTCGTGTCGGTGGCGGGTCCCTGTCGTGGTGTGCCGTTCCGCGGTTCCCTACTGTTCAGGACATGAACGAGATGCGGATCGGTGAACTCCGACGACTGCGGGGCTGGACCCAGGAACGACTGGCCGAGACGAGCGGCATCGCCGTGCGGACGGTGCAACGGATGGAGAGCGGCAACGACGCGAGCCTCGAGTCGCTGTCCGCGGTGGCCACGGCCCTCGAGGTCCCCGTGCGCGACCTGTTCGCCACCGAGGAGCCGGCGTCGCTCGACCCCGGGGTGCGCGGTCTCGACGAGCGCGCCGAGCGCGAGCAGGCGCAGCGCGACGCTGCTTCGCGCGGCTGGCAGTACCTGTACTCCGGTGTCGGCATCGTCGTGACGCTCGGCACCCTGGCGCTCATCGGTTCGCGCATCTGGCCGGGTGCCGCGATCTTCGTCATCCCCCTCTACTGGGCGGGTGGGCGGCTGCTCTCCCAGTTCCTGCTGGCGACCGTCGTCGAGCCCGCGCTCGACCGTCGGTACCCGTTGTCGCGGTCTCGTCGGGACGCCTCGTCGCGATCCCGTCGGTTCACGCCCGGGAGCTGAACGCCGCGAGTTCGGCCCGGGTCCGGGCGCCGTGCTTCCGGAGCAGGTTCGCCACGTGGTACTTCACGGTGTTGACGCTGATGCCGAGTCCCTCGGCGATCTCCCGGTTGCCGACACCGGTCGCCACGAGCCGCAGGACGTCGCGCTCCCGCGGGGTCAGGTCGCCGTTGTCGACCGCGTCCACCTCGGTCGGCCGCGGGTCGAGCGGCAGTGAGATGTCGAGCACGGACCCCCAGCCGGGCGTGCTCGCGACCTGCACCCGTCCGTCGAGCGTGGCGACCCGCTCCGCGATCGGCCGCATGGCGTCGTCGTGCACGTCGAGCGTCCCGGAGCCGTCGTCGCGGAGCTGCATGAGCAGGTTCCGGCCGTCGCAGTCCCACTGGATGCGCACCCGCTTCGCCGCACCGTCGTCGACCAGGGCGAGCACCGCGGTCCGGACGATCGCCCGGGCCGCGTGGGCGACGTCACCCGGGAGCGCACGGCCGGTGGCCGGCGGCTCGACGAACTGCACGTCGAGGTCCCCGAAGCGCACGAGCGGCCGCAGGTCGGCGCGCAACCGCGAGAACGCGCCGGTGACGGGTTCGAGCAGGGTGCTCCGCTGCTGATCGGTCACGGTGCGCAGGTCGACGAGGGCGGCCGAGGCGATCTCGACGGCCTCGGCCCGGGCGGCCGCGTCGGTGACCCGCGACGACCGGAGCGCGGCGAGGACGGACTCGAGGGTCAGCGCGTGCCGGTCTGCCTGCTCGGCGACCGTGCGGGCGTGCTCGGCGGCCGCGAGCCGGATGGCGGAGCCGCCCCGGGCCTCCAGGGTGTCGACCGATGCGTCCATGGACGCGACGGTACCCGTCCCACCCGAGCGGATGGGCCCACCCGATGGGATGGGGTCCCTGCCGGGGCGGGTAGCGGCGTGCCGAGGCGCGCGGCGGAAGGATCGAGGGCATGGCAGCAACCACCGTCTCCGCAGCGCTCGACCTGGTCGTCCGCGAGGTCGGCGACCTGTCGGCCCGCCTCGACGACGCCCCGGCCCAGCGCGCACTCGACCTGATCGAGGGCGCCGACCGGGTGTTCGTCCACGGCGCCGGTCGCTCCGGACTCGCCCTCCGCATGACCGCGATGCGCCTCATGCACCTCGGCCTCGACGCGCACGTCGTCGGCGAGGTCACCACCCCGGCCATCCGTCCGGGTGACCTGCTCCTCGTCGCGAGCGGCTCCGGCACGACCACCGGCATCGTGCAGGCCGCACGCACCGCGCACGAGGTCGGCGCGTCCGTCGTGGCGCTCTCGACCACCGACGACTCCCCGCTCTCCGAGCTGGCGGACGTCACGATCGTGCTGCCCGCCGCGACGAAGACCGACCGCTCCGGCACCGCCTCGGCCCAGTACGCCGGTGGCCTCTTCGAACAGGCCGTCGCCCTGGTGGGCGACGCCGTGTTCCACGCCCTGTGGGCCCGAGGCGGGCAGTCCGCCGACGACCTCTGGCCCCGTCACGCCAACCTCGAATGAAAGGCACACCCATGCAGCTCCAGTTCGCCATGGACACCCTGACCACCGAAGCCGCCCTCGAGCTCGCCGCCGCGGCCGCGCCGCACGTCGACGTCCTCGAGCTCGGCACGCCCCTGATCAAGAGCGCCGGCCTGTCCGCCGTCACCGCGATCAAGGAAGCACACCCCGACAAGATCGTGTTCGCCGACCTCAAGACCATGGACGCCGGTGAGCTCGAGGCCGACATCGCCTTCTCGGCCGGTGCCGACCTGGTCACCGTCCTCGGTGTCGCCGGCGACTCGACGATCGTCGGTGCCGTCAAGGCCGCGAAGAAGCACGGCAAGGGCATCGTCGTCGACCTGATCGGCGTCTCCGACAAGGCCGCCCGTGCCCGCGAGGTCGTCGCGCTCGGCGCCGAGTTCGTCGAGGTCCACGCCGGGCTCGACGAGCAGGCCGAAGAGGGCTTCACGTTCTCGACGCTGCTCGACGCCGGCAAGGAGTCGGGCGTCCCGTTCTCGATCGCGGGTGGCGTGAACGCGTCCTCGGTCGCCTCGGTGCAGGAGGCCGGTGCCCGCATCGCCGTCGCCGGCAGCGCGATCTACAGCGCCTCGGACGTCGGCGCAGCAGCCGCCGAGATCCGCGCCGCCATCAAGTAGCGCGTCCCGGTCGCCCTTCCCGGGCGACATCGTGAGCAGGAATGGTCGGGTGTGCACGTCGCACCCGACCATTCCTGCTCACGAAGCGAACGCCGCCGTCCGGATGCGCCGTACGGTGGCCACATGAACCGAGCGCTGCGCTGGACCACCTGGATCGTCGCCGTCGTCGTGCTGATCGCGGTGGTGTTCCTCGTCTGGGCGCACATCGTCATGCAGGGCACCCGCAGCGCCGCCCTGCAGGTCTGGCGCGACGACCGGATCGCGGTCCGGGACGCCGGTGACTCGGTGGTGATGACCCCGACCGGCCAGGCCGACGGGGTCGGGATCGTCTTCATCCCCGGCGCGAAGGTCGACCCGTACGCCTACATGGCCACGTTCCGGCAGGTGGTCGCCAACGGCACGACGGTGGTCATCACGAAGCCGACGCTGAACCTCGCGTTCTTCGACACCCGGCCGCTCGCGACGTTCGAGGCCCACGCACCCTCCGTCACCCGCTGGGCGGTCGGCGGGCACTCCCTCGGCGGGGTCCGCGCGTGCCAGCTCGCCCAGGACGCCGACGGCCTGCTGCTGCTCGGCAGCTACTGCGCGAACGACATCAGCCGCTCCTACATCGACGTGCTGAGCGTCTCCGGTTCGCGTGACGGTCTGTCGACCCCGGCCAAGGTCGACGCCGCGCGGGACAAGCTGCCGTCGACCGCCACCATGACCGAGATCCAGGGCTCGAACCACGCCGACTTCGGCGCCTACGGCGACCAGCCGGGCGACCGCACGGCGACCATCAGCCGTGCTGATGCCCGCCAGCAGATCTCGGACGCGATCGAGGCCTGGGTGCGCGACCTGCGCTGATCACCCGGGCGGACCGGCGGACGCACCACGGGCCTCCAGACGGTCTGCCTGGAGGCCCGTGGGACGTGCCGTCAGTGGATCACGCCCGCCTCGTGGTCGCGTCCGGAACGGCGCCCGGTGAACCGGGCGACGAAGTACAGGACCACGCCGACGGCGAGCAGGATCGCGGCGTAGAGCCAGACCTGTCCGCTCTGCTGCGTCAGCAGCAGGATGCACGACAGCACCCCGAGCACCGGCACGAACGTCCAGACCCGGAAGTGGTCGTGCTCGACGTGGTCGCGGCGGAGCACCAGGACGGCGACGTTCGTGCTGATGAACACGAAGAGCAGCAGGAGCACGACGGTCTCGGCCAGCACGCCCACGTCGCCCACCAGGGTCAGGAGCATCGCGACGATCGTGGTGGCGACGATGGCGGTCCACGGGGTCTTGCGGTTCGGCAGGACCTTCGCGAGCAGGGCGGGCAGGAGCCGCTGCTCGGCCATGCCGTAGGTCACGCGGCTCGACATGATCATCGTGAGCAGCGCGCCGTTCGCGACGGCGACCAGGGCGATGAGGCTGAAGACCCAGTCGGGGATCGGGACGCCGGTGGCGGAGACGACCGCGAGCAGCGGGCCGCTGGACTCGGACAGCTCCGAAGCGGGCAGGGCGATCGCGCTGGCGAGGGCGACGAGGACGTAGACGACGCCGGCCGTGGCGAGGGCGCCGAACAGGGCCTTCGGGTAGACGCGGCGGGGGTCGCGGACCTCCTCCGCGATGTTGGCGGACGTCTCGAAGCCGACGAACGAGTAGTAGGCGACGATCGCGGCGCTCAGGGTCGCCAGGGCCGGGTTGGCCTCGGACGGGAACGCGCCGATCCGGGAGACGTCACCGCCGCCACCGCCGAGCATCACGGCCACGACGACGATCACGATGACGAGGCCGGAGACCTCGATGATCGTCATCACGACGTTGCTCTTGAGCGAATCGGAGATGCCGCGGGCGTTCAGGCAGGCGATCAGGGCGAGGAAGACGATCGCGGTGGGCACGGGCGGCAGGTCGACGAACGTGCCGAGGTAGTCGCCGGCGAAGGCGAGCGACAGGCCGGCGGCGCTCGTGACGCCGGCGGCGAGCATGCTGAACCCGACCAGGAACGAGACGATGGGCGCCTTGTAGGCGCGTTCGGCGAAGACCGCGGCACCGCCGGCCTTCGGGTACTTCGTCACGAGTTCGGCGTAGGAGCCCGCCGTGAGCAGTGCCAGCAGGAGCGCGAGCACCAGCGGTGCCCAGAGTGCACCGCCGACGTCCTTCGCCAGCGTCCCCATCAGGGCGTAGATGCCGGCGCCGAGCACGTCGCCGAGGATGAAGAGGAACAGCAGCGGGCCGGTGATCGCCTGGCGGAGCTTCGACTGCGTGCCGTCGTGGGGTGCGGCCGTGGTGTCGCTGGTCATGGTGGTGCCTTTCGTCCGGGTCAGCGTGCCGGGGTGTGTATCAGAGGCCTCACAGGTGCGCCGTGGCGGGGGTCCTCCCTGCACAGCGGAGCGGCCGGTGAACTCTCTCCACAGGGTGCGGCGCGTCGGAACGTCCGGACTGGAGCGGTCCTAGACTCGTCGGGAGCCACACGTCCACCACCAGTCCCCGGAGGACCGCAGATGACGACGCAGGACCACCGCACGCCCGCTCGACTCAGTGACCAGCGGGCGCTCCTGTTCGACCTCGACGGCGTGCTCACCCCGACGGCCGACGTCCACATGCGGGCCTGGAGTCGACTGTTCACGCCGTACCTCGAAGCACACGGGGTCGCGCCGTACACCGAGCAGGACTACTTCACCTCCATCGACGGCAAGCCCCGCTACGACGGCGTGCGCTCGCTGCTCGAGTCGCGCGGCATCGACCTGCCGCAGGGCACTCCCGACGACGCGCCCGACACCGACACGGTGTGCGGGCTCGGCAACCGGAAGAACGCGGAGTTCACCGCCGAGCTCGACGAGCACGGCGTCGAGCCCTACCCGGGTTCGCTGCGGTTCCTGACCGCCGCGATCGCCGCCGGACTTTCCGTCGCGGTCGTCTCGAGCTCGGCGAACGCCACCTCGGTGCTCCGGACGGCGGGCATCCTCGACCGGTTCCCGGTGGTCGTCGACGGGCTCGTCGCGCGCCAGGACGGCCTGACCGGCAAGCCCGCGCCCGACACCTACCTCGACGCGGCGACCCGGTTCGGGCTCACCGCCGCCGAGTGCGTCGTGGTCGAGGACGCCACCAGCGGGGTCGAAGCCGGCCGCAACGGTTCGTTCGGTCTCGTCGTCGGTGTCGACCGCGGCGCCGGGGCGGACGCCCTGCGCGAGCACGGTGCGGACGTCGTGGTGTCCGACCTCGCCGAACTCATCGACGAGCTGCCCGCACCGGCCACCAGCACGACGTAGGCCACCCGGCCGGACACTCCCTGCCTGCCGGCCGCACCGACGTACCCATCTCCCTCCCTTCCCACGGAGCAGCATGAACCCCATCACCTCGGACCCCCTCGACCGCGTCCGCTACCCGATCGACGAGTGGGCCCTCGTCGAGACCGAGTACACCCCCGACGAGCAGGGCGTCGCCGAGACGAACTTCGCCGTCGGCAACGGGTACCTCGGCCTGCGCGGCAACCTCGACGAAGGCCGTGGCGGCGTGCAGTACGGCACGTACATCAACGGGTTCCACGAGACCTGGCCGATCCGGCACGCGGAAGACGCCTTCGGCTTCGCGAAGACCGGGCAGACGATCATCAACGCGCCGGACGCCAAGGTCATCCGCCTCTACGTCGACGACGAGCCGCTCGTGCTGGCCGAGGCCGACATCCTCCGGCACACGCGTCGGCTGGAGTTCCGTGGCGGCTACCTGTTCCGCGAGACCGAGTGGTCGACGCCGTCCGGCAAGCGGGTGCTCATCCGGGCACGTCGACTCGTGTCGTTCACCGACCGGCACCTCGCCGTCATCGACTACGAGGTCACCGTGCTCGACGCGGACGCCTCGATCCTGCTGTCCAGCCAGATCCTCAACCGCCAGGACGTGCAGGACGAGTACCACGCCGGCATGCGTGCCGCGGCGAACGCCTTCGACCCGCGCAAGGCCGAGTCGTTCACCGAGCGGGTGCTCGTGCCGAAGCTCAAGCGCAGCACCGGCGGCCGTTCGGTCCTGGGGTACCAGGCGTCCAGCTCCGGCATGACGATCTGCGTCGGCGTCGAGCACCACATCGAGACCGAGAACAGCTGGGACGAGTCGTCGTCGATCGAGGACGACCTGGCGAAGCACGTCTACCGGGTGCAGGCCCGCGCGGGGCAGCCCATCCGGCTCGTGAAGCACGTGGTCTACCACACCTCCCGCGGGGTGCCCGTGCGCGAGCTGGCCGACCGGTGCGACCGCACGCTCGACCGCGCGCACGCCGAGAACGTCGACGAGACCTTCGCGAAGCAGCGCGACTGGCTCGACGACTACTGGGCCCGCAGCGACGTCGAGATCGCCGGTCAGCCCGCGATCCAGCAGGCCGTCCGCTGGAACCTCTTCCAGCTGGCGCAGGCCACCGCCCGCACCGACGGCCACGGCATCGCCGCGAAGGGCGTCACCGGCTCCGGCTACGGCGGCCACTACTTCTGGGACATGGAGATCTACGTCCTGCCGTTCCTGTCGTACACGGCGCCGATCGTCGCCCGGAACGCCCTGCGCTTCCGCTACAACATGCTCGACGCGGCACGGGCTCGGGCCCGCGAGCTGAACCAGCGCGGTGCCCTGTTCCCGTGGCGGACGATCAACGGGGAAGAGTCCAGCGCGTACTACGCCGCCGGCACCGCGCAGTACCACATCGATGCCGACATCTCGCATGCGCTCATGCAGTACGTCCGGGCCTCGGGCGACCGCGAGTTCCTGAAGCGCGGCGCCATCGACGTGCTCGTCGAGACCGCCCGGCTCTGGGCCGACCTCGGGTTCTGGCGGTCCAACGGCGACAAGAAGTTCCACATCGACGGCGTCACCGGGCCGGACGAGTACACGACCGTCGTCGACGACAACCTCTACACGAACGTCATGGCGCGGGCGAACCTGTGGTTCGCCGTCAACGCCTGCCGCGAGCTCGCCGCCGACGACGCCGAAGAGTACGACCGCATGGTGCGCCGGACCGGTCTGCAGCCGGACGAGCTCGTCGAGTGGGAGCACGCCGCCGAGTCGATGGAGATCCCGTTCGACCCGCACCGCGGCATCCACCCGCAGGACGCCCAGTTCCTCGACAAGGAACTCTGGGACCTCGAGAACACCCCGGAGTCCAAGCGCCCGCTGCTGCTCCACTACCACCCGCTGGTGATCTACCGGTTCCAGGTGCTCAAGCAGGCCGACGTCGTGCTCGCGCTGTTCCTGCAGGGGCACGAGTTCACGGCGGCCGAGAAGCGTCGCGACTTCGACTACTACGACGCGCTCACCACCGGTGACTCGACGCTGTCCGCGGTCGTCCAGTCGATCATGGCGGCCGAGGTCGGGTACCACGACCTCGCCGACCAGTACTTCCAGACCGCGCTCTACGTCGACCTGGCGGACCTGCACGGCAACACCTCGGACGGCGTGCACATCGCGTCGACCGGTGGCATCTGGGGTGCGCTCGTCAACGGCTTCGGTGGCATGCGTGACCACGGCGGTCGGATAACCTTCAACCCGCGGTTGCCGAAGCACTGGGACCGTCTGTCCTACCGTCTGACGGTGCGCGGGTCGCGGGTCCGGGTGGACCTGGAGCAGGAAGCCATGACCCTCACGGTCGAGACCGGTTCGGGCTTCACGGTGTGGGTGCACAACCAGCAGTGGGACATCGAGGCGGGGGAGCCCACCGTGGTGCCGCTGCCGCACCACGGGCCGCGCATGTCCGGGCACGCCCCGACCACCAGCGACATCCAGGGCACGCTGCGGGCGGACGGTTCGGTCATCACCGCGTCGATCCCGACGATCTCCCTGGAGCGCGACTTCGACCTCGACGACTCGACCGGCTGACGCCGGTCCCTGCGCCGCAGTCGCACGTCGCCCCGGTTCCGCCTCGCGGTGCCGGGGCGACCTGCGTCCCCGGGGTGTTCGCGGCGCCTCCGAACGCGTCCAGTCGGCCCGGGGCACCGTGGTCTGCCGTGCCCCTCGGGTCGATGGCGTCTCCCCGGGCACGGTTCGTGCAACGAGAGGAGACATCATGGGCAACCGGTTCGAGGGCAAGGTCGCGATCGTCACGGGCGCGGGGTCCGGCATCGGTGAGGCGACGGTGCGGGCGTTCATCGACGAGGGCGCGTCGGTCGTGCTGACCGACAGCGTCGAGGAGAAGGTCCGCGCGGTGGGTGACTCCCTGCCGACGCACCGGGTCGTCGCCCTGCACGCCGACGTGGCGAGCCCGGAGGACTGGGAGACCGTCGTCTCGGCGGCGATCGACCGCTTCGACCGGCTCGACGTCCTGGTGAACAACGCCGGGACCTTCAGCTCGGGCGACATCACCGACATCAGCACGGACGAGTGGCGCCGGGTCATCGAGACCGATCTGTCCGGTGTGTTCTACGGCACCCGGGCGGCCCTGCCGTTCCTGCGCGAGACGAAGGGGTCGATCGTCAACACGTCGTCGGTCTCCGGTGAGGACGCCGATTGGCGGATGAGCCCCTACAACGCGGCGAAGGGCGGCGTGACGAACTTCACCAAGGCCGCTGCACTCGACAACGGGCAGTTCGGCGTGCGCGTGAACGCCGTCGCTCCGGGACTCATCTGGACCGACCTGACCCAGGAGCAGGCGGAGGACGAGGCCCTGCAGTCGAAGTTCACCGAGCGCATCGCCCTCGGCCGCGGGGGCCGCTCTGCCGAGGTCGCGGAGGCGATCCTGTTCCTGGCCAGCGACGCGGCCTCGTTCATCACGGGCGCGGTCCTACCCGTGGACGGCGGCACCATGGCGAGCAACGGGCAGCCGCCGCAGGCCTGAGCCACCCGGCGTCGGCGCCGGTCGTGATCGCCGTCCAGTGGCGTCGATTCGAGGACGACGTACAACGGGCCGAGCCGCCAGCTCCGGCCGTGGTCCCACTGCTGGAACGGTTCGTAGCCGAGTTCGCCGAGCAGCCAGCCCCAGGACCCGGCGGCGGTGTCGAGGTCGGCGGTGCGGAGCTCGACGTGGTGCAGGGTGCCGAGCGTCACAGGAGCTTCCGCAGCGTGTTCGTGTTGCGGGTCGTCGTCGTGCGCTTGAAGCGTGCGGCGCCGGCCCGCTTGGCGAACACGGTGTCGGTGCTCGAACCCTTCGGGCAGGACCAGTAGACGACCCCGTTCCCGCGGGCGACCCGCTCGACCGACTCGTCGAGTTCGAGGTCGCCGACCAAGGCGTCGAGCGCACCGTCGTCGGACCCGAACACGACGTAGTCGTGCCGTTCGCCGGAACGCGCGAAGGGGAAGCCGTCGACCACGGCCGCGAGGGCGTCGTGCCGGACGAGCACGATCCAGGCGTCGTACCCGAACCGGTCGCGAAGCCCCTGCTCGATCGACGTCTTGAGCTGCTCGGCGGGCACGTCGGCGGAGAACACGACGTTGCCCGAGGCGAGCACGGTGCGGACGTCGTCGAACCCGAGCCCTCGGAAGAGCTCCGCGAGCTCGGCGCTCCGGATCGTGATGCCGTTCACGTTGACGCCGCGCAGCAGCGCCACCCACCTGTCCATGTCCGGACGGTAGCGGTCCGGGCCGCTCACGTCCACGTCCGGGCCACGCCCCAGCCGGCACCCTGCGGCACGATGTCGACCACCAGGGCCTCGCCGTCGTCGTCGCTGGTCGCCTGGAACCGCCAGCCCACGGTGCGTTCGGGCGCGTGGGTGATCGCGGTGGGCAGTTCAGCGCGCGTCACGGTCAGCCGGGTGGGGGTGTCGCTCACCCGCCAGCGCCGTCCGGCCCACACCAGCCGGGTCGGCGTGCCCTCGGCCCACCACACCGTGGCGGCCGTGTCGGTGATCATCATCGGCCCTCCTCGTTCGAACGTGTGTTCGAATGGTAGGTGTCGACCTCCGACGTCGCAACCACCGGCGGCCGACCCCGGCGGGTCGTGGGCGAACCCCTCGAACGACGCAGCAGTCGTCGTGTAGACGGGACCCATGACGAACGACGCACAGGGCCCCGACGCGCAGCACCAGGTTCCCGAGGGGGTGTCCGAGGCCACGGTCGAGGCGCTCGGCAGCCTGTCCGCCGCGGTCGAGGTCATCGAGCACGCCCGCGGTCTGCTCTACGGGTTCCACCGACTGACCGGCACCGCTGACCTGAACCTCGGTGAGGCGGTCGAGCAGCTGCGCAAGGCCGGGCACACCGAACTCGCCGAACGCATCGACACCGAACTCGTGGGCCGCAACGTCATCGCGGGCCGCTGGACGTTCCAGATCGTCGAGGACTACGACGACGGCTACTACGCCCTCGCCAAGGAGCTCGAGCGCACGGCGCGCGACGAGCTCGTGCAGGGCCGTCGCCACCTGTTCGAGGCGGGCATGAAGGAAGACCGTCGCACCCAGGACCAGCGCCACCACGAGGCCACGCCGAGCGACCTGCCGGACTGACCACGGGCCTCCAGGCCGACGCCGGCCTGCGGAAGACGCCGGCATCTTGCGGAGACGCCCCAGAAACGTCGAGACGCCGCCGGAATCGGCGGCGTCTCGATGACACGACGGCGTCTTGTGACAGGCTCCGCCCGACCAAAGCCTCAGCCGACGCCGAGCAGCGCCTCCAGCGGCCCCCGCGCGAAGTACAGCAGGAAGCCCGCGGCGACGACGTAGAGCAGCCACGAGACCTCACGGCCACGGCCGGACAGCAGCTTGATGAGCACCCAGCTGATGAAGCCGGCGCCGATGCCGTTCGCGATCGAGTAGGTCAGCGGCATGACGACGATCGTCAGGAACGCCGGCAGGGCCGAGCCGAAGTCCGACCACGAGATGTCCGCGACCTGCGCGACCATGAGCGCACCGACGACGACGAGCCCGGCGGCGGCGACCTCGAGCGGGACGACCTGGGTGAGCGGCGTGAGGAACATCGACGCCAGGAACAGCAGGCCGGTGACGACCGAGGCCATGCCCGTGCGGGCGCCCTCGCCGATGCCGGAGGCCGAGTCGATGAAGACGGTGTTCGACGACACCGACGCGCCACCACCGGCGATCGCGCCGACGCCCTCGACGACGAGCGCCGACTTCAGGCGGGGGAACGTGCCGTCGGGCTTCGCGACACCGGCGGCCTTGGCCAGACCGGTCATGGTGCCCATGGCGTCGAAGAAGTTCGTGAAGACGAGGGTGAAGACGAGCATCGACGCGGCGAGCGGGCCGATGCGGGTGAAGGCACCGAAGACGTCGGCGTGGCCGACGAGCGACAGGTCCGGCACGGCGAACAGCGCGCTCGGCAGGCCGGGGGCGTTGAGGTTCCAGCCGGTCTTCGAGTCGACCGACGTCGGCACCTGGAAGATCGCCTGCAGGATGATCGCGATGATCGTGGTCGCGACGATGCCGATGAGCAGCGCACCCTTGACCCGGCGGGCCATGAGCGTGCCGATGATGATCAGGCCGATCAGGAACACGATGGTCGGCAGGGCGCCGACGGAGCCGTCCTCACCGAGCTGCAGCGGCGGCGACGCGAGCCCGGAGGACCGCACGAAGCCGGAGTCGACGAGCCCGATGAACGCGATGAACAGGCCGATGCCGACCGTGATCGCGGCCTTCAGCTGTGCCGGGACGGCGGTGAAGATCATCGTCCGGATGCCGGTCAACGCGAGGATCACGATGATCACACCGTTGATGACGACCAGCCCCATCGCCTCGGCCCAGGTGACCTGGTGCACGACGCTGACGGCGAGGAACGAGTTGATCCCGAGCCCCGCGGCGATGCCGAACGGCAGGTTCGCGATGATGCCCATCGCGATGGTCATGACGCCGGCGACGAGGCCGGTCGCCGCGGCCACCTGAGCGTTCTCGAGCCAACCGCCGCTGACGTCCTTGGCGGCCTGGTCGGCGCTGAACCCGCCGAGGATGAGGGGGTTCAGGATGACGATGTACGCCATCGTCACGAACGAGACGAGGCCACCGCGGACCTCGCGGGGGATCGACGATCCGCGTTGCGTGATGGAGAAGAATCGATCGAGGCCGGTCGCGAAGCGGTTCCGGGGCGTGGTGTCGGTCTGCGGGGCGCTCACCACGAGAGTTTAAAGGACGCTGGGTTTCGGGCGTGTCACACCGGTCTCACAGGTTGTGACAGCCGGGAGGCCCGTTCCACGCGGATCGCGCACCTCGCGCTGGGCGTCTGCCCGCGTTCTCCGGCCACGGCTGGTGTTGGATGAGCGGGTGACGTCACCCATGGACCGCGCCCGTGTCGAGGCCGCCGTCCGCGAGCTGCTGCTCGCCATCGGCGAGGATCCCGACCGCCCGGAACTCACCCGCACCCCCGCCCGTGTCGCCGACTCGTACGCCGAGTTCTTCTCCGGGATCGGCACCGACGCGGTCGCCATCGCCCGGGACGGCACCGTGCACGCCGAGGACGGTGAGCGCGGTCGACTCGTCATCGTCCGCGACGTCAAGTTCCGCTCCGTCTGCGAGCACCACCTGCTGCCGTTCCTCGGGGTCGCGCACCTGGCGTACGCGCCGGGCGACCGCCTCATCGGGCTCGGCACGCTGGCACGGGTGCTCGACGCGGTGGCCTCCCGTCCGCAGCTGCAGGAGCGGCTCGGCGAACAGGTCGCCGCGACCATCGCCGAGGGGCTCGGCGCCGAGGGCGTCCTGGTGGTCCTCGACGCGCAGCACCAGTGCGTCACGACGCGTGGGGAGCGCCAGACCGGTTCGACGACCGTGACGGTGGCGGCGACCGGTTCGCTGGCCGACACCGCGGGACGGGCCGAGGCGATCGCGCTCATCGGCGCGGGGCGTGCGACGGACGCCGGGCACGACGCGAGTGCCGGGGCGGACGCATGACGGGCCTCCCCGACGGCGCGGCCGGACCCGGCTGGGTCGTGCCGGACCTGCGCCACCCGGTCCGGACGTTCGGCCGCCGCACCATCGACTTCGACCACCGCATCGCCGTGATGGCGATCGTGAACCGCACCCCCGACTCGTTCCACGACCGCGGCGCCACCTTCGAGCTCGACCGGGCCGTCGCCGCCTCGGTGCGCGCCGCCGAGCAGGGCGCCGACTGGGTCGACATCGGTGGCGTGAAGTTCGCCCCGGGCCCGGAGCTGCCCGCCTCCGACGAGATCGACCGCGTCGTGCCCGTCGTCGAGCAGCTCGCCCAGCAGTCCGACGTCGTCATCAGCGTCGACACCTTCCGTCCCGAGGTCGCCGCGGCGGCGATCGCGGCCGGGGCGACCGTCGTCAACGACACCACCGGCCTGTCCGACCCGCGGATGGCCGCCGTGGTCGCCGACTCCGACGCCACCGTCGTCATCACGCACTCGCTCGCCGAACCCCGACGGCCCCTGCCGGCGCCGCCGCAGTACGGCGACATCGCGGGCGAGGTCGTCGCGTTCCTGCGCGAACGGGTCGACCGGGCGCTCGCCGCGGGCATCCCCGAGTCGCGGATCATCGTCGACCCGGGCCACGACCTGCACAAGAACACCGTGCACACCCTCGAGCTCACCCGTCGACTGCCCGAGGTCGTCGCGCTCGGCTACCCGGTCCTCGCCGCGGTGTCGAACAAGGACTTCGTGGGGGAGTCGCTCGGGCGCCCCCGCGGTGAACGGCTCTCCGGATCGCTCGCCGTGGCGACCGTGAGCGCGATGCTCGGCGCCCGGATCGTCCGCATGCACGACGTCGCCGAGAGCGTCGACGCGATGCGCATGGTCGAGGCCACGCTCGGATGGCGCACCCCCGTGGAATCGAGGCACAACACGTGAACGTCCTGCCCCCGTCGATCGCGGACCTGTCCGACGACGACCTGCTCGAGCTCTACACCGCCGACGCCGGGGATCCCTGGCTCCGCGTGAACTTCGTCGCGACGCTGGACGGTTCGGCCTCGGCCGCCGGGGTGTCCGGGTCGCTCGGCGGTGACGACGACCTGCGCGTCTTCGACCTGCTCCGGCGGGTGGCCGACGTCGTGCTCGTCGCCGCCGGCACGGTCCGCGACGAGGGCTACGGGCCGATGGTCCTGCACGACGCCGACGTCGCCTGGCGGCGGGCCCACGGCATGCCGGACCACCCCGTGTTCGCGATCGTCACCGGGTCGCTGTCGCTCGACCCGACGTCGCGGGTGTTCACCGAGGCGCCGGTGCGCCCGATCGTCCTGACGTCGGCGACGGCGGCTGCGTCGTCGAAGGCCCGGGCGCTCGCCGAGGTCGCGGACGTCGTGCCGTGCAGCGCGGACGACGACCCGGACTCGGTGGACGCCGGACGGATCCGTGGGCTGTTGGCGGGCCGTGGCCTCGGGACGATCCACTGCGAGGGCGGGCCGTCGTTCCTCGGAGCACTCATCGCCGCGGACGCCGTCGACGAGCTGACCCTGACGATCGACCCGTCGCTCGAGGGCGGGGCGGGGCCGCGCATCGCCCGAGGGTCGTCGCCGGAGCTCCGTCGGATGCGACCGGCGCACGTGTTGCTCGGCGCCGGCGGCGTGCTGCTCACGCGGTACGTCCGGGCGCGCTGACCCCGCCCGCGCTGGCGCCGCGGGTGCGCTGGCACCGCGGGTGCGCTGGCGCCGCTCGCGCGCGGACCGCGTGACCGCCGGACCGCGGGACGGTCGGGCCCGTGGGCTAGGGTCGGGCGCGTGATCGACATCGTGGCGTCCGGGGTCCTCTTCGACATGGACGGGACCCTCGTCGACTCGACCGCGGTGGTCGAAGCGACCTGGACCCGGTTCGGGAACGCGAACGGCATCGACCCCGACGAGATCCTCGCGTTCTCGCACGGGCGGCAGGCGATCGACACCCTGCGGCGCTTTCTGCCCGACCTGCCCCTGGCCGAGCAGCAGCGGATCGCGGCGGAACTCGTCGCCGAGGAGACCGCGAGCACCGAGGGCATCCTCGAGATCCCCGGCGCCGTCGCCTTCGTGCAGCGACTCGTCGAACTCGGTGTCCCGGTGGCCCTCGTGACGAGCGCCCCACGTGACCTCGCCGCGGGCCGGATGGTGGCCGCCGGGTTCGCCGTGCCCGAGGCCTTCGTGCCCTCGGAGGACGTCGAGCACGGCAAGCCCCACCCCGACGGCTACCTGCGCGGAGCTGCCCTGCTCGGCGTCGACCCGACCGACTGCGTGGCGTTCGAGGACGCCCCCGCCGGACTCGAGTCCGCCATCGCCTCCGGTGCGACCACGGTCGTCGTCGGGCCCCTCGAGCACCCGGTGACGGCCGGCCTGCACCGGGTCCACGGGTACGACGGCCTGACCGTCGAGCGCGACGGCGACACCTTCCGCATCCGCGGCTGAGCGCGGCGCCCGTCCTGCCCGGCGCGTCGGCCCGCCGGCTGGTCAGGACATCCCGCCCGGCCTGCGCTGAGTGGTCGGGAACCGTCGGTTGTGCCGCCGCCAGCCGACGGTCCGCGACCGTCCGGCGGACGTGAGCGGGGTGTTGCGACCGGCCGGGTGGCGGCCTGGAGGCCCGTGGCGGGCCCGCACCGTGCCTCCAGGCTGCCTTTGGGCGCGTCCACGGCGCCTCGTCGGCTGGTCAGGACATCCCGCCCGGCCTGCGCTGAGTGGTCAGGAACCGTCGGCTGCGCCGCCGCCAGCCGACGTTTTGTGACCGCCCGGCGGACGTGAGCGGCGAGTTGCGACCGCTCGACCGCCCGCTCGACCGCTCGACCGCCCGCCCCCCTGAGCCGCCCCTGCACGCCTGCCCAGCCGACGCCGACGACCCTCGGGTGTGCGGCCGGAACGACCGGGCCGCGGAAGGAGCGATCATGGCAACCCTCGACGGCAAGAAGGTCCTCGTCATCACGACGAACTACGGCGTGGAGCAGGACGAGATCGTCGTCCCCACCGAGCAGCTGCGTGAGCGCGGTGCCTCGGTGACCGTGGCGGCGAAGGAGACCGGCACGATCCAGACGCTGGTCGGCGACAAGGACCCGGGGCAGACGCTCGAGCCGGACACCACCATCGCCGGTGTCGACGCGAAGGACTTCGACGCCCTCGTGATCCCCGGCGGCACCATCAACGCCGACACGCTGCGCCAGGAGTCCCGTGCAGCGACGCTCGTGCAGGCCTTCGCCGAGGCGAGCAAGCCGGTCGCGGCGATCTGCCACGGCCCGTGGACCCTCGTCGAAGCGGGTGTGCTGTCGGGCAAGACCGTCACGTCGTTCCCGTCGCTGCAGACCGACCTGCGCAACGCCGGAGCCGAGTGGGTCGACCAGGAGGTCCAGGTCGACGGCGGCTTCATCACCTCCCGCACCCCGGACGACCTGCCGGCGTTCGTCGACGCGATCGAGAGCGCCCTCACCGCCTGAGCGCCGTGTCGCCGAGCGTCTCGCCGCCCGGCGACCACGTCAGCCGAGCGCCACGGGGCGGGCCGTGCGGAGCACCGCGGGTCCGAGGGTGAGCACACCGTCGGACTCCGGGTCGCACCGCACGCCGCCCCGGCCGCGCATCACCCGGAACGCCCCGGGGGCCACCTCGTGGTCCATCCAGGCGCAGGGGTTCGCCGCACGGTAGCCACGGAACCGGACCGGTCCGTCACCCGCGTCCGGCGTCACGCTCTCCAGCGAGAACGGCTCGCCCCGAAGTGCCTCGACGTCGGCGCCCCGCAGGAACACGTTCCGCCGGGTCGCAGCGGGGTCGACGGTGGCACCGATCGCCTGACCGACGGCTTCGAGCCCCTCCAGTCCGATCACCGTGACCGAGGCGTGCACGTGCGCCCGGGCCGCGAAGTACCGGTCGCCGACGATGCCCAGCCCGGCCCGCAGCTCGATCCGGTCGCGTGACTCGTCCGGATCGTCCGCGGCCACCGGCAGCGCGCCGTCGGCCGGGCGCCCCTCGTACCGGTGCCGCGGCGAGACGAGCAGCATCGCGACCTCGACCTCGGTCCGGAACGGCAGGTCGTCGACGCCGGCCACGTCGTCTGCGGGAGTCACGCGGCCAACGCTAGCCGGGCCTCCCGGCCGTGCGCTGCTCCGTCCGATTCCCGCCAGTCGACGTCGGCGGCGCATGTCAGGCTGAGCCCATGACCAGCCCGGACACCGACGCGCAGCCCGACGCGCTGCACGCCGAACGGCACCGCGCCGTCGCCTCGCGCGACGCGCGCTTCGACGGCCAGTTCGTCACCGCCGTGCACTCCACCGGCATCTACTGCCGGCCCAGTTGCCCGGCCCGCACGCCGAGGGTCTCGGGCGTCACCTTCTACCGCACGAGCGCCGCAGCGCACCTGGCCGGCTTCCGCGCCTGCAAGCGCTGCCTGCCCGAGGCAACTCCCGGCAGCCCCGAGTGGGACCTGCGCGAGGACGTCGCCGGCCGGGCGATGCGGCTCGTCCTCGACGGTGTCGTCGAGCGCGACGGCGTGCCCGGGCTCGCCGCGCGCGTGGGGTACTCGGAGCGGCAGCTCAACCGCATCATGACGGCCGAGCTGGGCGCCGGGCCGAAGGCGCTCAGCCGGGCGCACCGGGCGCAGACCGCGCGGACCCTGCTCACCTCGTCCGACCTGCCCGTCGCCGACGTCGCGTTCGCCGCGGGGTTCGCCAGCGTCCGACAGTTCAACGACACCGTGCGCGAGGTCTTCGCCGTCACCCCGACCGAGCTCCGCGCACGCCGGTCCGGGGGAGTCGACGGCGCCACGGACGGCGGCGACGGCGGACTCCACGTCCACTTGCCGGCCCGGGCACCCTTCGACGCGCAGGGCCTGCTCGACTGGCACGCGCTGCACGCCCTGCCGGGCGCGGAGCAGGTGGACACCGACCCTGCCGGTCGGGTCACGTCGTACGGGCGGCTGGTCGACCTGCCTGGAGGCCCGGGCTGGTTCAGCGCGTCAGCCGCCGTCCCCGACGTGGCCGGGCGGGGCACCGGGATCGACCTGCGCGTGCGGGTCGCCGACCTCTCCGACCTGCCGGCCCTCGTGGCGCGTGTCCGGGCACTGTTCGACCTCGACGCCGACCCGGTCGCCGTCGACGCCGTCCTCGGAGCCGTGCCCGAGCTCGCCGGACCCGTCGCCCGGGTGCCCGGTCTCCGCCTCCCCGGCGCGGTGGACGCGCACGAGATCGTGTTCCGCACCCTGATCGGGCAGCAGGTCTCGGTGGCCGCGGCGCGTACCGCGCAGACCCGGCTCGTGGCCGCACTCGGAGCGACGGTGCCGGACGCCATCCAGGCCGGCGGGCTGCTCTTCCCGTCGGCGGCGGTGATCGCCGAACGCGGGCGCGAGGTCCTGCGCGGTCCGGCCGCCCGCGTCGACACGATCCTGCGGGTGGCCGCCGCGCTCGCTGACGGGTCCCTGGTGGTGGACGGTGGGCAGTCCCTCGGTGACCTGCGCGACGGACTCCTCGCGGTGAAGGGCATCGGGCCGTGGACCGCCGACTACGTCGCGCTGCGGGTCCGGCACCACCCCGACATCTTCCTCCACAGCGACCTCGCCGTGCGGAACGGTGCACAGGAACTCGGGCTGCCCGGAACGGCGCGCGAGCTCTCCCTATGGTCGGAGCAGGTGGCCCCCTGGCGGAGCTACCTCACGATGCACTGCTGGCGACCGATCATCGACCGCGCGACGACCGCGACCGCCGGCGCCCGTGCAGCCCGTGCCCCCGAGGACCCCCGGAAGGACGACCGATGACCGACGCAACCATCCAGACCCTGGACACCCCCGACGGGCCGTTCACCGTGCTCGAAGACGCCGAGGGCAGGGTCCTCGCCTCCGGGTGGACCGACTCCGTCGAGCGGATCCTCGCCCGCCTGGCCGATCGCCACCGCCCCGACCGCGTGCTCGACGGCGTGGTCGCCTCGGCCGACGCCGTCGACGCCTTCTACTCGGGCGAGGTCGAGCACGCCATGCAGGTACCGGTCCGGCAGTTCGGCACCGAGCTCTTCACCGAGGGGTGGCGCCAGCTTCGCCGGATCCCCGCCGGCGGCACCCTGACCTACACCGGGTTCGCGGCGGCGATGGGCCGGCCCGACGCGGTGCGGGCGGCGGCGAGCGTGTGCGCCCGGAACGCCCCCGCACTCTTCGTCCCGTGCCACCGGGTGCTGCGCTCGGACGGCACGCTCGGGGGCTTCGCGTGGGGGCTCGACGTCAAGCGGTCCCTGCTCGAACGGGAGTCGGTCGGCACCACGGCACTCGTCTGATTTGTACAAAACGCTCTAGAATGTACAGGTGAGCGAAGTGTCGATCTCCGAAGCCCGTGGCCGTCTGGCGTCGATCATCGACGACGCCCGTCACGAACCCGTCTACCTGACCCGGCGCAACAAGCGCGTCGCTGCCGTGGTCGACGCGGCCGTCCTCGACCGGTTGCTCGAGGCGGCGGAGGACCTGGACGACCTGGTCGCCTACGACGAAGCCGTCGCCGAGAGTGCCCGCATCGGTGGCGAGAACGTCAAGTGGGACGACCTCAAGCGCGAACTCGGCCTCGGGTGACGTACTCGGTCGAGGTCATCCCGGCCGCGCAACGCGTCATCCGCAAGCTCCCGCTCGACGGACGGCGGCGGATCGAGGGGCTCCTCGCGATCCTCGCCGAGCACCCCCGGCCACCCGCCGCACGCAAGCTCGTGAACCGGCCCGGATGGCGAGTCCGCTCGGGGGACTACCGACTGATCTACCGGATCGACGACGGCAAGCTCGTCGTGGTGGTCGTCGACGCTGGGCACCGGCGCGAGGTCTACCGGGACCGCTGAGCCGGCAGCCGTCAGTCGTCAGTCGTCAGCCGTCAGCCGTCAGCCGTCAGCCGATCGCGCCGCGCAGGCTGTCCACGTGCAGCTCGACGAGCGCCAGGACCCGCTCCGGCGCACGCGCCGTCGGGTCCCACGTGTGCTCGATCGCCAGCCCGTCGATGAGCGCGTGCAGCCGGTCGGCCTCATCGGTCAGGTCGCGATCGGCACCGAAGCTGCCGTCCTCGCGCAGGATCTCCAGCGCCCGGGTGCACACCCGGCTGACCCCGTCGTTCAGGCGTCGGGCGCTCGCAGCCAGGTGTTCGTCGGTGCGCGCGAGCACGCCGAGCTGCACCTGCGCCAGGATCTCGGTCGTGCGCTCGGCATCGAGCGGCAGCACCTGGGCGAGGACGTCCAGTGCGAGCGCACGACCCGTCGAACGCAGGGCGCCGAGCCGAGCGGTGACCCGTTCCTCGATGATCGTCAGGCAGTGCTCGCGCAGGGCGTCCTGCGTCGGGAACACGCGGCGGAGTGACGCCGGGGCGATGCCGGCCTCGTCCGCGACGTTCCGCACGGACAGTGCGCTGAGGCCGTCCCGCTCCAGGATCCGCAGGCAGGCCGCGGCCACCAGGGATCCCCGTTCCTCGAGGTCGACACGGCGGGGCACCGGGTCAGCCTACGGCCGGCTCGACGCGCCGGCCGGGTCCGCGGCTGCGGAGGTGACTCGGCGCGGCCAGATCGTGTAACTGATCGCCCACAGCAGTTCGACGCCCAGGACCACCCCGAGCAGTGCGACCGTGCCCTGCAGCTCGTCCGTGCGCTCCGGGTCGCCGACGACGAGGACGAGTCCGCCGATGATCCCACCGGCGATCAGCACGGCGAGCCCGGTCCGCAGCACGTCGCCCCAGCACCGGGCCGTGTACCGCCGTCCACTCAGCCGTTCTGGTGCCGGACCGCCGGCGAACCGGTGCGTGAAGCGGACGTCCGCCCACGCGATCATCCGGTGCCCGTACGCGACCGAGAAGCCGATGTAGATCGCCGCGAGCCCGTGGTGCCACGACGCGGTCCCACCGCCGAGCAGGTCGACCGTGACGACCGCGAGCAGCACGACGTCGATCACGGGTGCCGCGACGAGCATCGCCGCACCCGTCCGCGGCCGTCGCAGCAGGTACCGGGTGGTCAGGCCGCCGAGGATCGCGACCCAGAAGGCGATCTCGCAGGCGACGATGGCGATGAGTGTCATGGTTCCCCGTTGCAGTGGCGGTGATCGTGTGAGTACAGGTGTACTCAAACAGCATGGCACGGCGACCGCCACGGTGTCGAGCGACGGGGTTCTGCCCCTGGAAGCGGGGGGAGACACGGGCTCCCACGCCTGCGACACTCGGAGGACCGGTAATCCGCACGGTCCCCTCCGAGGCCCGACGCATCGCCGTCGACAGCTCGCAAAGGACCCCATGCTCCCTCCAGTCGACCGAACGGTCGTCTCCTCCGACGGCACCACCATCGCCGTCTCCGAGGCAGGGGACGGGCCGGCGGTCGTCGTCGTGGGCGGTGCCTTCGACCACCGGGGGACCCCGTACCTCGAGCGCGTGGTCGCCGAGCTCGGCTCGACCCACCGCGTGGTGACCTACGACCGCCGTGGCCGTGGCGCCAGCGGTGACTCCGCGACGTGGGCGATCGAGCGCGAGGTCGACGACCTGCGCGCCGTCGTCGAGAGCATCGGCGCACCGACCACCGCCGTCGGCATCTGCGTCGGCGCCGGTGTCGTCCTGCACGGGCTCGCCACCGGACTGCCCGTCGACGGTGCCGTCCTGTGGGAACCGCCGTACCGCGCCTCGGTCGACCCCCACGCCGACGACGTCGTGTTCGCCGACCTGCTCGACGAACACGTCGGTGCCGGCCGCCGGGCCCAGGCCGTCCGCGGGTTCCTGACCCAGGTGCTCGGGGTCCCGATGGGCCAGGTCACGGCACTGCGGCTCAAGGGCTCGCTCTGGCGCTCCCTGGTCGTCGACGCCCACGTGCTCAGCCGCGAGGTCCGTGTGCTGAACGGCCTCGCCGTGCCCGAGCGGGTCGCTGCCGCCGTGGGGGTGCCGGTGCTCGTCGGCGCCGGTGGCGACGGACTCGAGTGGATGCGTCGTGCGGCCCGCGCCCTCGTCGACGCCGTGCCCGGTTCGGAGTACACCGAGGTGCCCGGGCAGGGACACGTCCCCGCCCCGGCGGCCCTCGGAGCCCTGATCGACCGCGTCCGGAGCCGGATCGTCTCGCCCAGCAGCTGACTGCGAGAGGATGGGCGGGTGAACGCACCCCGCCTCGGTCTCCTGCTCGACGTCGACGGGCCCATCGCCAGCCCGGTCTCCCGCACCATCGCGATCCCGAGCATCGTCGCGGACCTCGTCGCGCTCGCCGCCGAGGGCATCCCGATCGTCTTCAACACCGGACGCAGCGACGCGTTCATCCGCTCCGAGGTCGTCGGCCCGCTGCTCGCCGGTGGCCTCGCCGAGGGCGGGCGGGTCCACGCGGTCTGCGAGAAGGGCGCCGTGTGGTGCTCGATCGGTCCGCAGTACGACGGCGGCATGGGCGAACTGACGGTCGCCGAGGACCTCGCGCTGCCGCGGGACTACGCCGACGAGATGCGCGAGCTGGTCCGCGACGAGTACGCCGACCTGGTGTTCTTCGACGAGACGAAGCGCGCCATGGTGTCGATCGAGCAGCGCGTCGAGGTGCCGAACGCCACCTACCTGGCCCGCCAGCCGGAGTTCGACGCGAAGGCCATGGCCGCGCTCGAGCGTCGCGGGCTCGGTGTCCGCCGACTCGACGACGTCCGACCCGACGCCGACGGTGCCGTGCAGTGGCGCATCGACCCCACGATCATCTCGACCGACGTCGAGTCCGACCGCAGCGGCAAGGACCTCGGGGCCGAGCGCTCACTCGAGCTCCTCGGACAGGACGGCGAGCTCCCGGTCACCTGGCGCACCGTGGGGGACTCCCGCAGCGACTACGCCATGGCGGACTGGCTGCACGCCCACGGCCACGAGGTCGCCCACGTCGACGTCCGTCCCGCCGACGGGGTGCCGGCCACGCCGTACCCGGTGCTCACCGCCCCCGACGGCGTGATCCACGACGAGGCTGGCGCCCGGTTCCTGGCGGACTGGCGCGCGGGCCGCTGACGCGAGCACAACCGCACCCCGCGACCGCACTCCGCGAACGCGCCCCGCGACCGCACCCCGCGACCGCGGCCCTGGACGCATCCGTCGGCCGACCGAGCGGTGCGTGCCGGACCGGTGCCGGGCCTCCTGGCCGTCGCCGGACCCGGCCACCGTCCGGGCGGACGCTTTGCGTGACACAGTGGTACACCAGTACCCTTCCGAGGTCCGCCGCCAGCCGATGACGGGATCCACCCCATGGCAACGAAGCTCCGCATCAAGTCGATCGAGGCCTCCCTGGCCGACTCCGAGGAGCAGGGCAGGTCCCTGAAACGCTCCCTGAAGACGTTCGACATCGCCGCGATGGGGATCGCGGTCGCCGTCGGCGCCGGCATCTTCTCGGTCGGCGCGAACGCCGCCGCGAACTTCGCCGGGCCCGGCGTCATCATCTCCTTCCTGCTCGCCGCCGTCACCTGCGGCCTGGCGATCATGTGCTACGCCGAGTTCGCGTCGACGATCCCCGTCGCCGGCTCCGCGTACACGTTCACCTACGCCACGATGGGTGAGCTCCTCGCCTGGATCGTGGGCTGGGACCTCATCCTCGAGACCCTCACCGCCAGTGCCGTGATCGCGAAGTACTGGGGTATCTACCTCAGCGAAGCGTTCAAGGTGTTCGGTGTCGGCTTGCCGAGCACGATCCAGCTCGGTCCGATCCCGTTCACCTGGGGTCCGGTGCTCATCGTCGGGATCTTCACGGTGCTCCTCGCCTTCGGCACCCGCCTGTCCTCGCGGGTGTCGGCGGTCATCACCGTCATCAAGGTCGCCATCGTCGTGTTCGTCATCGTCGCCGGTGCGTTCTTCGTCAAGGCCGCGAACTTCACCCCGTTCATCCCGCCGGCCGAGCCCGCCAAGGGCGCCGAGGGCAGCGTCTGGACCCAGTCGCTCGTGTCCTGGTTCACCGGTGCCGAGCCCGCCCAGTACGGCGTCTTCGGCCTGCTCGCCGCGGCGTCCCTGGTGTTCTTCGCCTTCATCGGCTTCGACGTGGTCGCCACGAGCGCGGAGGAGACCGAGAACCCGCAGAAGACGCTGCCGCGCGGCATCTTCATCGGCCTCGGCATCGTGACCCTGCTCTACGTCGGCGTCAGCATCGTCATCACCGGCATGGTGTCGTACCAGCGCCTGGCGGAGGAGAAGACGCCGTCGCTGGCCTCGGCGTTCAACATCGTCGGACTGCCGTGGGCCGCCGGCATCATCGCCATCGGCTCGCTGATCGGTCTGACCACCGTCGTCATGGTGCTGCTGCTCGGCCTGTCCCGCATCGTCTTCTCGATGAGCCGCGACGGACTGCTGCCCCGCTGGTTCTCGAAGACCAACCCGAAGACGCAGACCCCGGTCCGCGTGCAGGTCGTCGCCGGTGTCGTCGTGGCGCTGCTGGCCGGGTTCACCGCGGTCGACAAGCTCGAGGGCATGATCAACATCGGCACGCTGTCCGCGTTCGTCCTGGTGTCGATCGGCATCGTCGTGCTGCGTCGCTCGCGGCCCGACGCCCCGCGGGCCTTCCGGGTGCCGTGGTCGCCCGTGCTCCCGATCATCTCGGCGGTGCTGTGCTTCTGGCTGATGCTGAACCTCGAGGTCGAGACCTGGCTCCGGTTCGTCGTCTGGCTGGTCATCGGCTTCGTCATCTACTTCGGCTACAGCCGTCGCCACAGCCGCGTCGGCCAGCGCATGCAGTAGGGCGGTTCCGCAAGACACCGGTGTTCGCACGTTGCACACCCGCACAACGCGGTTCGACGTGTGGACACCGGTGTTTTGCAGCCCGCCGCCGCCGCCGCCGCGCCGCGCGCGGCGCTCCGCTACGCGCCAACGAGCAGGAGCGCGCCGAACGCGAGCATCACGACGGCGACCAGCCCGTCGAACACCCGCCAGGTCAGCGGCCTCTCGAACAGCGGCCGCAGCAGGCGTCCGCCGAACCCGAGCGCACCGAACCACAGGCAGCTCGCCGTGACGGCACCGATCGTCCAGAGCCACCGGTCGTCCGCGCCCTGCTGGTTCGCCACCGACCCGAGGAACACCAGCGTGTCCAGGTAGACGTGCGGGTTCGCCCACGTGAAGACGAGCATGGTCAGCACCGCCGTCCGCATGGTCACCACCTGGCCGGGAGGCGCGGTGCGCGTCCGCCCCGCCGCCACCGTCGTGCCGGTGGTCGCGTCGACCCCCGCACCCGCACCCGCGCTGGCGCCCACCACGCCGTCGTCGGCCGCCTCGTCGGCCACCCGCATCGCGTCCCCCGAGGGCCGCAGCGCACGCCGCGCCGCGAGCACCCCGTAGGTGAGCAGGAACGCGGCACCGACGAACCGGACCACCAGGAGCGCCACGGGGAACCGTTCGACCACGGCACCGACCCCGAGCACCCCGGCGACGATGAGCAGCGCATCCGAAGCGGCGCACACCACGACGGCAGCCGCCACCACCCGGAGCCCGGCGCTCACGGCGAGGCGCAACAGGTAGGTGTTCTGCACACCGATCGCGACGATCAGTGCGAGGCCGGTGCCGAGGCCGGAGAGCAGGGGCAGGAGCGTGGTCACGGTCCGACGCTAAGGCCCGACCCAGGTGTAGTACAGCTCACGTTCCTGCAGTGCCGTAAGCTCAACTGCATGACCCGGTTCCAGCGCGAGCACCTCGAGACGCTGCTCGCCGCCGTCGACCACGGCACGCTCGACGCGGCGGCCCGCGCGCTGGCGATCACCCCGTCGGCGGTCTCGCAGCGGATCAAGTCCATGGAGCAGCAGGTCGGTCGGGTCCTGCTCCAGCGAACCACCCCGGTGCGCCCGACCGCGGACGGCGCAGTGGTGCTCCGGCACGCACGGCAGGTCCGGCTGCTCGACGAGGAGACCTCCCGAGCACTCGGCGGCGGATCATCTGTGGTGCCGTCGATCCCGCTGGCCGTGAACGCCGACTCGCTCGGCACCTGGTTCCTCGACGCCCTCGCCCTCGTCCGGGCCGACACCGAGGTGGTCTTCGACCTGCACCGCGAGGACCAGGACCGCACCGCCGAACTGCTCCGCGCCGGCACGGTGATGGGTGCCGTGACGGCCGAGGCGGATCCGGTGCAGGGCTGCTCGTCGGTGCCGCTCGGCATCGACCGGTACCGGGCGGTGGCGTCCCCGGCGTTCGTCGCCCGCTACCTCGGCGACACCGGCACCGAGCGGCGGATGCTCCGGCGGCTCGACGAGGTCCCGCTCGTCGACTACGACCGCGACGACGACCTGCAGCAGGGGTACCTGCGGCAGGTCCTCGGCCACGCTCCCGGAGGCCCGCGCCACTTCGTCCCGACCTCTGCCGACTTCGCCCGTGCGGTCACGCTCGGGTTCGGGTGGGGGCTGTTGCCCGAAGCGCAGTGCCTCGAGGCGATCGACCGCGGCGTCCTGGTCGAGCTGGCCCCGGGTCGGCACGCCGACGTGGCGCTGTGGTGGCAGCGCTGGAACCTGGCGTCACCGCTCCTCGAACGGGTCACCGACGCCGTCCGTGCGACCGCCTCGTCGCGCCTGCACCCCGCGCGTCAGGTCTGACCGCGCGTCAGGTCTGACAGCGCGGACACCAGTAGGTGTCGCGCAGGGTGAGTTCCGAGTCGCCGAGTTCGCCGTGCCGGATCGGGGTCCCGCACCGCAGACACGGCTTGCCGGCGCGACCGTAGACCCAGAAGCGTCGCCCCGGGCGGTCGACGCCGGTGGTGACGCGGGCACTGCGGTCACGGTTCGCCAGGATCAGTCGGCTCGCGAGCGTGATCGTCCGCGCCGGGTCCGGTACCTGCCCGACCGGACGCGTGGGCAGCACACCGCGCAGGAAGCAGAGTTCGTTCCGGTACACGTTGCCGAGCCCGGCGAGCACCCGCTGGTCGAGCAGTGCCAACCCGACCGGGCGCTCGGGGTCCTCGGTGAGGTTGGCGAGCGCCAGGTCGGCGTCCCAGTCCGGGCCGAGCAGATCGGGCCCCAGGTGTCCGACGACCTCGGACTCCTGGTCGCGCGGCACGACCTCGAGCACCCCGAGGGCGAAACCGACGGCGGAGACCCCCTCGGCGTCCAGGATCGCCCGGGCTTGGTGCGCCGGGCGTCGCCAGCGGTCACCGGGCGCGTAGACGTCCCACCGGCCCTCCATCTTCAGGTGCGAGTGCACGGTCAGGTCGCCGATGCGGTGCAGCAGGTGCTTGCCGCGGGGGACGACCTCGTCGACGGTGCGGCCGACCAGGTCGAGCGTCGCGAACGCGGGGACCCGGAAGTCGCTCTTCGTCAGGACCTTGCCCGCCAGCGCGGTGTGCAGGCGGCGGGCAGCCCGGTAGACGGTGTCGCCTTCAGGCACGGGTCACCTCCGACGGGTGCGCGCAGCCCGTCCGGACGACACGGGTCGCGTCCGGCACGTGGTCGCCGCACTGCCGGGAGGCGCGGCTCGCCTCACACACGGAGCCGCAGCCCCTGCGGGGTCGCCGTGAACCCCGCGGCCCGGAGCGCGCCACCGAGCGGCGTCTCGAGCACGAAGTCCCCGTCGACCCGCTCGACCGAGAGCTTCCGCAGCCCGGTCCGGACGATGCCGGCGATCGAGGAGGCGGCGGCAGCGAGGTCGGCGGCGTCGTCGGTGAAGGTGAGCACCGACTTGCCGCCGCGTTCCACGTACACGGTGAGCTTGCCGTCGACGGTCGTCACCAGTGCGCCCGCCTTCCGGCCCGGGCGGTGGCCCCGCGTGGTCTTGGCGCCGCTGCCGACCGCAGTCCCCGACAGGGCGGGTTCGACGTCGTCGGCGGCGACACCGTGGTCTGCGTCGCCCGTCGGCCACGGCAGCGAGGCCCCGAACGGGTTCGCCGGGTCGGTCGCTGCGAGCGTGAGCGCCTCGCGCTTCCGGTCCGGATCGTCGCGCTCGTCGTCGCCGAGTTCGCGGGCGTAGGTGCGCAGCCGGTCGACGGTCGGGCCGGTGGCGAACTGGGCGGCACCGAGCCCCTCGACGAAGTACCCGCGACGGGCCCGGCCGGACTCCTCGAAGCGCGAGAGCACCCGGTACACCCCGGCGAAACCACCCCGGACGCCCTCGACCTGCACGGCGCCGCGGGTGACGACGCCGTAGCGTTCGAGCAGCTGTTCGGCGGTCGCCGCGGCCCGCACCGTCGAGTCGGACTCGGCCAGCGGCAGCAAGGACCACCGGCCCCCGACGGACGGCGGCCCGGACTGCGTCGGCATCGTCGGACGCCGACGGCCGCGGTAGGCCCGAGCCCGCGGGGCACTCGAGCTCTTCGCCTTGCCGCCGAGCATCGAGCGCAGCGGGGCGAACGTGTCGTTCGTGATCTGCCCGGCCCACACCAGGTCCCACAGCGCGGTGGTGAGCGCCTGGTCGTCGCTGCTGCCCACGGCCTGCCCCAGCTGCCGGAAGAAGTACGCGCCACCGCCGGCCAGGGCGCCGAGCACGTCCCGCTGCAGCTCGGTCGTCTCGTCCCCGGAGGGCTCGGCGAGCGTCGTCGCCGCGGTGTCGGCCAGGTGCAGGCGCACCCAGCCGTCGTTGCCGGGCAGGGTGCCCCCGCCGGACCACAGGACCTCGCCGGTGGCGGTGAGTTCGTCGAGCATGCTCGTCGAGTAGTCCGTGACGCGCGACGGCAGCACGAGGGTCTCCCAGGCGCTGGCGGGCAGGGCGACCCCGGCGAGCTGGTCGATCACCTGCAGGACGCCGTCGACGCCACGCAGCCCGCCGCGGGTCCCGGGGGTCTGCACGTGCTGCCACGCGGGCAGGAACCGGGCGAGGGTGTCCGGCGAGACCGGTTCGACCTCGTGCCGCAGGGCTGCCAGGGACTTCGTGCGGATCCGTCGCAGGACCTCGGCGTCGCACCACTCGGCGCCCTGGCGGTCGGGGCGGAACTCGCCCTCCACCACCCGGCGGTCGGCGACGAGTCGGCGCAGGGTGTCCTGCACGACGGCGATGCCCAGCCCGAGACGACCGGCGGCCTCCTGCGCGGAGAACGGTCCGTGCGACCGGGCGTAGCGGCCGATCAGGTCGCCGAGGGGGTCGGCCACGGGCTCGACGAACGCCGTGGGCACACCGATCGGCAGCGGGACCCCGAGGGCGTCGCGCAGGCGGGCGGCGTCCTCGATCACGGCCCAGCGGGTCGCGCCGGCGTGCGAGAACGAGAGCACCCGGCGGTCCCGCTCCAACACCTGGAGCGTGCTCCGCAGTTCGGCGGTGGCCGCTGGACGGTCGGCGGTGTCGGCGAGCCAGCTCCGGTCGACCGCTTCGTCGAGGTCGAGCGCGCCGACGAGCCGCAGCACGTCCACGAGTCCTTCGGCATCGCGGGCACGGCGGTCCGGCGACAGCCGCTGCAGGTCGCGCTCCACCGAGGTGATGACCGCCGGGTCGAGCAGCTCGCGCAGCTCCGCGCGTCCGAGCAGTTCGCCGAGCAACGTCGAGTCGAGCGACAGGGCCGCTGCCCGGCGTTCGGCGAGCGGGGTGTCACCCTCGTACATGAAGGCCGCGACGTACCCGAACAGGATCGACCGGGCGAACGGCGACGGCTGCTCGGTCTCCGTCTCGACCAGGCGGATCCGGCGTCCGGCGATGTCGTCGGCGATCCCGAGCAGCGCGGGCACGTCGTAGACGTCCTGCAGCACCTCGCGCACGGTCTCGAGCACGATCGGGAACGTCGGGTACTTCTGCGCGACCTCGAGCAGCTGCGAGGCCCGCTGCCGCTGCTGCCAGAGCGGCGACCGCTGCCCGGGGTTCCGTCGGGGCAGCAGCAGGGCGCGCGCCGCGCACTCGCGGAACCGGGCGGCGAACAGCGCCGAGCCGCCGACCTCGTCGGTGACCAGGGCCTCGAGGTCGTCGCGCTCGAACACGAACAGGTCGGCACCCGGCGGCTCGGCGTCGGTCTCCGGGATGCGGACGACGATGCCGTCGTCGGCCGCCATCGCGTCACCGTCGATGCCGTGCCGTTCGCGCAGCCGTGCGGCGACGGCCAGGGCCCACGGCGCGTGCACCTGCATGCCGTAGGGCGAGTGCAGGATGAGCCGCCAGTCCCCGAGCTCGTCGCGGAACCGCTCGATGACGAGCGTGGTGTCGTTCGGCACGTGACCGGTGGCCGCGCGCTGGTCGCGCAGGAAGGTCAGCAGGTTGGTGATCGCGCGCTCGTCCAGTCCACCGGCGGCGACGCGGGCGCGGGCGTCGTCGTCCGAGGCACCCTCGACCTCGCGCACGAACGCACCGGTCGCCCGGCCGAGCTCGGCGGGCCGGCCGATGCCGTCGCCCTTCCAGAACGGCACGCGTCCGGGCTGCCCGAACGCCGGGCTCACGACGACGCGGTCGTGGGTGATCTCCTCGATCCGCCAGCTCGTCGCACCGAGGGCGAAGACGTCGCCCACGCGCGACTCGTAGACCATCTCCTCGTCGAGCTCGCCGACGCGGGATGCCTTCTCGCCGACCATGAAGACGCCGAACATGCCGCGGTCGGGGATCGTCCCGCCGCTCGTCACCGCGAGTCGCTGCGCACCGGGGCGCCCGGTCAGGGTGCCGTGCACGCGGTCCCAGACCAGCCGTGGCCGGAGTTCGGCGAACTCGTCGCTCGGGTACCGGCCCGTGACCAGGTCGAGCGTCGCCTCGAACGCCGATCGGGGCAGGCCGCTGAACGGGGCGCTCCGCCGCACGAGCTCGAACCAGTGCTCGACGTCGAGGGTGTCGATCGCCCCGGCGGCCACGGTGTGCTGCGCCAGGACGTCGAGCGGGTTCGCCGGCACCGAGATCGACTCGATCTGACCCGTGACCATCCGCTCGACCGTGACCGCGCTGTTGACCAGGTCGGCCCGGTGCTTCGGGAACAGCACGCCGCGGGAGATCTCACCCACCTGGTGGCCGGCGCGACCGACGCGCTGCAGGCCGCTCGCGACCGACGGCGGCGCCTCGACCTGGACGACCAGGTCGACCTCGCCCATGTCGATGCCGAGCTCGAGTGAACTCGTCGCGACGACGCACCGCAGCCGACCGGACTTCAGGTCGTCCTCGATGATCGCGCGCTGGTCCTTCGACACCGAGCCGTGGTGTGCGCGGGCGAGCACCGGGACCGAGGCGTCCGAGCCCCCGCCACCCGTCTGCCCGGACCCGCCGATCAGCTGCGCCGGCGGTCGCTTGGCCCCCTGGGGTGCGACGGCGTGCGCCGAGGTGCGGGCCGGTGACTGCGGTCGGCCCCGCGCCGCGGGGAGCCCGTCGTCGTCCGGGGACGCCCCAGCCGGCACCAGCACGCCGTCACCGGCGGCGGCGAGCACGCGTTCCTCGTGGATCTCGTTGAGCCGCGCCGTGAGCCGTTCGGCCAGCCGCCGCGAGTTCGCGAACACGATGGTCGAGCGGTGTTCCTCGATCAGGTCGACGACACGTTCTTCGACGTGCGGCCAGATCGACCCGTTCGTCGGCGACTCGGACGCGTCCGCGCCGACCGGCGGCGCCCCGAGCTCGGTCATGTCGTCGACGGGCACGACGACCCGCAGGTCGAAGGTCTTCTGCGCGGGCGGCGCGATGATCGTCACCGGTGCACGGCCGCCGAGGAACCGCGCGACCTCTTCCGGCGGGCGGACGGTCGCGGACAGCCCGATGCGCTGCACCGGCTTGTCGAGCAGGTCGTCGAGGCGCTCGAGCGACACGGCCAGGTGCGCGCCGCGCTTGGTCGAGGCGACCGCGTGGACCTCGTCCACGATGACCGTGTCGACGTTCACCAGGGTCTCGCGCGCCTGCGAGGTGAGCATCAGGTAGAGCGACTCGGGCGTGGTGATGAGGATGTCCGGCGGCTGGCGCAGGAGCTTCTGGCGGTCGGACGACGGGGTGTCACCGCTGCGCACCCCGACCGTGACGTCCGGCGGTTCGGTGCCCAGGCGCCGAGCGGTCTGGGTGATGCCGACGAGCGGGCTCCGCAGGTTGCGCTCAACGTCGACGCCGAGGGCCTTGAGCGGCGAGACGTAGAGCACCCGCGTGCGCTGCTTCGCCGGCGGACGGTCCGTCGCGCTGATGAGCCGGTCGATCGACCACAGGAACGACGCCAGGGTCTTGCCGGAGCCGGTCGGGGCGATCACGAGTGCGTGCTGCCCGGTCGAGATGGCGTCCCACGCCCCGGCCTGCGCCGGCGTCGGTGCGTCGAAGGCGCCGCGGAACCACTCGGTGGTCGCAGGGGAGAAGCGCTCGAAGACGTCCGTCATGGTCCGTCCCATCCTGCCCGCCACCACCGACAGCAGGCCGAGCGCACGTACCCCTTGACAGAGCGATAGTTACCGATCTATCGTAAACACATCGCGATACGACGAAGACGATCAGGTCAGACCGGTCGCGAGCCGACTCAGCACGATGAAAGGACTCCTCATGCGCCCCTCGTATGACGACGACAGCAACACGTCCCCCCGCGACCAGCGCGGGTTCGGCCCGCGCGGCCCCCGCTTCGGCGGCGCGCGGCAGCACCACGGCTCCGGCTTCCCCGGCCGTGACCGCGGTGACCACGACCACGGCGGCCGCGGCTTCGGTGGTCGCGGGTTCGGCCCCGGCTTCGGCCCGGGCATGGGCTTCGGCCCCGGTTTCGGCGGGCCCGGCTTCGGCCGCGAACGCCGTCGCCGCGGTGACGTCCGCCTCGCGATCCTCGGTCTGCTGGCCGAGGGCCCGCAGAACGGGTACGCCGTGATCAAGACCATCGCCGAGCGCACCGGCGGCGCCTGGAAGCCGAGCCCCGGCTCGGTCTACCCGACGCTCCAGCAGCTCGTCGACGAAGACCTCGTCGTCTCGTCGGGCGACGGCCGCAAGACGCTCTTCGAGCTCACCGACGCCGGCAAGGCCGAGACCGAGGCCAAGGCCGACGAGATCGCTGCGGCACTCGACGGGGCCCCGGGCATCCCGGACGCCCAGCGCGAGTTCTTCGAGGCGCTGCGGAAGACCATGGGCGTCCTGCAGATGTACCGCAGCACCGCGACCGAGGAACAGGCCAAGGCCGCCACGGCCAAGGTGGACCAGCTCCGCAAGGACCTGCTCCAGATCCTCGCCGACTGACGGACGTCACCCATGACGGACAGGAGGCCCGGTGCCAGCTGGCACCGGGCCTCCTGTCCGTCGTCGTGCGCCTACACCGCGTCGACGAAGGCCGCCACGTCCGCCAGCTCCGCCGTCGACACGGCGTGCGGCAGGCCCGCGTAGGAACGGTCGGTCACGTCGGTGTGCGCTGCGGCCCACGCCTGCGTCCGGGCGGTGGCCTCGGGAGGGATCACCGGGTCGAGGTCACCGTGCCCGAGGAACACCCGCGGCCGCACGGCCGACACGGCCTCGTCGCGGGAGTCCGTGATGCCGGGCACGACGAACCCCGACAGCGACACCGCGAACGCGAACGCCGCGGGCCGGGCGCGCAGGAGCTGGAGCGCCATCGAGCCGCCCTGCGAGAACCCGAGCAGCCCGATCCGCGGGTGGTCGGCGGCGACGGAGTCGATCCAGTCGAGCACCTCGGCGGTCGCGGCGTCGACCGCCTCGGGCGCTGGCGAGCCGGGCGTGCCGAGCGGGTACCAGCTGAAGCCGGGCCCCCACGGCATCGGCGCGCGGAGCGACGCGACGGTCCACGCGGGCGGCAACGCGGGGGCGAGCCCGAGCAGGTCGTGCTCGTTCGAGCCCACCCCGTGCATCGCCACGAGCAGGGGTGTGCCCCGCCGGTCCGAGGCACTCCGTGTCCACTGCACCAGGTCCGCATCGATCATGTGGACAACGCTAACCATCCCCAACTCCCGCGCCTTCCGCCGAACTCGCCGCCGTCCCTGGTAGACACGGTGCATGTCCTCGCTGCGCACCCCCGATCCCGACTCCGGCTGGCTGTCCGACGAGGAGCTCGCGAACGTCCGCCGTCGTCTGCCGATCTGCTACGTCGAGGCGGTCCCCGTCCGCACCGACGGCCTCGGCGTCGTGACCGAGGTCGGCGTGCTGCTGCGCGTCTCCCCGAGCGGTCTCATCGCCCGCACCCTGGTGTCCGGCCGCGTGATGTTCGGCGAGTCGATCCGCACCGCGCTGTTCCGCCACCTGGAGAAGGACCTCGGGCCGATGGCGTTCCCGCAGCTGCCCTCGAGCCCGACGCCGTTCACCGTGGCCGAGTACTTCCCGCTGCCCGGCGCCTCGGTGTACACCGACGAGCGGCAGCACGCGATCTCGCTGGCCTACGTCGTCCCCGTCACGGGGACGTGCGAGCCCCGGCAGGACGCCCTCGAGCTCACGTGGATGAGCCCGATGGAAGCCGCGTCCGACGCCGTCGCCGACGAGATGGAAGGCGGTCGCGGCGCACTGCTGCGGGCCGGCCTGGCATCGGTCGGTGCCCTGCACTAGCCCGATCGGGGCGTCCACGCCCGGCGCACGCGAAGCCCGCGCACGACGAAGCCCCCGGATCCGATCGGATCCGGGGGCTTCGCAGCGCGGTCGCGAACCGGCTTAGTGCTTGTCGTCCTTGAAGCTGTCGGCGACGCCGTGCGCGGCGTCCTTGACGTCGGTGACGCCCTGCTTCGCCGAGGCCTTGCCCTGGTCGGTCTGGCCTTCGGCCTTCAGCCGGTCGTTACCGGTCGCGTTGCCGGCGGCTTCCTTGACCTTGCCTGCCGCCTTCTCAGCGGCGTTCTTGATGTCATCGATGCCAGCCATGGGCACTCCTTCCAGAAGCGGACGTGTTCCCCGTCAGCCGCTTGCGCGGCATCCGGTGAGTGAGACCGTACGCCCGGCGGAGTACCCCACCCCCAGCCCCCGCCAAGGTTCGCCCGGGCCCGGACGCAAAACACCGGTGTTCACGGAACACACCGCGTGATGCGGGGGTTCGAAACGTGAACACCGGTGTTTTGCGTGCACCGACGCGCTCAGGCCGAGCGGGTCAGGCCGCGTGGGTCAAGCGCGCAGGTCAGTGGCGGTCGGCAGCGCCGGCCGGACGGGAGGCGCGGCGCGAGCCACCACGACGGTTGCCGCCCGACTCGTTGCCGGACCGACCCGCGGCGTAGCCGCCCTCGGACGACCAGACGGCCGACGAGCCGCCGCGCACGACGTCGCTGCTGCCCGAGCGACGGTTGCCGCCGCTGCGGCGACCACCGGTCGAACCGGCGGCCGCGGCACCGGAGCGCCCGGCACCCTCGGTCCGTGCGCCACGGGCCGGACGGCCCTGACGGCCCCCGGCCGAACCGGCGGACTCGCCAGCCGAGCCGGAGCGCGCGGGCTGCGCCGCGCCTCCAGACCGACCGCCGCGACCACGGCGACGACCGCCGCCGTCACCGGCGGACTCGGCCGAGCGCTGCTTGGGCTGACGCTGCTGGGTGGGCTGCTCCTCGGCGACGTGGCGGATCGGAGCGACCTCGCCGACGAGCGCGGTGACGGCCGGGGAGGTCGCCGTGACGTGCTGCGGGGTGACCTTGATCGCGGCAGCACGCATCATCTGCGCGACGTCGCGACGCTCGGCGGGCATCGTCACCGTGACGACGTCACCGGACGAACCGGCACGCGCCGTGCGGCCCGAGCGGTGCAGGTACGCCTTGTGCTCGGTGGGCGGGTCGACGTGCACGACGAGCTCGACGTTGTCGACGTGCACACCGCGGGCGGCGACGTCGGTGGCGACGAGCACGAGGGCCTCGCCGGAGGAGAACTTCGCGAGGTTGCGCTCACGGGCACCCTGCGACAGGTTGCCCTGCAGGTCGACGGCCGGGATCCCCTGGCTGCTGAGCTGCTTGGCCAGGCGCTTGGCGTGGTGCTTCGTGCGCATGAAGAGGATGCGGCGACCGTTGCCCGAGGCGAGGGCGCTCACGAGGTGCTTCTTCGCGTCGGCGTCGGCGACCTCGAACAGGTGGTGGGTCATCGCCTCGACGGGGCTGTTCGCCTCGTCGACGGAGTGCATCACCGGGTTGTGCAGGAACTTCTTGACGAGCTTGTCCACGCCGTTGTCGAGCGTGGCGGAGAACAGCAGTCGCTGCCCGTTCTCGGGCGTCGCCTGCATGATCTTGGTCACGCCGGGCAGGAAGCCCATGTCGGCCATGTGGTCGGCCTCGTCGAGGACGGTGACCTCGATGTCGCCCAGGTTCACGTGGCCCTGCTGCATGAGGTCGGCGAGGCGACCCGGGCAGGCGACCACGACGTCGACGCCGCCGCGCAGGGCGTCGACCTGACGACCCTGACCGACGCCACCGAAGATGGTCGTGGTGTTGAGGCCCATGGCCTTGGCGAGCGGGGCGAGGGCGACGTCGATCTGGGTCGCGAGCTCACGGGTCGGAGCGAGCACCAGGGCGCGGGGGCGGCCGGCGCGGCGCTTGCGGCCGCTGGCGGCGAGGCGGGCGACGAGCGGGATCGCGAAGGCGATGGTCTTGCCGGAACCGGTGCGGCCGCGGCCGAGGACGTCCTTGCCCTGCAGGGAGTCCGGGAGGGTGTCCGCCTGGATGGGGAACGCCATGTCCTTGCCCTGGTCGGCGAGGACGGAGACCATCGGCGCGGGGACGCCGAGGTCGGAGAAACGGATGTCTTCGGTGGTCATGGTGACCTTTCGAGCCGGAGCAGTCCGGCTGTGGGCGCGCTCTGAGGCAGCGCGCGGGCGGGATGCGCGCCAACGGATGTGGCTGGCGCAGTCGCCGCAGCAGAGAAGCCTGGGCACCTTCGTGAGGTGCTCGATCATCGACCGGAGTCTGGAGACAGCTGGTCGGGAGTTCGGGGCGTCCGTACGACGCACGAGGCGATCGGCGCCTCGAGTACGACCAGCATAGCGTGCACATCCCCGGAACGGCGAGGGCGGGGTCGTTCGCCCGTGGCGTGCGAGGATTCCGGGGTGCGCACGCGATCCGTCCTGTTGACCACCGCGATGGCCCTGGTGGCCGTCCTCGGCACCGCCGGCTGCGCCGAGGCCGCCACGACCAGCGCGGCCGGGAGCTACCGCAACCTGCCGACCTCGGGTCGCGTGGACTACCAGCTCGGCGGCGGGTACACCCCGCCCTCCGGCGTGACGATCGTCGAGCGCGACAGCACCGACCGCCCAGCGAAGGGCAAGTACAACATCTGCTACGTCAACGGGTTCCAGACGCAGCCCGAGGCCGCCAGCACGTGGAAGAAGTCGTACCCGTCGGCGATCCTCCGTGACCGTGCGGGCAAGCCGGTCTCGGACCCGGGGTGGCCGGACGAGATGCTCCTCGACACCCGGACCGCGGCGAAGCGTGCCCTGATCACGAAGGTGCTCGCGAAGAGCGTCGCCCGCTGCGGTGACCGCGGGTTCGACGCGGTGGAGTTCGACAACCTCGACTCGTGGACCCGGAGCGGCAAGCGGCTGACCCGTGCCGGCAACCTGGCGCTCGCGAAGTCGCTCGTCGCCGAGGGACACCGGCACGGCCTGGCCGTGGGGCAGAAGAACACCCCGCAGCTCGGGGCGTCCGGCAGGAAGCAGACCGGGTTCGACTTCGTCGTCGCCGAGGAGTGCGTGCAGTACCGGGAGTGCGCCGCGTACACGAAGGCCTACGGCGGACGGGTCATCGACGTCGAGTACTCGGACACCCTCGAGGGCTCGTGGGCGTCGGTCTGCGGGCTGGGGAGCCGTCCGGCCATGACGATCCTGCGCGACCGCGACCTGGTGACCCCGGAGGACGACGCGTACGTGTACGAGCACTGCTGAGCGCTCGGAACGGTCCTTCCCAGAACGCCTGCGATGCCTGGTCGGATCGGGCGTACCGGGTCAGAACTTCCGACCGGGTACGCCCGGAACGACCAGGTACGCCCGGAAGCGCCAGCCAGCCACCCGCGCCAGCCAGCCACCCGCGCCAGCCAGCCAGCCAGCCACCCGCCCCCGCCTGCGCTAGGCCGGCCACGCCTCCCGCAACGCGGTCGCTGCCTGGTCCGCCGACAGCCCCGCGGAGCGGGCCGCAGCGGCCAGGGCACGAGCAGCCTCGGCCACCGCGTCCGGCACCGCTGCCGGCCGCACCACCCGGGTGCCGGCGCCCCGTGCGGTGTGCACGAGCCCGGCCTCCTCGAGCAGCTGGTAGGCCTTCGCGACGGTGCCGGCGGCGAGCCCGAGCTCGTCCGCCAGCCCACGGACGCTCGGCAGCCGTTCGCCGTCCACCAGGTACCCGGCGGTGATCTGTGCGGCGATCTGCGATCGGACCTGCTCGAACGGCGGCACGCGGCCACCGACGTCGAGGGCGACGAGTCCTGTCATGCGTTCCACCCTAGAAGTCGTACTGCTCGCCGACGGGGATCGGGACCGGCACGGTGTTGCCCGGAGGCGCGAGCGGGCACGCCCACGCCGGGTCGTACGCGCACGACGGGTTGTATGCGAAGTTGAAGTCGAGCACGAGCGACCCGAGGTCGTCGCCGCCCAGGTCCGAGCCCTTGATGGTGTCGAGCAGGTAGCGTCCGCCACCGTACGTGCCGCGGGCCTTGCCGGCGCTGGCGTCCTTGACCGGGACGAACACCCCGCCCGCGTAGCCGCCGTGCTTCCAGACGTCGAGCGTGCCGACACCGGGGACCCGCACGAGGCCGAGCCGGTCGAAGTGGACCACGCCGTCGGTGCCGGTCTCGAAGTCGAACTCGGCGGGCTCCGTGGCCTCGATGCGCACCTGGAACCGCCACGCGGGGTCGTAATCCGGCACCGGCAGGGACTCGAAGTCGCGGGCGTCCTCGTCGAGCAGCGGCGACGCCGGGTGCTCCGCGAACATCGCGTCCCGGGTCTCGCGCCAGAGCGCGTGCGCCGTCTGGGGGTCCGGGGTGGCGCGGACGCGGCGGTACAGGTCGAACGTCATCCGCCGCCAATCCGTCGTCGCCAGCGTGCTGCGCACGCGGTCGTCGGTCGTCGGCTCCTGGGGGCGCGTCTGGCTCACGTGGTCGAGGCTACGCCCGCTCCGCGGTGGACGGGAGGCCCGACCCGCGTCACGTCACTCGCCGTCGGTCCGCCAGGTGGGCGCGAGGGCGCGCATCCGGAACGCCCGCCACTGCCAGATGACCCACATGCCGGGCCACAGGGCGAGCCCGAGGACGGCCGGTCGCATCCGGTAGGTCAGGCGGTCGAGCAGCAGGGTGCGGCCTCCCGGTGCGGGGACGACGGCCATCCGGTGCGACATCGTCATCCGCCCGAACAACCCGGACGTGCCGCCGCCGTTGTCGCGCTGCACGGGGACTCCCCGGACCTCGTACAGGTCGAGGTCGACGTGCGTGTCGCCGCTCGGCACCAGCCCGAAGGCGTCCGCGGTGATCGGGTGCGGGTGCCCGGGCTCCCAGCGCTCGGGGAACCCCCGGGGGTCGCGCGAGCGGTACGCCAGGAACGGCTTCGTCACCGCCACCATCACGGACGGGGACAGCAGGGCATCGCGCACGGCGTCGACCGGCGCATCGAGGACGATCCGGAGGCCGACGTGCATGGCGGTGACGCTACGCCCGCGGGCTGGACGGCGCGCCGTGGCTCGGCGGGCAAGACGATGCCGGCAAGACGATGCCGGCGAGACGATGCCGGCGCGACGATGCCGGCGCGACGACGCCGGCGCGACGACGCTCGCGAGACGCCTCAGGCGTGCCGGGCCGACCGACGGCGGGACCCCTCGGCGCGGTCGTGCCGCCGGAGCCGCTCGGCCAGCGAGAGGCGGACCGCCGGCCACTCCGACGCGATGACGGAGAACACCACGGTGTCGCGCAGGGTGCCGTCACGGCCGATCGCGTGGTTCCGGAGCACGCCGTCCTGCTTGGCGCCGAGGCCCGCGATGGCCGCTCGGGACTGCAGGTTGTGCCAGTGGGTGCGGAACTCGACCGCGATGCACTGCCACGCCTCGAACGCGTGGGACAGCATGAGCAGCTTCGACTCGGTGTTGATCCCCGATCGCTGCGCGGACCTGGCCAGGAACGTGCTGCCGATCTCGACACGGCGGTTGCCCGAGTCGATGTTCATGAAGGTCGTCGCACCCACCACCCGGCCGGTCGGGCGGTCCCGCACGGCGAAGGGCACCATGCGGCCGGCCTCGTGCTCGGCGAGACGCCGGTCGATCTCGGCCTCGACCTGTGCCGGGGCGGGCACCGAGGTGTACCAGGTGCGCCACAGATCGCCGTCCGCGACCGCCGCCCGCAGGTCTTCCGCGTGCTCCTGCCCGAGGGGCTCGAGCGTCACACGGTCGCCGGTCAGGGTGGGTACGGGGGCGATCTCCATGACCATGCATCCTAGGGTCGACGACCCTGGCGGAACCCGGTCGGACGGCGACCCTGTGGAGAGGGACAGCATCGCCCGGGCGGCTATCGTGAGGGACGTGGCAGAACGCACCCAGGAGAAGTACCAGGTCCGGTTCGCGTGGGGTCCCGGAGGTGCGGCTCGCATCGCCCACGGCACCCACCTGCTCGTCTGGGTCGACGCCCTGCCGCCGACTCCCGACGCCGCCGCACGGCGGCGCGCGCTGCGGAACGTGACCGCCCAGCTGCCGCAGGGTCCGGAGGTCGTGCTCGGCCACCTCGGCAACGCGGCGGCCGTCGCGGAACGGGTGACGGGCCTCCAGGCCGCACGCGGTGACCGGTGCGTCGTCGCGATCGTGGCCGCCGGGCTGCACCACACCGCTGCCCTCGACGACGCGGCCGAGGCGGCGGGGGAGTCCGTCGACGTCGCCGACGCACCCGACTTCGCCGTCGAGGACCTGCTCGCCGCCGGAGCCGTCGTCGACGCGCTCACCGAGGTCGGCATCGACCACACCTCACCCGAGGCCGCCGCGGCCTGCGCGGCGTACACGGGGCTGCGCCGCGCAGTGCGGCACCTGGTCAGCGCGTCCGAGGGAGCCGCCGTCCTGAGCCGTGACGACGTGCTCGCGGCGCTCGCCGCGGGCCCCGACCTGACCGTCCTGCGGGAATCGGGGGAGCGCGCGTAGCGTTCGCCCCGTCACGGAACCAGCGAGCGAAGGAGCAACGCCATGAAGGCAGTCGTCGGCGACACGGTGATCGCGGAGGCCCCCGAAGAGGACCTCATCAAGATCGAGGGCAACTGGTACTTCCCGCCGTCGAGCGTGAAGACCGAGCTCTTCACCGAGAGCCCCACCCAGTACCACTGCCCGTGGAAGGGCGACACCCAGTACTTCACGGTGAACGTCGACGGACAGGCGCTGCAGGACCGCGCGTGGTCGTACCCGACGCCGATCCCGTCGTCGTTCGACCGCGTCGGCAAGGACTACTCGGGCTACGTCGCGTTCTGGAAGGACGTCCAGGTCGTCGAGTGACGACCGCCCGTCACCCTGACCGGTCGTGCCTCAGCCGGTCAGGGTGAGCACGACCAGTGCGACGTTGAGCGCCACGATGACCGCCGCGATCACCCACGCCACCACCCGGGTGGTCGCGGCGTTCACGTCGGTCCCCATCACGCTCCGTCGCGACGTGTAGACCACCAGGGGCACGATCGCGAAGGCGATCCCGAAGCTCAGCACCACCTGGCTGACGACGAGCAGCATCGTCGCGTCGATGTTCAGCGCGAGCAGCACGATGGCGGGCACCAGGGTGATCGCGCGCCGGGCCACGAGCGGGATCCGCACGTGCAGCAGGCCCTTCATGATCTCCGCGCCGGCCATGCAGCCCACCGAGGTCGAGGCCAGGCCGGACGCGAGCAGGCCCACGGCGAAGAGCACCCCGACGACCGGGCCGACGTTCTCGGCGATGGCGCGCTGCGCACCGGGGATGGAGTCGGTGCCCGCGACTCCGGGCAGGGTGGCCGCGGCGAGGACGAGCATCGCGATGTTCACCCCACCCGCGACGATCAGCGCGAGCCCGACGTCCCACCGGGTCGCGACGAGCACCCGGCGACGCTCCGGCCCGGCGGGGACGTCCCCGTGGCGGTCCCGGGCGAGCGCCGAGTGCAGGTACACCGCGTGCGGCATCACGGTCGCACCGAGCATCGAGGCCGCGAGCAGCACCGACCCGGCGCCCTCGAACCGCGGCACGAGCCCGGCGACCAGGTCGGCCGGTGTGACCCTGGCGAACAGCAGCCCGGCGCAGAAGCCCACCGTCAGGATCGCGAGCATCGCCGTCACCACGGTCTCGAACAGGCGCGTGCCCCGGCGGCTGTGCAGGGTCAGCAGGAGCATCGAGACGAGCCCGGTGATGATCCCGCCGACCACGAGCGGCAGGTCGAAGAGCAGGTAGAGCGCCAGCGCGCCGCCGATGACCTCGGCGATGTCGGTCGCGGCGGCGACGATCTCGGCCTGGCCCCAGAACAGCAGGCGCGGGGTTCGTCGCATCCGCAGGCCGAGGTGTTCGGGCAGCGACTTGCCCGTCACCACCCCGAGCTTGGCGGACAGGTACTGCACCACCACGGCGCTGGCGTTCGCGGCCACGAGCACCCAGAGCAGCAGGTACCCGTACTCGGCTCCGGCCGTCAGGTTGGCGGCGACGTTGCCCGGGTCGACGTACGCGATCGCCGCCACGAAGGCCGGTCCGAGCAGGGTGAGCCCGGCTGCGCGACGACGCGGGGCACCGGATGGGTGCTCGTCGAGCCGGGGGCTGGCAGTGTCGGTCATGCACCGATCCTGCCAGAGAATTCGGCTCACCGAATCTTTTTCTTCGTCATGTCGTGGTGCTGGCCGGTCGCCGCTCGCGCGTGCGTGTGTCGGATGGTCAGGACCCGTCGGCTGGGACGCCGCCAGCAGACGGTCGGTGACCGCTCGGCCGAGGTGCGCGGGGTGTCGTGACCGCTCGCGGAAGGCGGACAGGAGGCCCGTGGCGGCGCCGCCACGCGCCTCCCGGCCGGTGGCTGGTCACGACTCGTCGCTTGCTTCGCGTCGGGTGGTCGCAACCTGACGGTTGCGACGCCGTCGGGCGACGGTTGGTGACCGCTCGGCAGAGGCGAGCGGGGTGTCGCGACTCGCCCCCTCCCGGACAACGAGAGGAAGGTGTCAGCTCGGGCTCACTCCGCGGCGCGGCGAGCGCGGTGCGCCCGGACCTTCGCCCGGTTGCCGCACCGCTGCATCGAGCACCAGCGACGGGTCCCACCGCGCGACGAGTCGTAGAACACCAGGCCGCAGTCCTCGGCCGAGCACCGGCTCAGGCGCGTCGGCCGGCCGTCGGCCTCGACGTCGTCGAAGCCGACCTCGGTGAAGAGCGCCACGGCGTCGCGCGCGACGCTCGACAGGGCCTGCGCCAGGCGGACCCGGTTCGCTCCGGCGCGGCGTCGGCCACCCGGGAGGCTCGGGGGCACGTCCGGCAGGGCGGCGAACAGGTTGACGGTGTCGATGTCGTCGGGCGCGGGGCGCGTGCGGCCGGCTCCGGCACGCAGGCCCGCCGCCACGGCGGTGCGCTCCGCGGCGGTGCTCGACGGCGCGGGGGCGGCCGCCGCGGCGAGCCGGGCGATCGCGGCACGCAGGGCACGGGCGTCCTGCAGCTCGCGGGCACTGGCACCGACGTCGATCGGCTCGGTGTGCTCGCTGAGCCACTCGTCCAGGTCGGCCGGGCTCGCGAGCAGCTCCCCGAGCTGCGACCGCGGTCGGCGTCCGGTGGGGTCGTCGGCGAAGCCACCCGTGTGCGCGAAGTCGAGCGCGATCCGTCCGGCGTCGAAGAACCAGGAGGAACCGGCGTCCGTGCGGATGTGCTGCCCCGTGTGCATCCGCCCAGGCTAACGGGTTACCGGCGCGCCTCCGTGCGTCGGGCACCTCATGCGGTAGTCGACGCCATCGTGGCCGCGTCGTCGTCCGCGGTCCGTCGCCGCCAGGTGATGACGTTCCGGGCGTCGAACCGCCGGGAACAGCGGGCGCAGGCCAGGGGACGGGTGGGCGTGCGGTACCGGAAGTGCTCGTGTCCCGCGGGGCAGGTGCCGATCCAGGGGGCGAGCTCGCTGGCGATCGGCCCGTCGTGCAGCCGGGAACCGGTGTACCCGATCGACGCGGCCGTGCGCTTCCACTTCGGGCCGTGTGCCGCCCGGGCGCCGGCGAGGGCGTGCGCGACCTCGTGCAGCAGGACCTGTTCGACGTCGTCGTCGGAGAACCGGGTGGCCAGGTGGCGGCTCACCGTGATCCGCTTCCGCGCGAAGTCGCACTGGCCCGCGCGGGTCTTGGCGTGGTCGAACCCGAACGCCCACGTCCCGGTGCCGAGGTGTTCGGCGATGAGCGCTTCGGCGCGGAGCCGGACGGCCTCGAGCGCGGTCACTGCTCGGAACGCGGGTCGGCCTGGCCCTTCTTCGCTGCCCGGGCCGCGATCCGGCCCCAGATGTCGTCGGCCTCGGTCCGGGCGGCGTCGGGCGCACCGAGCACGCGCCGGCGGATCGGCGGGACCTGCTTCACCGGCTCGGCGACGCGGGTCGTGGGTTCGTCGTCCTCGGCGCGGCGGGCGGCGACCTCGCGGGCCGTCCGGGGTCGGTCGGACGGTTCCGCCGGGTTCGTGATCGAGGCCCGCATGGCGGCCTCGACCGCGGTGCGCAGCGCGTCGGTGCGCTCGGACGGCGCGCCGGCCTGTCGGAAGGCCTGGTACGCCCGCGAGAGTGCGGCGCGGGCCTCGTCGAAGCGGTCGTTCTCGAACAGCGACCAGCCCTCGATCTCGGCCGCGGCGCCCTCGAGCTCGGGCCACTCCTCGGTGGCGGCGGTGTCGCGGGCCATGGCGGCCTCGGCGGCGGCGCGGTCGTGCCGGCCGAGGTCGTGCAGGACGTGCGCACGACGGATCCGCGCGGCGACCTTGTCCTGGCGCTCCCCGGTGAACATCGCGAGGCGGAACACCTCTTCGGCGATGACGAGCGACTCGTCCAGACGGCCGAGCAGGCGGAGGAGCTCGGCCCGTTCGGCGAGGGCGTCGGTGCTGCGGCTCTGACCGAGGTCACGGAGCCGCTGGTGCACGGCGTCGACGTCGACCGCGGGTCGCAGGCTGATGGGCGCGAAGGTGCTGCCCGGGCTGACTCCGGCCGTCACGGGAGCCGCGTGGCGCGGTTCACGGGAACGGTCGGACAGGTCGGGCTGCTGGCGGTCGTCGGGCGGGAGGGACATCGGTTCGAGGGTAGCCGCGGTCTCCCGGGAGCGGTCGGTGCGACGCGCTCAGGTTGCGCGGGTGCAGCCGTCCGCGCGTACCCCCGGGACGACGAACGGCCCGCCGTGCCGGAGCGCGACGGGCCGTTCGGTCGAGGGGTCGATCAGGAGTTGGCGCCCACCGCGCCGGCAGCGGCCACGCCGGCGTAGGTGACGAACGTCGCGATGGTCGCGACGACCGCCAGGACGATCGCCAGGATGCCCCAGACACGACCGCGCTTGGCGACGGCCGCGATGATGCCCTGCACGAGTGCCCAGAGTCCGAGGAACGCGGCGATGCCGATCACGGCGATGCCACCCACGAGCTGCGAGCGGACGTCCGGGTCGCTCATGACCTCGCTCTGCATCTGCTCGGGCGTGAGGTTCGTCGAACCGTTCTGCGTGATCTGGTCGATCACACCGCTGTTGCTGATGGCCGAGCCCATGATGTAGCCGCCGACGACGCCGAGCACGAGCGCGAGCAGGCCGAGCACGAACGCGATGATGCCGACGGTCTTCTTCTTCTTGGGCTTCGGCTCGTCGTGGCTCTGCCAGGCCGGGGCACCGGAGTGCGCGGGCGCGGCGGCGTACGGCTGCTGGTCGTGGTGCTGGCCCTGGTCGTGACGCTGCTGGTCGTTCCAGCTCGGCGTGCTCGACGGCTGGCCGTACTGCTGCTGGCCGTACTGCTGGTCACCCTGCCCGGACTGCTCGCCGTACTGCGGGGTCGAGGTCGGCGCCGGGTCCACCCGCTCGCCGTACCGCGGGGCATCGGCGTCGGGCTGCTGCTGCTGCGGGGCGTCGCCCCAGCGCGGCGCCTGGCCGTCGCCCGTCCGGTCCTGGTCGTTCCGGTCGTCGTTCGTCATCAGGGTTCCCATCGCTCGGTCGCGCAGCTGCGCGGTCGTTCAGACCATCCTGACAGCCGGACCCGTCGAGTGCCCGAAGTCCGTCCCCGGCGACGCCGCGGGCGGGCGTCAGCCCCCGAACACGCTCCGGTTCGGCTCCGGCGACGCGACCGCCGTCTGGTCCGTGACGATCGGCGCCCCGGCGATGAACGACCGGAGCTCCGCACCGTGCACGACCTTGGCCGGCATCGGGTCGGACGAGTACCGCCTCGGCATGTCCGCCACCGGCAGGTCGGTCGGCGACCCGAGCAGCACGATGTTGCCGAACCGCCGGCCCTTGAGCATCCCGGTGTCCGCCACCGCCGCGACCGACGGCAGCACCGACTGCAGCGTCGACGCCTGCCCGCGGGCGAAGGCCAACCCGGCGCCGTCGGCCACGTTCACCGCGACAATGCCCGTCGGCGACAGGAACGCGGCGACCTCGCGGTAGAACTCGACGCTCGTCACGTGTGCGGGGATCTGCGAACCGCCGAAGACGTCCACCACCGCCAGGTCCACGGTGCCGCGGAGCCCGGCGGGCAGCTTGCCGAGGACCTCCCGGGCATCGCCGTACCGCACCCGGATCGACGCGCCACGGGGGAACGGCAGGGCCTCGCGCACGTGCTCGACCAGGTCACGCTCGAGCTCGATCACCTGCTGCCGCGAACCCGGACGGGTCACCGCGACGTAGCGGGGCAGGGTGAGGGCGCCGGCGCCCAGGTGCAGTGCCGTGATCGGGCCGTCCGGCAGCAGGTCGATCGCGTGCCCGATCCGGCGGATGTACTCGAACGCCAGGTGGGTCGGGTCCTCGAGGTCCACGTGCGACTGCGGGGTGCCGTCCACCACCAGGGTGAAGGACCCCGGTCGGTGCCGGTCCGGCTCCACCACCGAGTACCCAGCACCGATCCGGAACCCGTCGAACGCATCAGCCATGCCGTCAATGGAACACCACCGCGATCACCACCCGCGCCCCACCCCTGGTTGGTGTGCCCGGGGGACGCCCGGAACGAGGCTGATCACACCGGTCGGGAACGCCCCGCCGGACCACCTCGAAAGGCACACCATGTCGGTCCAGCTCCTCGCGAACGTGCTCATCGGCCTCGCCCTCGTCGGCCTCCTGGCGTACCGGCAGGCGACCTGGCGGTTCCTCGACCCGGCGCGCATCTGGCGGGGTCCGCTCGTGATGGCGATCGTCGGCGTGGTCGTCCTCGCGCAGACCACGACGACCGTCACCACCACCGACGTCGTGTTCCTCGGCCTCGAAGCCCTGCTCACCGTCGGCGTCGGCCTCGCGATGGGGGCCATGACCCGGTTCCGCACCGTCACGACACCGGACGACAAGGGCCGCACCCTGCAGTCCCGCACCGGTTGGCTCGGCGCCGCGCTCTGGCTCGTCCTGATCGCCGCCCGCATCGGGCTCGACGTCCTCGGCGGCCACCTCGGCGCGCACCTGCTCACCTCGACCGGCACGATCCTGCTCGTGCTCGCCCTGAACCGCGCCGCCCGTGCCCTGGTGGTCGACCAGCGCATCCCCCGCGGCGGCGACCGGTCGGAGGCGTCCCGCCGCGGCATGATGGTCCGGTGAGCCTGCCCACCGACCCGGACCCGACCGACCCCGCCGTGGTCCGGTCTCGCTCGGTGCTCACCTGGGGACTCAACGCCGTCGGGATCGCCGTGGTCGCCTTCTGGTTCGTCCGGAACGGCCTCCTGCTCCACCACCCGGCGTGGGTCTGGGTCCTCGGGGCCGTGGCGCTCGCCGCCTGGGCCGTCCGCGAAGGAGCACGCACGCCCCGCGTGCTCGTCGCCGCAGCCGGCGTGATGACCGCCGCCGGATCCTGCGTCGTGGTGCCGACCGACTCGCTCCTGGTCGTCCCGGTGATCGTCGGGCTCGTCGTCCTCGGCGCCGACCTCCGCCTGCCGGTCTGGACGGCCGCGGTCGCCGCGCTCGCCGCCGTCGTGGTGGTCGCCGTCACCGCGACGCTCGAGCAGGCGTCGGTGCAGCTCGTCCTCGGCGTGAGCGGCGGGCTGCTGCTCGGCGTGCTCGTCGGATTCAGCCGTCGGCAGGTCCGGATCACGACGGCGCAGGCCCGCGAGACCGAGCGGCAGCAGCAGCGCGCACGGCTCCTCGCCGACCGGTCGCGGGCGTCCCGGGACATCCACGACGTCCTCGCCCACTCGCTCGGCGGCCTGGTGCTGCAGCTCGACGCGGTCGAGGCCCTGCTCGAGGCCGGCCGCGTCGACGAGGCCACCCGCCGAGCCGGCGATGCCCGCGCGCTGGCCGCGGACGGCCTGGCCGAGGCGCGGCGTGCGGTGCACGCGCTCCGCGACGAACCGCAGCCCGACCAGCCGGAGCCGACCCGTGCCTCCAGTCCGTCCGCCGATCAGGCGTCGGGCCTGACGGCCCTGCTCGACGCGCACCGCTCGTTCGGCGGCGAGGTCGTCGTGCAGGGCGACGCGGCCCTCGCGGTCCTCGACGACGCCCACCGGGCCGCCGTGGTCCAGGTCGTCCGGGAGGCCCTCAGCAACGCCCGCAGGCACGCTCCCGGCCGCCCCGTGTCCCTGTCGGTGATCCGGGACGGCGACGCCGTGGACGTCGTCGTGGCCAACCCGCTGCCGAGCGGTGGACAGGGGTTGCTCGGGATGCGCGAGCGGTTCGCGGAACTCGGCAGCGAGGCCACGGTGGAGGCCGAGCGTTCCGACGACGAGTTCGTCGTCGCCATGCACCTGCCCGTCGACGGTTCGGTCGATGCGGAGACCGCGGACGCTCCGGGCGCTGCCGAGGACGACCGCTCGTGACGATCCGGGTGCTCGTGGTCGACGACCAGGCCATCGTCCGCGACGGCCTGGTGACGGTGCTGTCGCTCGTGCCCGACCTGCAGGTCGTCGGGCAGGCGGCGGACGGTGCCGAGGCGATCGCCGCGGTCGACCGGCACGTGCCCGACGTCGTCCTGATGGACCTGCGGATGCCGGGGGTCGACGGGCCGACCGCGACCGCGCGGATCGTCGCCGAGCACCCCGGGGTGGCGGTCCTGGTGCTGACGACCTACGCCGACGACGACTCCATCGTCACCGCGCTGCGGGCGGGAGCGCGCGGCTACCTGACGAAGGACGCCGGGCGGGCGGAGATCGCGACCGCGGTGCGGGCGGTGGCCGCCGGGCAGTCGACCTTCGACGCGACCGTGGGGGCGCGGCTGGTGGCGCGCCTCGCCGGTGCTGCTGGTGCCGATGCAGGTGCCGGCGCCGCTGCTGGTTCCGCTGCTGGTTCCGCTGCGCCGGCGGGAGCTGATCCGGGCCGGTCACTCGGTGCCCGGTTCCCGGACCTCACCCCGCGCGAACTGGACGTCCTCGAGCGGATCGCGGACGGCCGGACGAACCCGCAGATCGCCGCCGAGCTGTTCCTGACGGTCCCCACCGTGAAGTCGTACGTGAACCAGGTGTTCGCGAAGCTCGGGGTCCGGACCCGCGCCGAGGCCGTCGCCCGCGTCCTGCGCTGACCGTCAGCAGCACCCCGTCGTCCCCAGGCGACGCACCGCGGACACGTGAATGCGTACACATGGACGACCAGCGGACGCCAAGACTCGTTGCGTACCGTTGACGCCTGTCGTCACGACGCCAGAGCGTCGATGCGTGTGTGCCCCACACACCACGCGTCCGCCCGGACACCGTGACCACGACGTGCCCGTGAGCGCCCCCACCGCTCGAGCGTGCGCGTCGTCGGCGTGCTGCTGCGCGCCACCCCTCCGGCCACCCGCGCGCGCTGGCCGTCGAACGCACCGCACCCGATGACGAGTGCACCACTGCTGATCCGCCGCAGGAGACCTCCGTCATGACCGCCGACACCATGAGCGTGCCCACCGCTCGTTCCACCACCCCGGACACCCGCCGGGCCGGCACCCGACCCACCCGACCCACCCGGGTGATCCGGGCCTCCCTGCCGTTCCACGCCGACCGCGAGACCGCACCCACCTGGATGCGGGTCGTCGGCACGGCGCTGCTCGTCGGCGGCGCCGGCCTGTCCGCCGCCGTGCTCGGCTGGCCCGGGGACGCGCCGGAGGTCGCCCTGCTGGTGCCGGCCCTGCTCGCCGTCGCCCTCGGGGCGCTGCTCCTGCTCGCGCGTGCCGGGTTCACCGTCACCGAGCGGCACGTGACCCTGCACTTCCGTCCGCTCCCGCCGCGGCGCATCCCGCGCCGGCGGATCACCGACGTCCGCCTGGTCGAGGCGGACGCGGCCACCTACGGCGGTGTCGGCCTGCGGATCCGTCGCGGCGTGCGCGCGCTCATCCTCACGCCGGGGCTCGGCATCGAGCTCACGGACGACCGGGGCCGGGTCACGTTCGTCCGCACGCGTCGACCGGAGGACGCGTTCCGTGCGCTGGCAGGACTGCCGGGCGGGCCGGGAGGCGCGGATCACGTCGAGCGCGAGCGTCTCGGTTGATCAGGGGCTCGGCTGAGCACGGACCCGGCTGAGCACGGGAATGGAAGCGGTGTGTGGCGGCTTATACACGCCACTGCCGAATCCGGTCAAGCCGGGACTGGACAGCGCGCCACGGAGCGAACTATGATGACAGTTCGCGCTCCCTGGCATCCGTGTCGTCATATTGCGGTCGACGCAGAGTTCTGAGACAGAAACTCATCTCGCCCTGGTGCAGCCGGACCCGTATATGGCGGCGGGTACCGCTCACGGAGATCATCCCACACGTGCACCGACGTTCCGCGTCAGGCACGCGTCGGCGTGGTCGCAGGGCTTGCATCTCAGGGTTCGCCGAGCGATCAATCCACTCACCTACACACTGCTCGTCAGTGTCGGCCCGACGGGGCCTACCGGAGGTCACACCCTTGGCTGCTGCGCCCAACGCATCCACCAACCCCAAGAACGGTCGCAACCACTCGCGACTCTCGTTCGCCAAGATCACGGACACCCTCACGGTTCCTGATCTGCTCGCACTCCAGACGGAGAGCTTCGACTGGCTCGTCGGCAACGACGTCTGGAAGGCCCGCCTCGCCGAAGGGCAGGAGCAGGGTCGTACCGACCTCGCGCTGCACTCGGGGCTCGAGGAGATCTTCGAGGAGATCTCCCCGATCGAGGACCTCGGCGAGACCATGCAGCTCTCGTTCACCGCGCCGGAGCTCGAAGACCCGAAGTACTCGATCGACGACTGCAAGGAGCGCGGCAAGACCTACGCCGCTCCGCTGTACGTCAACGCCGAGTTCATGAACCACATGACGGGTGAGATCAAGACGCAGACGGTCTTCATGGGCGACTTCCCGCTCATGACCGAACGCGGCACGTTCATCATCAACGGCACCGAGCGCGTCGTCGTGTCGCAGCTCGTCCGTTCGCCCGGCGTGTACTTCGAGCGCCAGCAGGAGAAGACCTCCGACAAGGACATCTACTCGGCGCGGATCATCCCGTCGCGTGGTGCCTGGCTCGAGTTCGAGATCGACAAGCGCGACCAGGTGGGCGTGCGCATCGACCGCAAGCGCAAGCAGTCCGTGACCGTCTTCCTCAAGGCCCTCGGCCTGACGAGCGAAGAGATCATGGACGAGTTCCAGGGCTTCGCGTCGATCGAGTCGACCCTCGAGAAGGACGCCGTCCTCACGAAGGAAGAGGCGCTCAAGGACATCTACCGCAAGCTCCGTCCGGGCGAGCAGGTCGCTGCCGAGGCCGCGCGTGCGCTCCTCGACAACTTCTACTTCAACCCGAAGCGTTACGACCTGGCGAAGGTCGGCCGCTACAAGGTCAACCGCAAGCTCGGCATGGACGCCCCGCTGTCCGACTCGGTGCTCACCGTCAAGGACATCGTCGCGACGATCAAGTACCTGGTGTCGCTGCACGCTGAGCGCACCACGATCGACGGCGTCCGTGACGGCGAGCCGGTGCAGCTGCGCCTCGACGTGGACGACATCGACCACTTCGGCAACCGTCGCATCCGCGCAGTCGGCGAGCTCATCCAGAACCAGGTCCGCACGGGTCTGTCCCGCATGGAGCGCGTCGTCCGCGAGCGCATGACCACGCAGGACATCGAGGCGATCACGCCCCAGACGCTCATCAACGTGCGTCCGGTCGTCGCCGCGATCAAGGAGTTCTTCGGAACGTCCCAGCTGTCGCAGTTCATGGACCAGAACAACCCGCTCGCGGGCCTGACGCACAAGCGTCGTCTCTCGGCCCTCGGCCCGGGTGGTCTGTCCCGTGAGCGTGCCGGCGTCGAGGTCCGTGACGTCCACCCGTCGCACTACGGCCGCATGTGCCCGATCGAGACCCCGGAAGGCCCGAACATCGGCCTGATCGGTTCGCTCGCGTCGTTCGGTCGGATCAACTCCTTCGGCTTCATCGAGACCCCGTACCGTCGCGTCGTCGACGGCGAGGTCACGAAGACCATCGACTACCTCACCGCTTCGGAAGAGGACGACTTCGTCGTCGCGCAGGCCAACGCCCCGCTGACGAACGACTTCCACTTCGCCGACGACAAGGTGCTCGTCCGCAAGAAGGGTGGCGAGGTCGAACTCGTCGCCAAGGACGAGGTCGACTACATGGACGTCTCCCCGCGCCAGATGGTGTCGGTCGCGACGTCGCTCATCCCGTTCCTCGAGCACGACGACGCGAACCGCGCCCTCATGGGTGCGAACATGCAGCGTCAGGCCGTCCCCCTGCTCCGTTCGGAGTCGCCGCTCGTCGGCACCGGCATGGAGGGCTACACGGCCATCGACGCCGGCGACGTCGTCACCGCCGACAAGGCCGGTGTCGTCTCCGAGGTCTCGGCCGACGCCGTCACCCTGCAGCTCGACGAGGGCGGCACGCAGACCTACTACCTGCGCAAGTTCGACCGCTCCAACCAGGGCACGAGCTACAACCACCGCGTCATCGTCTCCGCAGGCGAGCGCGTGGAGCAGGGCGAGGTCATCGCCGACGGTCCCGCGACGGAGAACGGCGAGCTCGCGCTCGGCAAGAACCTCCTCGTCGCGTTCATGCCGTGGGAGGGCTACAACTACGAGGACGCGATGATCCTGTCGCAGAACCTCATCAAGGACGACACGCTCTCCTCGATCCACATCGAGGAGTACGAGGTCGACGCCCGCGACACCAAGCTCGGCAAGGAGGAGATCACCCGTGACCTCCCCAACGTCAGCCCGGACCTGCTGGCCGACCTCGACGAGCGCGGCATCATCCGCATCGGTGCCGAGGTCCGCCCCGGCGACATCCTCGTCGGCAAGGTCACGCCGAAGGGCGAGACCGAGCTGAGCGCCGAGGAGCGTCTGCTCCGTGCCATCTTCAACGAGAAGTCGCGCGAAGTCCGCGACACCTCGCTCAAGGTGCCCCACGGTGAAGAGGGCACGATCATCGGCGTCAAGGTGTTCGACTCGCAGGACGGCGACGACGAGCTCGGCTCGGGCGTCAACCAGCGCGTGGTCGTCTACATCGCCCAGAAGCGCAAGATCACCGCGGGTGACAAGCTCGCCGGTCGTCACGGCAACAAGGGCGTCATCTCGACCATCCTCCCGGTCGAGGACATGCCGTTCCTCGCCGACGGCACCCCCGTCGACATCGTCCTCAACCCGCTCGGCGTCCCCGGCCGCATGAACTTCGGCCAGGTGCTCGAGATCCACCTCGGGTGGCTCGCCAAGCAGGGCTGGAACGTCGAGGGCATCCAGGACTGGGCCGAGAACCTGCCGGAGGCAGCGCACAGCGCCGAGCCCGGCACCAAGGTCGCCACCCCGGTGTTCGACGGTGCGTACGAGCGCGAGATCGAGGGCCTCCTCGACTCGACCCTCCCGAACCGCGACGGCGAGCGCCTGATCGGCTCGTCCGGCAAGGCGCAGCTCTTCGACGGCCGCTCCGGCGAGCCGTTCCCGGAGCCCGTCTCGGTCGGCTACATGTACATCCTCAAGCTGCACCACCTGGTCGACGACAAGATCCACGCGCGTTCGACCGGTCCGTACTCGATGATCACGCAGCAGCCGCTGGGTGGTAAGGCGCAGTTCGGTGGACAGCGATTCGGTGAGATGGAGGTGTGGGCGCTCGAAGCGTACGGTGCCGCCTACGCCCTCCAGGAGCTCCTGACGATCAAGTCCGACGACATCCTCGGCCGCGTGAAGGTCTACGAGGCGATCGTCAAGGGCGAGAACATCCAGGAACCCGGCATCCCCGAGTCCTTCAAGGTCCTCATGAAGGAGATGCAGTCGCTCTGCCTGAACGTCGAGGTCCTCTCGGCCGACGGCCAGGCGGTCAGCCTGCGCGACAACGATGACGAGGTCTTCCGCGCTGCGGAGGAGCTGGGCATCAACATCTCCTCGCGGTTCGAGTCGTCCTCTGTCGACGACATCTGATCCCGCCCGTACATCGAAGCCTGAATCAGCAAGAGAGAAGAACATTGCTCGAAGCAACTTCCTTTGACGCCATTCGGATCGGCCTCGCGACCGCCGAGGACATCCGTCAGTGGTCGTACGGCGAGGTCAAGAAGCCGGAGACCATCAACTACCGCACCCTGAAGCCCGAGAAGGACGGTCTGTTCGGCGAGCAGATCTTCGGTCCTTCCCGCGACTGGGAGTGCGCCTGCGGCAAGTACAAGCGTGTCCGGTTCAAGGGCATCGTCTGCGAGCGCTGCGGCGTCGAGGTCACCAAGTCCTCGGTCCGTCGTGAGCGCATGGGCCACATCGAGCTCGCTGCCCCCGTCACGCACATCTGGTACTTCAAGGGCGTCCCGTCGCGCCTCGGGTACCTCCTCGACATGGCGCCGAAGGACCTCGAGAAGGTCATCTACTTCGCGGCGTACATGATCATCGACATCGATGAAGAGGGCCGTCACGCGGACATGCCGGGTCTCGAGAACGAGATGCGTCTCGAGATCAAGACCCTCGAGGGCCAGCGCGACTCGATCATCGCCGACCGCCTCAAGAAGCTCGAGGACGACCTCGCAGCCCTTGAGGAAGAGGGTGCGAAGGCCGACGTCAAGCGCCGTACCAAGGACACCGCCGAGAAGGAGATGTCCCAGGTCCGCAAGTCGTTCGACGAGGACATCACCCGTCTCGAGCGTGTGTGGGAGGACTTCCGCAACCTCAAGGTGGGCGACCTCAAGCCCGAGGACGCCGTCTTCCACGAGCTCCAGGACCGGTTCGGGATCTACTTCGACGCCTACATGGGCGCCGAGGCGATCAAGCTCCGGCTCGAGGCGTTCGACCTGGCCGCCGAGGCCGAGGCGCTGCGTCTGCAGATCGCCGAGGGCAAGGGCCAGAAGAAGATCCGCGCGATCAAGCGTCTGCGCGTCGTCAGCTCCTTCCTCGCCACCGGCAACTCGCCGGCCGCGATGGTGCTCGGCGTCGTGCCGGTCATCCCGCCGGAGCTGCGCCCGATGGTGCAGCTCGACGGTGGCCGTTTCGCCACGTCGGACCTCAACGACCTCTACCGTCGTGTGATCAACCGCAACAACCGTCTCCGCCGCCTGCTCGACCTCGGTGCCCCCGAGATCATCGTGAACAACGAGAAGCGCATGCTGCAGGAAGCGGTCGACGCGCTGTTCGACAACGGTCGTCGTGGACGTCCGGTCACGGGTACCGGCAACCGCGCCCTGAAGTCCCTGAGCGACATGCTCAAGGGCAAGCAGGGTCGTTTCCGCCAGAACCTGCTCGGCAAGCGCGTCGACTACTCGGGCCGTTCGGTGATCATCGTCGGCCCGCAGCTGAAGCTGCACCAGTGCGGTCTGCCCAAGCAGATGGCGCTCGAGCTCTTCAAGCCGTTCGTGATCAAGCGCCTCATCGACCTGTCGCACGCGCAGAACATCAAGTCGGCCAAGCGCATGGTCGAGCGTTCGCGTCCGCAGGTGTGGGACGTGCTCGAGGAGATCATCCGCGAGCGCCCCGTCCTGCTGAACCGTGCGCCGACGCTGCACCGTCTGGGCATCCAGGCGTTCGAGCCGCAGCTCGTCGAGGGCAAGGCCATCCAGCTCCACCCGCTCGTCTGTGCTGCGTTCAACGCGGACTTCGACGGCGACCAGATGGCCGTGCACCTGCCGCTGTCGGTCGAGGCCCAGGCCGAGGCCCGCATCCTGATGCTCGCCTCGAACAACATCCTGAAGCCGTCCGACGGCCGCCCGGTGACCCTGCCCGCACAGGACATGATCATCGGTCTGCACCACCTCACGACCGTCCGCGAGGGCGCCGTGGGCGAGGGCCGTGCGTTCTCGTCGGTGGCCGAGGCGATCCTGGCGAACGACCAGCACACGCTGCACCTCAACGCGATGGTGAAGATCCGCATGACGGGTGTCCACTTCGCCGAGGGTGAAGCACCCGAGGGCTACGAGCAGGGCGACACCGTGCTGCTCGAGACGACCCTGGGCCGTGCGCTCTTCAACGAGACCCTGCCGGCGAACTACCCGTTCGTCCAGAAGGTCACGGACAAGGGCGTGCTCTCCGCGATCGTCAACGACCTCGCCGAGCGCTACTCCAAGACCGAGACGGCCGCTGCGCTGGACCGGATCAAGGACGCCGGCTTCTACTGGGGCACCCGCTCCGGTGTGACCGTCGCCCTGTCGGACGTCGTGACGCCTCCTCGCAAGAAGGAGATCATCGCGGGCTACGAGATCCAGGCCGCCAAGGTGCAGGGCGAGTTCGACAAGGGTCTGATCACCGACTCCGAGCGTCGCGCCGACCTGATCAAGATCTGGACCGAGGCCACGAACGAGATCGCGCAGGAGATGCGCGACAACTTCCCGGTCGACAACACCATCAACCGCATGGTGTCGTCCGGTGCTCGTGGTAACTGGCTCCAGGTCCGCAACATCGCCGGTATGCGTGGTCTGGTGAACAACCCGAAGGGCGAGATCATCGCCCGCCCGATCATCAACTCGTACCGCGAGGGCCTGACCGTGGCGGAGTACTTCATCGCCACCCACGGTGCTCGTAAGGGTCTTGCCGACACCGCGCTCCGTACCGCGGACTCCGGGTACCTCACCCGTCGTCTCGTGGACGTGTCGCAGGACGTCATCATCCGTGAGGACGACTGCGGCACGACGCGTGGCCTCGAGCTGCCGATCGCGACCGTGGACGCCGACGGCAAGCTCGTCCGCGACCCGCGCGTCGAGAACACCGTGTACTCCCGCACCCTGGCCACCGAGGCCGTGGACGCACAGGGCACGGTCGTGGCCGAAGCCGGTGAGGACGTCGGTGACGTGCTCCTCGAGAAGCTGCTGGCAGCCGGTGTCGAGAGCATCAAGGTGCGCTCGGTCCTGACCTGCGAGTCCGCCGTCGGTGTCTGCGCGAAGTGCTACGGCCGTTCGCTCGCCACGGGCAACCTCGTCGACATCGGCGAGGCGGTCGGCATCATCGCCGCCCAGTCCATCGGTGAGCCCGGTACCCAGCTGACGATGCGTACCTTCCACACGGGTGGTTCGGCCTCGGCCGACGACATCACCCAGGGTCTGCCGCGTGTCACGGAGCTCTTCGAGGCGCGTACCCCCAAGGGCGCGTCCCCGATCGCCGAGGCCCCCGGCCGCGTCGTGGTCGAGGACACGGACAAGGGTCGTCGGATCATCCTCACGCCGGACAACGGCGACGAGCCGTTCATCTACCCGGTGCTCAAGCGTGCGACGCTCCTCATCGAGGACAACCAGCACGTCGAGCTCGGCGAGCAGTTCATCGCCGGCACCGTCGACCCGAAGGAAGTCCTCCGGGTCAAGGGTGTCCGAGAGGTCCAGAAGCACCTGGTCAACGGTGTGCAGGACGTCTACGGCTCGCAGGGTGTGCCGATCCACGACAAGCACATCGAGGTCATCGTCCGCCAGATGCTCCGCAAGGTCACCGTCGTCGACCACGGCGACACCGACCTGCTGCCGGGTGAGCTCGTCGACCGGTCGCGCTACAACGCGCTGAACCGTGCGGCGCTGCAGGAGGGTCGCAAGACCGCCTCGGCTCGCCAGGAGGTCATGGGCATCACGAAGGCGTCCCTCGCGACCGAGTCGTGGCTGTCCGCCGCTTCCTTCCAGGAGACCACCCGCGTGCTCACGCAGGCAGCCATGGAGGGCAAGCAGGACCACCTCGTCGGCCTCAAGGAGAACGTCATCATCGGTAAGCTCATCCCCGCCGGGACGGGCCTCAGCCGGTACCGTGACGTGGACGTGAACGCGACCGAAGAGGCGAAGGCGGAGCGGTACCCCAACCGCATCTTCGCTGACGACTCGTCGTTCTCGGACGCCGACCTGAGCTTCGTCGACTTCGACAGCTTCTCGTCGGACGACTTCACGCCGGGCACGTACAACTGAGCCTGATGTGATCCCACGAAGGCCCCGTCTCCGCAAGGAGGCGGGGCCTTCGTCGTGTCGTCACCACGTGACGGCCTGGAGGCGCGGTGCGGGGCTGCCACGGGCCTCCCGTCCGCCGTGGGGTCGCGGCTAGAGCGCGCGGCCCGCGCCGTTGTCGCGGCCGGAACCGCGACCGGTCTCGTCGACCAGCGAGAACAGGCTCAGCACGTTGCCGTCGGGGTCGCGGACGTCGAACCAGTCGACCGCCCCGTCGACGCACTCGACGGGGCCGATGTCGATGCCCAGCGCGCCGATGCGTGCGTGCTGCGCGGCGACGTCGTCGACGCCGAAGCGGACGCTGACCGGGTTCTCCTCGGCCTGTTCGTCGACGTAGAGCTGGATCCAGATGCCGCCGACCTCGTACTCGGCGACGCCGTCCTCGGGCTCGAGGTCCGGCTCGGTGCGCTCGAAGACCGCGCCGTACCAGAGGCAGGACGCCTCGATGTCGCTGACGGGCAACCCCACGGTCACGCTCGTGATGTCCATGACTCATCATGTGCCCGGGTGGGGGCGCGCGTCGAGAGGGATTCCGCGGTGCCGCGCTGTCCGGCCCGCGTCGGACGGTGGCCTTGTTCCTCCACACCCCCGTGTGACGCCGACGTTCTCCACGGGCTGCTCGCCAGGACTCCGGGAACGGTGCGGGGTCCGGGAGGCTGGCGGACATGCACCCTCCGACGACCACCGCGAACCGGCCGAGGCGTCCCCCGGACCGGGGCCGAACCGGTCGTGGACCCCAGTTCTGGGTGCAGCCGGACCCCCTCCGCCCCCTCTTTCTGGGACTGCGGTCGGCGAGGGCCCCAGAAGTAGCGTGGTCGGGCGCCACATCCCTGGTGGCGCATCACCCGACGACGTCTCGCCGTGCGCGAGTCCAAGGAGGCACGGGACTCATGGCGACCCTGTCCGAGATCCTCATCCTGAACGGCGCCCTGCCGATCGAGCACCTCGATGCGATGACGGGTGACGAGGACCTCGACGAGCGCGCCATCCGCGGCCTGGTCGACCAGGGCGTCGTGAGCGAGGCCCAGTTCATCACCGCCCGCGCCGCCTCGAACAACTCCCGCACCGTGCCGCTGAGCGACTACCCCGTCGACGGCACCGCGGTGTCGATCCTGCCGGCGGCACTGTGCCGTCGCCACGGCGTGCTCGGTGTCGGGTTCGAGGGCGACCTGCTCATCCTCGCGATGGTGAACCCCACGAACGTGCTCGCCATCGACGACGCCCGGACGGCGTCCGGCCGGGCGATCAAGCCGCTGCAGGTCGAGGAGCGTGACCTCGTCGCTGCCCTCGACCGGTACCTGCGCGCCGACGACGAGCTGAACGACCTGACGTCGTCGCTCGAAGAAGAAGCGTCGACGACCTCGAAGGCGCAGGTCGACATCGCCGACGGTGCCCTCGACGACGTGCCGATCGTCCGCTTCGTGAACCTGCTCGTGTCGCAGGCCATCCAGGACCACGCGTCCGACATCCACATCGAGCCCGGCGAGCACGAGGTCCGGATCCGGTACCGCATCGACGGCGTGCTGCACGAGATGGCGCCGGCGCCGAAGAACATCCAGAACGGCGTGATCAGCCGCCTGAAGATCATGAGCGACATCGACATCGCCGAGCGTCGCAAGCCGCAGGACGGCCGCATGTCCGTGCGGCACGGCGGCCGGCAGATCGACCTCCGCGTCGCGACGCTGCCCACCGTCTGGGGTGAGAAGGTCGTCATGCGGATCCTCGACAACACGAACACCTCGTTGACCCTCAAGGACCTCAACCTCCTCGAGCAGAACTTCCAGGCGTACCAGCGGTCCTACTCGAAGCCCTACGGCATGATCCTGGTCACCGGTCCCACCGGTTCGGGCAAGTCGACGACGCTGTACACGACCCTCAACGCCGTGGCGAAGCCCGAGATCAACGTCATCACGGTCGAGGACCCGGTCGAGTACCGGATGGCCGGCATCAACCAGGTGCAGGTCAACCCGAAGGCCGGCCTGACGTTCGCGTCCGCGCTCCGCTCGATCCTCCGGTCCGACCCCGACGTCGTGCTGCTCGGTGAGATCCGCGACCACGAGACCGCGCAGATCGCGATCGAGGCGTCGCTCACCGGGCACCTCGTGCTCTCGACGCTGCACACCAACGACGCGCCGTCGGCCGTGACCCGCCTGACCGAGATGGACATCGAACCGTTCCTGGTCGGGTCCGCCCTCGACTCCGTCGTCGCCCAGCGGCTCGCCCGCCGGCTGTGCGACCGGTGCAAGGCGCCCGCCGTGTACGAGATCGAGCAGCTCCGGGCACTCGGGTTCCTGGCCCCAGGCGACGAGATGCCCGCGTTCTTCGCCCCGGTCGGTTGCGCGGTGTGCTCGAACACCGGCTACCGCGGCCGCATCGCCCTGCACGAGGTCATGACCGTCACCGAGGAGATCGAGCGGCTCGCCGTCGGTCGCGCCTCGAGCGCGGAGATCAGTCGCGTCGCCCAGCAGCAGGGCATGCTCACGCTCCGCCAGGACGGCTTCGAGAAGGTCAAGCTCGGCATGACGAGCGTCGACGAGATCCTGCGCGTCGTCGCGTGACCGGGGAACAGGACGAGCAGATGACCGACTCCGTGTACGACATCACCATGCCCGGCGACGAGCCCGTCGCCGGATGGCACCCCGGCACCCCCGGCGCCGAGGTCGGCTCCCGCCGTGCCGCGCGTCTGGCCGCGGCTGCTGCCGCCCCGCCCGAGCAGGTCTACGACCTGACGGACGACTCGGCGGTGTGGCCCGCGCCCACCGGCATGCCCGTGGCCAGCCCGGTCGCCGGGCCCGTGGGTGGTCCGGTCGCTGCGCCCGTGGCACAGTCCGCCTCCGCTCCGGCGACGCCGCCCGCCGCGGTGCCGTCCTCGACCGCCACCTACGGGTACGCCGAGCCGGCGACCCAGCAGCTGCCGGCCATCGCCTACAGCGGCGCCCACCACGCCGCACCGGCGGCACCCGCTCCGGTTCCCGCCCCCACCGCGGCATCGGCCGGTGACATCGACTTCGCCCGGCACGCGCGCGAGGTCGCCGACCCCGACCTCATCACCGCACTGGCGCAGGTCGTCTACCAGGGGGCCTCCGACCTGCACGTCACGGCCGACGCCCCGCCCACCGTCCGCGTCGACGGCTCGCTCCGACCGGCCGTACCGGGAGGCGCGTGGTCGCGTGGCAAGGTCATCGCGGCACTGAAGACGCTGCTGTCCGTCGAACAGGCCGGGCAGTTCGACCACGACCAGGAACTCGACTTCGCGTACTCGCTGTCGCCGGAGTACCGCTTCCGCGTGAACTACTACCAGCAGCGCGGCAACTGGGGTGCGGCGTTCCGCATCATCCCCACCAGGATCAAGACGCTCAAGCAGCTCGGCATCCCCGCGCACGTCGGCGACTTCGCCGGCCTGCCCCGTGGCCTGGTCCTCGTCACCGGCCCGACCGGCTCGGGCAAGTCGACCACCCTCGCCGCGCTCATCGACCTGGTCAACGAGAGCCGTGCCGACCACATCGTGACGGTCGAGGACCCGATCGAGTTCATGCACGACCACAAGCGGTCGATCATCAACCAGCGCGAGGTCGGCGCCGACACCCACTCCTTCGCCTCCGCGCTCAAGCACGTGCTGCGGCAGGACCCCGACGTCATCCTGATCGGTGAGCTCCGCGACCTCGAGACCATCTCCGTCGCGCTCACCGCCGCCGAGACCGGTCACCTGGTGTTCGCCACCCTGCACACGCAGAGCGCACCCGGCACGATCGACCGCGTCATCGACGTCTTCCCGCCGCACCAGCAGGGGCAGATCCGCACCCAGCTCGCGGCCACCCTGCAGGGCGTCGTCTGCCAGACCCTCGTCCCGAAGGCCAACGGTGTCGGTCGGGTCGTCGCCACCGAGATCATGACGATCACCCCGGCCATCGGCAACCTCATCCGCGAGGGCAAGACGTACCAGATCACCTCCGCCATGCAGGCCGGCCGTGACCTCGGCATGCACACCATGGACCAGGACCTCGCCGAACTGGTCAACGTCGGCACCATCTCGCGCAAGGCCGCGATGGAGAAGGTCCACGACGAAGAGGGCTTCGACCGGCTCGTCCAGCGCGTCGAGTCCCCGTCCGACTCCTCGGCCGCCGCGATCGCCGCCAGCGGCATCGACTTCGGCGACAAGTTCTCCGGAGGCTACTGATGTCACTCGCGTTCGACTACCGCGGGCGCGACGGCGCCGGCAAGCTCGTGAAGGGCCGCCTCGACGCCGCGTCCGAAGGGGCCGTCGTCCAGCGCCTCCGCGGGATGGGCGTCTCGCCGATCGCCATCACCGAGGCGAAGGCCGGCACCGGGCTGCAGACCGAGATCAAGATCCCCGGGTTCGAGAAGGGCGTCGGGCTCAAGGACCTCGCGATCATGTCGCGGCAGGCCTCGACGATGCTCACCTCGGGCCTCTCGCTGCTGCGGACCCTCACGATCCTGTCCGACCAGACCGAGAACAAGAAGCTCAAGGACATCCTCGGCAAGGTCCGTGACGACGTCGAGCGCGGCGTCTCGTTCTCCGACGCCGTCGCGAAGTACCCGGTCGACTTCCCGCCGATCATGATCAACATGATCCGTGCGGGGGAGACCGGCGGCTTCCTCGACCAGGCCATGGACTCCATCGCGACGAACTTCGAGAAGGAGCACAAGCTCCGCTCGACGATCAAGTCGGCGATGACCTACCCGGTGGTCGTGCTGTGCATGTCACTTGCGGCCGTCGTGATCATGCTCATCTTCATCGTCCCGATCTTCCAGGACATGTTCTCGTCGCTCGGCGGGCAGCTGCCGTTGCCGACGCAGGTCCTGGTGACCCTGTCGCACGCGATGCGCTGGCTCGCACCGGTCCTGGCGGTCGCCGTGATCGTCGGCTGGCTGTGGTTCCGGGCGAACAAGAACACGGATCGCTTCCGGAGCTTCCGCGACCCGATCATGCTCCGCCTGCCGGTGTTCGGTGGACTGACCCGCAAGATCGTCATCGCGCGGTTCGCGCGGAACTTCTCGAACATGATCGGCGCTGGCGTGCCGATTCTGCAGGCATTGTCGATCGTCGGTCAGGTGTCGAACAACTTCGTGGTCCAGAAAGCACTCGAGCGCGTTGCGGAAGACGTCCGAAAAGGTGAATCAATTGCGGCGCCGTTGGCCCGGGAAAGCATTTTCCCGGCAATGGTCTCGCAAATGGTCGCTGTCGGCGAGGACGCCGGTTCGCTGGAGATCATGCTCGAGAAGATCGCGGTCTTCTACGACTCCGAAGTCGAGTCGACGACCGAGTCGCTGACTGCCCTGATCGAGCCGCTCCTCATCGCATTCCTCGGCGTCGTCGTCGGTGGCATGATCATCGCGCTCTACCTCCCGATCTTCCAGATCACGTCGTTGGTGAAGTAAGAATCGCCCCTCGTGTGGGGGTGAAGCGCGATGGAAGACCCCCGTTACTGGGGGTAATTCGGAGGGCCCGGACCCCCCGTTCTCGGGATTCCACCCCGAATCGCCGCTGAATACTCTTGTCAGCGGCGGCGGAGCACTCCCCGGCACATTCTCCCATCGCATTCCCCCAAGAACGGAACCACCATGTACTTCGCTCTCATGGGCAAGCTCGACGCTCGCCGCAAGGGTCTCCTCGAGGACAAGGAGAAGGGCTTCACGCTCATCGAGCTCCTCGTCGTCGTCATCATCATCGGCATCCTCGCCGCCATCGCCATCCCGGTGTACCTGAACGTGCAGAACAACGCGAAGGACGCCTCGGTCAAGTCGGACCTCGCGAACGCGAAGACCGCGGTCATCGCCTACCAGACGGACAACAACGGCAAGCTGCCCGCCGCCACTGACTTCACGCAAGCGACGCTCGGACAGTACGGCTACACCAGCAGCCAGGACAACGTACTGACCTACAAGGCGACCTCCACGACGGCTTTCTGCATCCAGGGCACCGGCGCCACGAAGACCGACTTCAAGATCACCGACGCGCTGGCTGCCGCCAAGGGCACCTGCTGATCCTGATCTGTTCCTGAGGGCGGCCCGTCGGACGACGGGCCGCCCTTCTGCTCCGATGCTGCACGAGGAGGTGACCATGTTCCAGCGACTGCACGACCGGCTGTACCGGCACGACGCCGAAGCCGGCTTCTCCATCATCGAGGTCATGGTCGCCATGATGGTGTTCGCGGTCATGTCGATCGGGATCGCCTACGGCATCGCGAACAGCCTCCAGCTCACGCAGACCAATCGCGGTCGCGAGACCGCGGTCGCCCTCGCCTCGCAGGACATCGACACCCTCCGCCAGACCGCGGCCGCCTCCACCGGCGGCATCTTCCGGGTCCTCAGCAAGTCCGGTCCGGACAACACGAAGACCATCGGGGGCGTCGAGTACGCGATCGACCGGAAGGTCAGCTGGGTGCAGAGCGACGGCGCGACCGGCGCGTGCGGGACCTCGAACGGCAAGCTCGCCTACAAGAGCGTCGTCGAGACCGTGACCTGGCCGAACCCGCGCGGCGGTTCCAGCACCACGTCCGTCTCGTCAGCGATCGCGCCGAGCGACGCGGTCACCGACCCCGGGTACGGCACCGTGATCATCTCGGTCACCACCGCTTCCGGCGCGCCCTACGAGGGTGTCGGGATCACGATCACCCCCGTCAGCGGCGGTGGCGGTGCAGCACTGACGGCGGCGGTCCTCCCGACCGACGCACAGGGCTGCTCGTACGCGGTGAACGTGTCGCAGGGCGACTACGCGGTCTCTGCGAGCGTCACCGGCGGCATCGACACGAACCAGCAGCAGCCGTCCGTGCAATCGCCGATCTCGGTGACCGCCGGCGCGAGCTCGCCCGTCCCGTTCGTGTACGACCAGTCGAGTCAGCTGACCCTGCAGTACGCAGCCGGCTCCAAGGCGATGATCCCGACCAACATGCCCACGACGCTGTCGAGCACGGCCGGCGGGCTGGACGTCGTCAAGCCGTGGGACCTGGCCAGCACCTCGCTCAACATCACCTCGAGTTCACAGCCGTCGTTGCCGGTGTTCCCGTTCGCCTCGGGCTACACCGTCTACGCCGGCCCGTACTCCAACAGCACCGGGAGTGCGACGAGCTGCCTCAGTCCGAACCCCTCGTCCTGGTCGACACCGAACGCGGCCAACGCGATCGGTGTGAGCCCGCCGTCGGTCGCCACTGCTCCCGGCAAGCCATCGTCGGCCTCCGTGATGATGGGCGTCGCGACCGTCACCGGTGTGAAGGACCGCTACATCACTGCCGTCTCGTCGGCGAACCCGGCCGCCGGCGACCCCGGCTGCGCCGCCGGCATGACGATGAGGTTCCCGGTCTCCGCCGGCGACACCGCGACCATCGCCCTGCCCTTCGGCACGTGGACGCTCTACTCCGGGACGACGTTCGGGTCGACGACGAAGAACGAGATCGCGTCGAAGGCCTCGAACGTGAAACCGGTGACCAACGGCATGGTGAACCAGAAGACGGCGCTGGTGCTCATCAACTACGACAACACCCTGACCCTCGACCCTCGCGGGCAGACGTCGTGATGCGGGCCCTCCGACGCCTCCACCGCGAGCAGGCGGGGATCTCGCTGTCCGAGCTGCTCGTCGCCGTCAGCGTGTCGATGATCATCCTCGTCGCCGTGGGCGGGTTCTTCACGGCCACCCTGCGCGCCGGGGTGACGAACACGTCCTCCGACCAGAACGCTCGGACGGCGTCGATCGCGATGAACTCGATCACGCGCTACGTGCACGCCGCGAGTCTGTTGCCGAAGTCTGACGGCACCTACGCCGCTGCGGTCACCCGGGCGGCCCCGACGCAGGTGGTGTTCTTCGCGTACATCAACCTCGACGGCAACAGCACCGACAAGCCCGTGCAGATCCGCTACTCGCTGAACGACGCGAAGCGCCTCGTCGTGGACCAGTGGGACGGCACCGCGACGAACGGCTTCTACTCCTTCCCGGCGACGACCCAGACCCCGGCGCGGAGCCTGGTGGTGGGTGGTCCGATCGCCTCGCCGACGAGCGACGGTGTCGCGCTGTTCTCGTACCTCGGAGCGGACGGCAAGACACTCGCGACCCAGCCGGACGGAACACTGGCGACCGCGCAGTTGGGCAACGTGCGAGCCGTCCGCGTGAACCTGGAACTCGGTTCCACCACTGCCGGTGCGAGCGGCAACACCCACGTGCAGAACACCCTGTACCTCTTCAACGTCGTCTACGGCACCAGCATCGGAGCGGGTTCATCATGATCCGTCGCATCAGCGCGGTCCTCGCGCAGGCCCAGCGCGACGAGCGCGGCATGGTCCTCGGCAACGTGCTCATCTTCGGCACCGTCATGATGCTGCTCGTCGCGACGATGATCGCCGTCTCCACCTCGGGCGCGGTCAAGGCCGCGTCGGACCGCAACTTCCAGAACGCGATGGCGGCCGCGTACGCGGGGCTCGCCGACTACCAGTCGAAGCTCTCGAACGACAACGGCTACGCGCTCTACGGCAACGCGAACGCCCAGTTCAGCAAGTCGAGTGGGTCGACCTTCGTCAACGCCGACAAGAACATCGCCTTCACCAACTCCGGTTCGGACTGGGCTCCGGTCGTCGGCTCGAGCGACCAGTGGTTCCGCTACGAGGTCGACAACTCCGACTACTCCGGCAAGGGCGTCCTGCGGGTCCGTGTCACCGGGAAGGCCGGGGGAAGCGTCCGGTCGCTCGTGGCCAACCTCAAGGGCGACGGCTTCATCAACTACCTCTACTTCACCAACTACGAGTCCTCGAACCCCGCGCTCACCGGGACCGGTTGCACGACCGCCTACCAGTGGCAATCGGTCGCGGGGAAGTGCACGGCGGTGCAGTTCGCCGGCACCGACACCCTGAACGGGCCGATCCGGACCAACGACGTCTTCACCTCGGCGTGCTCGACGGTGTTCAACGGGTCGGTCGAACAGCACGACACGACGGTGCGCCCGTCGAGCGGCACCTGCGCGGGGACGTTCAACGGCGGTGCTGCAACCGCGGTTCCGTACCTCGGTCTGCCCGCGCTGAACACGAACATGTCGCAGGAGACGCGGACCGACCTCCCCACGACGGTTCCGCGGCCCGGCTGCATGTACACCGGACCGACCCGCGTGAAGTTCCTCGGGAACGGCAAGATGACCGTGTGGTCGCCGTGGTCCCGGGCCACGCAGATCAAGGTCAACAGCTCGAGCGGGGCGGTCCTCGCCGCGGACGACGCAGCGAAGGCCGCAGCGCTCTGCGGGGCGGTCTCGGATCTGCAGAGTTCCGCCGGTGCCACCATCCCGACCCTCCCCTCGAACCTGATGTACGTGCAGGACATCCCGTCCGCGTCGAACAACGTGAACGCCTGGGGTGCGGCCTTCCCGTCGAAGTACACGAACACGTACTGCACCACCACGGTCACCGTGCGGTCGAACGGTTCGGCGACGAACACGAGCAACCAGCCGTTCAACAACGGACAGGGGTTCCCGGCCGCAGGTGAGTGGATCAACGGGGGATCGTCGGGTTCCTCGTACCAGACGGGTTCGGCGTCCGACACGTACAGCTGCACGGCGGGCGACGTCTTCGTCAGCGGGGCGTTCAGCGGGGCGATGACGATCGCGGCATCCGGGACCGTGTGGGTCACCGACGACATCACCTACCTCAGCGCCACGAACGACGTGCTCGGGCTCGTCGGCCAGAACGCCGTCGAGATCTCCAACCCCGCCCGTTGCACCTCGTACCCGACGACCTACCAGTGGGGTGTCGGGTACGTGACGGACACCTCGCGCTGCAACAGTTCGGGTGTGGGCCTGCTGAGCCGGTCTCCGGGCGAATCGATCACCGTGTCGGCGGCGATCGCGAGCAACGCGGGGACGTTCTGGAACCAGAACTACGACATCGGCTCGAAGCTCGGCACCCTCAAGGTCATCGGTTCGATCGCGCAGAACTGGCGAGGGGCGGTCGCGACGACCGGCAACACCGGGTTCTCGAAGAACTACGTCTACGACCAGCGCCTGCTGACGACGGCGCCCCCGAAGTTCCTGCAGCCGGTGTCGACCTCGTACGGGGTCACGACGCAGGTCGAGGTCCAGGCCGCTTACACCGCCGGCGGCTCGTGCGCGACCACGACCGGTGGTGGGTGCCGATGACCGGTCTCCAGGCGCTCGGCCCCGTCCTCCCCGGACTCGCCGCCGTGTTCGGACTGCTCATCGGCTCGTTCCTCAACGTCGTGGTGCACCGCGTGCCAGCGGGCCAGTCCGTCGTCTCGCCACCGAGCGCATGTCCGACGTGCGGGCACCCGATCCGACGCCGCGACAACGTCCCGGTGCTCTCCTGGCTCGTCCTGCGCGGGCGGTGCCGTGACTGTTCCACGCCGATCTCCGCGCGGTACCCCACCGTCGAGCTCATCACGGCGGTCCTGTTCGGGCTCACTGCCTTCGTGGTCGTGGGCCGCTCTCCTGCGGGGGCGACCGAGGACACCGTGGCGCAGGTCGTGGTCCTCGTCGCGTTGTTGTACCTGATGGCCATCAGCGTCGCACTCACCCTGATCGACATCGCCACCCACACGCTCCCGAACGCGATCGTCTACCCGTCCGGCATCGTCCTCGCGGTGCTCCTCGTCGTCGCGAGTGCTGCCGACGGCGACTGGTCCGCTCTCGGTCGTGCGGCGATCGGTGCCCTCGGTTCCGGTGTGCTGTACCTCGGTCTCGCGCTGGCGGTCCCCGGCGGCATGGGTCTCGGCGACGTCAAACTGGCCGCGGTCCTCGGCCTCGTCCTCGCGTACCTCGGATGGGGACCCCTCGCAGTGGGTGCTTTCGGTGCCTTCCTGGTGGGCGGTACCGTCGCGATCGCGCTCCTCCTCGCCGGCCGTGCACGTTGGCGCGGTGGGCTGCCGTTCGGGCCGTCGATGCTGGTGGGGGCATGGCTCGGGATCGTCTTCGGGGACCTCCTGTGGACCGGGTACCTCCAGGTCCTCGGGGTCGCTTGAGCGACCACCACTCCACCTCCAACGAAAGCAGCATCATGGGCAAGAGCATCGTGGGCCTCGACATCGCGGGGTCGTCGATCCGCGCGGTCGAGGTCGTCGACGCCGACAAGGCACAACCGACGGTGGTGCGCTTCGCGGAGGTCCCCACTCCGCAGGACGCGGTGAGCCGAGGCGAGGTCCTCGAACCGAACACCGTCGCGGCCACCCTCCGCGAGCTGTGGTCGACGGGGCGGTTCCGCTCGAAGAACGTCGTCCTGGGGATGGGGAACCAACGTGTGCTCTCCCGCGACCTCACGGTGCCCCTCGCCCCGATGGCACAGATCCGCGAGAGCCTCCCGTTCCAGGTGCAGGAGATGCTCCCGGTGCCGGTCGGCGAAGCGATCCTCGACTTCTACCCGGTGTCCGAGGGGGAGAGCGAGAACGGCCCCGTCGTCCACGGCCTCCTGATCGCAGCCATCAAGGACGCCGTGCTGGCGAACGTCAAGGCGGTGCAGCTCGCCGGACTCAACCCGATCGGGGTCGACATGATCCCGTTCGCCCTCACCCGTGTCCTGCTCGGGCGCCAGGGTGTCCCGGGGACCGCGGCGGTGGTGCAGCTCGGCGCGGACACCACGAGCGTGGTCATCGCGACCGACGGGATCCCGCAGTTCGTCCGGATCATCCCGATGGGGGGCAACGACATCTCCCGCGCGCTGGTCGGGACCCTCGACATCACCTTCGACGAGGCCGAGGCCGTGAAGCGCCACCTCGGGCTCGGCGGATCGGCGCGGACTCCGGACGATGCCCGTGCCGTCGCGGTGATCACGGCCTCGGTCCACGAACTCACGTCGAGCTTGCGGAACACGATCAACTACTTCGTCAACACCCGGCCGTCGGAACCCGTGACCCGGGTGGTGCTGACCGGTGGCGGGACCCGGCTGCAGGGCATGCGGGAAGCGCTGGCGGAGCAGACGCGCCTGCCCGTCACGATGGGCGCCGCGTTCGACGGAGTCGGACTCGCACGATCGATCCCGGCCGGCGACGTCGCCGACCACGTCGATGCGATCACGGTCGCCTTCGGGCTGGCAGTAGGGAGCAGAGCGGCATGACCGTCACAGAAGCGCGAACCGTCGACGCGGTCGGCGCTGCACGACCGGAGCGTCCTCGAAGGAGTGCTCGCGGCACGCAGGTCTCGATCGCCGGTCGTGAACCCCGCGTCGACCTCCTGCCCTCCGAGGTCCACGTGGACCGTCGCGAGCGGGGCGTCGCACGTCGTGCGTGGCTCGGTGTCCTCATCACGGCGGCCGTCGCGGCACTCGGCGTCGGTGCAGCGGCGGTCCACCAGCTGGACACCGCATCGTCGCTGAGCGCGGCGCAGGCCGAGACGGCGTCGTTGCTGCGGCAGCAGCAACGCTTCTCGGACGTCCGGCAGGTCGAACAGGACAGTCAGCTCCTGGAAGCGGCACGAACCGTCGGGGGGTCGACGGAGATCGACTGGAACGGCACGCTGTCGCAGCTCGAGAACGTGCTGCCGGCCGGCGTCGTCATCACCTCGATGACCATCGACTCCGCCGACGTCACCACGACGTTCGCACAGTCGGCGGTCCCGCTCGAGAAGGCCCGTGTCGCATCGATGCAGCTGACCGTGTCGAGTCCGACCATCCCCTCGGTACCCGACTGGACCGCTCGTCTGTCGCAGCTCGGGGGCTACGCGGACTCGACCATCACGTCGGTCGCGTTGCAGGAGGACTCCGGCGGGTACACCGCGACGGTCCAGGTCCACCTCGGCGAACGGGCGTTCGACGGCAAGTACACACAGGAGCAGTCGAAGTGAACCGCAACCGCCTCTCGCTCGTCGTCGCGCTCGTCGCGATCGGAGCCGTGCTCGCCGGGGCGTGGTTCCTCGGGGTGCAGCCGCAGCTCGCCCAGGCTGCGGACAACTCCTCGCAGCAGACGGACATCGACGCCACGAACGCCCGGAACCAGGCCGAGCTCGCTCGGCTCCAGAAGGCGAGCGACGCACTCGCCGAGACGAAGACGAAGCTGGACGCGCTCCGCGCCTCGGTACCATCGACGCCGTCGACGGATGCCCTCCTCCGGGAGCTGAACGGCGCTGCGACCGCCGCTGGCGTCACGGTGACCTCGATCACCGTCGGAGACGCGAAGGCCTACGAGCCGGTAGCCGACCAGGCCTCCGAGGAGCCGGCGGCTTCGGCGAGTGCCACGCCGAGCGCCGAGCCGACCCCGACGGCGCCGACTGCCCGGACAGACGCTGCGATCAACGGATCGAACTTCGTCGTCATCCCGGTGACCGTGGCGGTGCAGGGCTCGTACGACCAGGCGCTCGCCTTCACGAAGGCGGTGCAGTCCGGGCAGCGGCTGTTCCTGGTCACCGGCATCGCCTCGACGAGTTCCGACTCGGGAGCGAGCCCGATGGACGCGCAGGCGTGGTCGCTCTCCGGATCGGTCTACGTCCTCGCCGAGTCGGACACCGCCGCGAAGGGCTGACCCCGCCCCCACGGACCGGGGTCGGCCACGCCACGCCGACCCCACTTCCGCGACACCCGTCGTTGTGATTACGATGCACCAGACGCCGTGATCGCGGCTGTTCATCCCCGCTCGAACGGTCGGCTCGAACCGGCCGTTCCTCGTCGTGCCCGGAGTCGCGCGTGTTGGTCGGAATCGTGGAATTCTTCGGTTGGTTCGGTGCCGTAACCGTTCTGGCCGGTTACATCTTGTTCTCGACCGGCAAGATCCCGAACGGCCCGCTCTACCAGCTGTTCAACCTGGTCGGTGGCCTCGCGGTGGCGATCAACGTCGCCGCACACCACGCCGTGCCCTCGACGATCGTCAACGGGATCTGGGCGATCGTCGCCGTCGTCGTCCTGGTGAAGATGGGCCGAGCGCGTCGCGCGGCGAAGCGCGACGGATCCGTGTCCACCGAGCCGCCGGTCCTGCACGCCGAACCGGCCGCGACCACCGGGGTCCTGCCGGTCATCGGCCCGGCGCTGCGTGACCACGAGCCGGAGGACACCGCCGAGGCGGACGCGGCCACGGGCCTCCAGTCCGACGACGCGACGGACACGACGGACGCGACGGTCGCGACGGACGCGACGGACGAGAAGACGCCGGATGCGGCGCCCGCCCCCATGACGGAGACCGTCCCGATCATCACGGCGACGATCGCGCTCGCCCTGGTCGCCGCCGCGCAGGAGCAGTCCGCCCGGGCGGACCGTCGCGAGCACGCGGACGACACGGGCCACGCCGAACCCGCTCGCTGACCAGCCGGTCGGCGATACGATCGGCGCATGTCCCGGTGGTTGATCGCGACGATGACGTCCGTCCTCTTCATCGCGCTCGTGATCGCCGTCACGGGCTTCGAAGCCCTGCTCGCCGACGTCGAGGTCATCTCGCAGCCCGACGCCACCCCGTACCTCGGGCCCGCGATGGTGGTCGGCGCCGCGATGGTGGTCTTCCTCGCGACCGTGGCGGGTGCGCGTGACGGCAACCCCGGCGTGACGGCCCTGGTGGCCGCTGCGACGGTCTACCTGGTCATGCTCGGCATCGGGGCCGTGGGCTACGCGCTCGTCCGCTCGGACGCGACGGAGCTCCTCGTCTTCCCCGCGGGGTACGCCCTCGGGCCGTTCGTGGTCGGGTCCGTCGTGGTGGCGGTCCTGTCGGTGCTCGGCGGGATCACGATGGCCCGACACCAGGCGCGGACCGCTGGCGGCTCGGGCGCTGCCGCGACGCGTCCGGACGGGCCTGACGGGCGCTCCGGGCACGACCGGACGAACGCGGGCGAGGAACCCGCCGGACGGTAGTGTTCGCAGGGCACGACGCACACGCAACGGGGGAACGATGAGCGACCAGCACGCGCAGGATCCGGACCAGCAGGGCGGCTGGGGCGCCGTCCCGCCGGTGGACTCGATCCGTGGCACCGACGGAACGCCCGCCGCAGGAGCCCCCGGGTTCCCCGGGATGTCCGGGCCGGTGCCGCAGCGTCCTCGCCGGAAGCTCCGCCGCGGTCAGCTCATCGGCATCGTCTCGGGCGGCACGGCGGTCGTCCTGCTGCTCGTCGCCGGGGTCGTCGGGTACTCGATCGGTTCCTCCTCGCACTCTGCTGACCGTCCGGTGCGGGCGTTCCTCGACGACCTCACGGCCGGACGCGTGGCCGACGCCCTCGACGACGCGGGCATCGAGCGCGAGAAGACCGACGTGCTCCTCGGTGAAGCCGCCTACGCGAAGGCATCGGACAAGGTCACCGGCTACCGCGTCGCCGCGACGCGGACAGAGGGCGACACCGCGACGGTCCGCGCCTACCTGCGCCAGGGCGGGCAGGACGTCGCCGCGACCTTCACGCTGGACAAGACCGGGACGGACTGGGGTGTGTTCCCGGTCTGGGAGCTGCAGGCCCCGGAGCTCGGATCGGTCGACGTCGCCGTGCGGGGTCCGTCCGGTGCTGGGGTCACGGTCGCCGGCCGGGACGTGAAGACCGCGAAGGACGGCACGGTGAGCCTCCGCGCGCTGCCCGGGACCTACGACGTCGCCTTCGACGGCGACAAGTGGACCACGGCCAGCGGGGGATCGGCGAGCGTCAGCGGGTTCGGGCGGTCGACCTCGAGCCCGGTGCAGATGACCACGACCCTGACCGCCGCCGGGCAGCAGGCCGCCAAGCGAGCGGTGGACGCCTGGGTGGACGGCTGCATCGCCTCCACCGACGCCGCCCCTGCCGGGTGCAGCTTCTACGCGTACGGGCAGAACCCCGCGTACACGTACTCGAACCAGAAGTGGACACTCGAGACGCGGCCCACCGTCCGGGTCGGCGACTGGACGACGAACGGCTGGTTGATCACGACGACGACGTTCGGGCGGGCGAAGTACACGGCCGACATCTCGGGTGCCGCCGGCACCGGAACGGCGTCCGCGGGGCCGCTCAACGTGAACGCGAGCGGGTACGTCACCGGCTTCTCGAGCGACGGTGCCACGTTCCGCTCGGCGGTGGGCAACGGGTCCTCCGACACCGGCTCATGACGGTGTCGGTTCCCGGGGTGACCCGGATTGATTTCGTCCCGTTACGCGGGTAGTCTCTACCGGGTGTGCGCCCTCGGGCGCGCCCGAAAAGTCCGGCGAGCGGGATCGCCCAGCCGGACCACTCCGTCCCCCACTCGAACACCCGCCGTCCGGCGGTGCTCAGCGTGGGACGAGGAAGCCGGCGGAACGCGCCGGCCAGAGAGCACGAGCGAAGAACCAGGAGAACAGTTGCCTACTATTCAGCAGCTGGTTCGCAAGGGTCGTACGCCGAAGGTCACCAAGACCAAGGCGCCCGCCCTGAAGGCGAACCCCCAGCAGCGTGGTGTGTGCACCCGCGTCTACACCACCACCCCCAAGAAGCCGAACTCGGCACTGCGCAAGGTCGCTCGTGTCAAGCTCTCGAACGGCACTGAGGTCACGGCCTACATCCCCGGTGAGGGCCACAACCTCCAGGAGCACTCGATGGTGCTCGTCCGTGGCGGTCGTGTGAAGGACCTCCCGGGTGTGCGGTACAAGATCATCCGTGGCGCCCTGGACACCCAGGCAGTCAAGAACCGTAAGCAGGCTCGTAGCCGCTACGGCGCGAAGAAGGGTTGAGTTAGATGCCTCGTAAGGGTCCCGCCCCCAAGCGTCCCGTCGTCGCCGACCCGGTCTACGGTGCGCCGATCGTCAGCCAGCTCGTCAACAAGATCCTGCTCGACGGCAAGAAGGGCCTCGCCGAGCGCATCGTCTACGGTGCACTCGAGGGCGTTTCCGCCAAGAACCAGCAGGACGCCGTCGTGACGCTGAAGAAGGCGCTCGACAACGTCCGTCCGACCCTCGAGGTCCGCAGCCGCCGCGTCGGTGGCTCGACCTACCAGGTCCCGGTCGAGGTCAAGCCGCACCGCGCGAACACCCTCGCGCTCCGTTGGCTCACCTCGTACGCCAAGGCCCGTCGCGAGAAGACGATGACCGAGCGTCTCATGAACGAGATCCTCGACGCGTCGAACGGTCTCGGTGCCGCGGTCAAGCGCCGCGAGGACACGCACAAGATGGCCGAGTCGAACAAGGCCTTCGCCCACTACCGCTGGTAGTCCCGGCACCGTCCGGGCGCCGGTGGTCAAGAACCCCGGCGCCCGGACGGCCGCCAACCTCTCCTACAACTCTTCCGGAGGAACCCTGTGGCACAGGACGTGCTCACCGACCTGAACAAGGTCCGCAACATCGGCATCATGGCGCACATCGATGCCGGCAAGACCACGACGACCGAGCGCATCCTGTTCTACACGGGCATCACGCACAAGATCGGTGAGGTCCACGACGGCGCTGCCACGATGGACTGGATGGCGCAGGAGCAGGAGCGCGGCATCACGATCACGTCGGCCGCGACGACCTGCTTCTGGGACAACAACCAGATCAACATCATCGACACCCCCGGTCACGTGGACTTCACGGTCGAGGTGGAGCGCTCGCTCCGCGTCCTCGACGGTGCGGTCGCCGTCTTCGACGGCAAGGAGGGCGTCGAGCCCCAGTCCGAGACCGTCTGGCGTCAGGCCGACAAGTACGACGTCCCGCGCATCTGCTTCGTCAACAAGATGGACAAGCTGGGCGCCGACTTCTACTACACCGTCGACACCATCGTGAACCGCCTCGGCGCGGAGCCCCTCGTGCTCCAGCTGCCGATCGGTTCCGAGAGCTCGTTCGAAGGCGTCGTCGACCTCGTCCAGATGCGTGCACTCACCTGGCGCGGCGACGCCAAGGGTGACGTCGCGATGGGCGCGAAGTACGAGATCGAAGAGATCCCGGCCGACCTGCAGGACCGTGCCGCCGAGTACCGCGAGAAGCTCATCGAGCGCGTGGCCGAGGCGGACGACGTCCTCATGGAGCGCTACCTCGAGGGCGACACCGACTTCTCGGTCGCCGAGATCAAGGCAGCCATCCGTGCCCTCACGGTGAGCAGCACGCTCTACCCGGTCCTCTGCGGTTCCGCGTTCAAGAACCGTGGTGTCCAGCCGATGCTCGACGCCGTCATCGACTACCTCCCGTCCCCGCTCGACGTGCCGCCGATGATCGGCCACGACGTCAAGGACGAGGAGAAGGAGATCATCCGCAAGCCCGACGCGTCCGAGCCGTTCTCGGCCCTCGCGTTCAAGGTCGCGGTGCACCCGTTCTTCGGTCGTCTGACCTACGTGCGCGTCTACTCCGGCTCGATCGAGTCCGGTGCCCAGGTCATCAACTCGACCAAGGGCAAGAAGGAGCGCATCGGCAAGATCTTCCAGATGCACTCCAACAAGGAGAACCCGGTCGCCAACGTGACCGCTGGCCACATCTACGCGGTCATCGGCCTCAAGGACACCACCACCGGTGACACCCTGTGCGACCCGACCAACCAGGTCGTCCTCGAGTCGATGACGTTCCCGGAGCCGGTCATCGAGGTCGCCATCGAGCCGAACACGAAGGCTGACCAGGAGAAGCTCTCCACGGCCATCCAGAAGCTCGCCGAAGAGGACCCGACGTTCCGCGTCGAGCTCAACGCCGAGACCGGTCAGACGACGATCAAGGGCATGGGCGAGCTCCACCTCGACATCCTCGTCGACCGCATGAAGCGTGAGTTCCACGTCGAGGCGAGCGTCGGCAAGCCCCAGGTGGCCTACCGCGAGACGCTCACCAAAATCGTCGAGCGCTACGACTACACCCACAAGAAGCAGACCGGTGGTTCCGGCCAGTTCGCGAAGGTGCAGATCGCGCTCGAGCCGATGGAGGTCACGAGCGAGAAGGTCTACGAGTTCGTCAACGCGACCTCCGGTGGCCGTGTCCCGCGCGAGTACATCCCGTCGGTCGACGCCGGTATCCAGGACGCCATGCAGGTCGGCATCCTCGCGGGCTACCCGACGGTCGGCGTGAAGGCCATCCTCAAGGACGGCGCGGCGCACGACGTCGACTCGTCCGAGATGGCGTTCAAGATCGCCGGCTCGATCGCCTACAAGGAAGCGGCTCGCAAGGCCGGTCCGGCGATCCTCGAGCCGATCATGGCCGTCGAGGTCCGTACTCCTGAGGAGTACATGGGCGACGTCATCGGTGACCTGAACTCCCGTCGTGGCCAGATCGCCTCGATGGAGGACGCCTCGGGCGTCAAGGTGGTCCGCGCGAGCGTGCCGCTGTCCGAGATGTTCGGCTACGTCGGCGACCTGCGGTCGAAGACCTCTGGTCGTGCGGTCTACTCGATGACCTTCGAGACCTACAGCCAGGTCCCGGCCAAGGTCGCCGAGGAGATCATCGCGAAGAACGCGGGGGAGTAGCGCTCAGCGCTTCTCCACAGGCGGGGGCGCCCGGCGACGGGCCCCTCGCCACCAAGTAAAGTACAGACACACACCGCGCACCAACGGTTCCGAGCCCATCCAGGGCCGGCCGGGGGTGACGCTTCCGAGTCCTGAGGAGGACCCACAGTGGCCAAGGCCAAGTTCGAGCGCACCAAGCCGCACGTCAACATCGGAACCATCGGTCACGTCGACCACGGCAAGACCACGCTCACGGCGGCGATCACCAAGGTTCTGCACGACCAGTACCCGGACCTCAACGAGGCCCGCGACTTCGCGCAGATCGACAACGCTCCCGAGGAGCGCCAGCGCGGCATCACGATCAACATCTCGCACGTCGAGTACCAGACCGAGAAGCGTCACTACGCGCACGTCGACGCCCCCGGTCACGCCGACTACGTGAAGAACATGATCACGGGTGCGGCACAGATGGACGGCGCGATCCTCGTGGTCGCCGCCACCGATGGCCCGATGCCCCAGACGCGTGAGCACGTGCTGCTCGCCCGCCAGGTCGGCGTCCCCTACATCGTCGTCGCACTGAACAAGTCCGACATGGTGGACGACGAGGAGATCCTGGAGCTCGTCGAGCTCGAGGTCCGCGAGCTCCTCGGCTCGCAGCAGTTCGACGAGGACGCCCCCGTCGTGCAGGTCTCGGCGCTCAAGGCGCTCGAGGGCGACGAGAAGTGGGTCAAGTCGGTCCAGGACCTCATGGCCCAGGTCGACGAGCACGTGCCGGACCCGGTGCGCGCCACCGACCAGCCGTTCCTGATGCCGATCGAGGACGTCTTCACGATCACCGGTCGTGGCACGGTCGTCACCGGTCGCGTCGAGCGTGGCACGCTCAACCTGAACGCCGAGGTCGAGATCGTCGGCATCCGCGCGACGCAGAAGACCACCGTCACGGGCATCGAGATGTTCCGCAAGCTGCTCGACCAGGCGGTCGCCGGTGACAACACCGGTCTGCTGATCCGTGGCCTCAAGCGCGAGGACGTGGAGCGCGGCCAGGTCGTCGTGAAGCCGGGTTCGGTCACGCCGCACACCGAGTTCCAGGCGAACGCGTACATCCTGACCAAGGACGAGGGTGGGCGTCACAACCCGTTCTACGCGAACTACCGCCCGCAGTTCTACTTCCGCACCACGGACGTCACCGGCGTCATCACGCTGCCCGAGGGCACCGAGATGGTCATGCCCGGTGACACCGTCGCCATGACGGTCGAGCTGATCCAGCCGATCGCCATGGAAGAGGGCCTCCGTTTCGCCATCCGTGAGGGTGGTCGTACGGTCGGTGCCGGTACGGTCGAGAAGATCATCAAGTAACTCCGGTTCCTTGCGACAGCGGGGTCGGGCCTTCGGGCCCGGCCCCGCTTCGTCGTGTCCGGCCCCTGGCACGCGTACAGGGCGCCGGACAGGAGGATCGGGGCGGGGCCCGCCACGGGCCTCCAGTCCGCCCCGTGACCCGTCACAGGCGTCACGGAGTTGGCTCGACGTCGTGACACGCCTCCGCAGATCCGCGACCTCTGGTCGCGGCTACCACCGCGTCCGTTCCGGACGCGGTTTCTCGTTCCGCGACCCCGACGGCAACACCGTGACGGACCCGGACGAACGCCGTCGGCTCGAGGAGTTCGTGATCCCGCCGGCGTGGGACGACGTCTGGATCTCCCCGTACGAGAACGGCCACATCCTGGCGACGGGCACGGACGGCGCGGGACGCCGCCAGTACATGTACCACCCGTCCTGGCGCGAACGGATGGACCGGATCAAGTACGACCGTGCGCTGGCACTGGCCGAGTCGTTGCCGGTCGCCCGCCGCGGGGTCACGCAGGACCTCCGTCGCCCCGAGCCGGACCGCCGCCGTGCGCTGGCCGCAGCGTTCCGGATGCTCGACCAGGGGTCCCTCCGGGTCGGGTCCGAGCGGTACGCCACCGAGCACGGCAGTCGGGGACTGTCCACGCTGCTCTGCGCGCACGCGCACGTGTCCGGCGACGACATCGAGCTCGACTTCCCCGGCAAGAGCGGGCAGGAGTGGTCGTCGTCGATCCATGACCACGACCTGGCGCGGGTGATCGCGGGCATGAAGCGTCGCGGGCCCAACGCGCGGTTGCTCTCGTTCCGTGAGCGCCGCGGAGCGGAGTGGGAGCCGCTCTCCGCCGAGGACATCAACGCCTACGTGAAGGAACGTGCGGGCGACGAGTTCACCGCGAAGGACTTCCGGACCCTGCACGGGACGGTCGCGGCCGCGGTCGACCTGGCGAAGACCGGACCGCAGTCGTCCCAGGCGAAGCGGAAGAAGGCCGTCTCGCACGCGGTGAAGGCCGCCAGCGACGAGCTCGGCAACACCCCGACGGTGTGCCGACAGAGCTACATCGACCCCCGGTTGCTCGACGCGTACGACCACGGGGAGACCATCGACCCGAACCGCCTGGCGTCCGCCGAGGCCGAGGTCCGGGCACTGCTCTACCGACAATGACCCGGGGGCCGTCCGGATGACGTAGCGTTGGTCGACGTGCCGGACCACCCCCACACGGCACGGAAGGACCCACAACAGTCGTGACCGACGAGTGCATCCACGGATTCCCCACCGAGCTCTGCGACATCTGCGCACCCCGGCAGCGCGAGGCGTCGGAGATCCCAGCCACCCCGGCCCCCCGCCGGACCCGCATCACCACCAACCTGCGCGTCGACCCGCCGGCCTCCGGCCCCGGGACGTCGCTCCGGTCGCCGACGTCGCTCCGTTCGTCGTCAGCCGACCTGCCCGAGGCACGTGAGTTCGCAGCGCTCCGCGCCCACCACGTGACCCACATCGACAACCTCGACGGCATCGTCGGTGCCGGGGCGATCCTGGCGTCCGACCAGGCCGAGCCGGTCGTGGACGTCAGTTCCGCCGAGACCCGTGCCGCCCGCGCCGAGGCCGAGGCACCCGACGGCTCCTCGATCGCCGGCCACGTGCCGTTCACGCTGTCGCCCGACGCCACCCGCTGGGACGAGCTCCGCACGGGCGCCGACGGTGAGCGCTGGTCGGACGCCGCCCGCCGTACCCGGGCGATCGACTACGTCGTGCTCGTCGTGCCGGTCTCGGCGTTCGGTGCCTCGGTGATCGTCGCCGACCAGGACGCCGACGCCGACGACGTCCGGTTCGCCGTCGGCCCGGACGCCGGCACGAACCTGATCCGCCGCACCGACTTCACCGACCCCGAGATGCACGGCCTCGAGCTGCTCGCCGGTCCGAGTGTGCCGTTCACGTCGGTCGCGGTCATCGGCGTGCCGAACGACAAGGCTCGGCAGACCGTCCGCGCCGTGCTCGCCGACCACGGCGGACACGCTCCGCGAGTGGCCGTCTTCCCGCCGTGGTTCGTGCCCCCGGTGACCGCCGAGTGACGGTCTCCTGACCCGTTTCGACGCACCCTCCGGACCCCGTCCGGAGGGTGCGTCGCGTTGCGGGGCCGAGCCGGGCCTCCAGGCCGTTCGATCCGCGTGGATCCGCCGAAGCGAGTCGGCGGGACACGCCCGGCAATTCGCGACACGCCCGGGTTGCACGTGGGGCGGGGCTATGCGAGACTTGTCCGGTTCCGAATTCCCCGTGGGTGAACGCCCACAGGATCACTGCTCTGGCAGTGCACAACCCCCTTGTTCAGCAGGGCTGGGTTGGGCCGCAGGCAGCAGAACACGACTCCCCGAGATGTGACGGACGCGGTGTACCACTGCTGCGCCCGGAGCACGAGGCAGTCGATTGCCCACGCTGGACGGCCACGGTCGCCCGCGAGGTTGACAGGTGAACAGCGGTCATCCCCAGTGGATGCGGCCGGTTGGTTCAGGAAAACAGCACGGTCCGCAGGAATGCGGAACCGAGCGGCGTCAGGCGGCCAGAGGGTGCGCGGCGCAGAGAGGACAAGAGACACATGGCGGGACAGAAGATCCGCATCCGGCTCAAGTCGTATGACCACGAGGTCATCGACACGTCGGCCCGGAAGATCGTCGACACGGTGACCCGTGCCGGTGCAACCGTGGTCGGCCCGGTGCCGCTCCCCACCGAGAAGAACGTGATCGCAGTGATCCGTTCCCCTCACAAGTACAAGGACTCGCGCGAGCACTTCGAGAAGCGCACGCACAAGCGGGTCATCGACATCGTCGACCCGACGCCGAAGGCCGTGGACTCGCTCATGCGACTCGACCTGCCGGCAGACGTCAACATCGAGATCAAGCTGTAAGGGGGCTGACCAATGGCGAACTCAACCAAGACCGTCAAGGGCCTCCTCGGCAAGAAGCTCGGCATGACGCAGGTGTGGGACGAGAACAACAAGTTCATCCCCGTCACCGTGATCGAGGTCGGCCCGAACGTGGTCACCCAGATCCGCAACGCTGAGCGCGACGGCTACGAGGCGATCCAGATCGCCGCCGGCGCCATCGACCCGCGCAAGGTCAACAAGCCGGCCGCTGGCCACTTCGAGGCCGCTGGCGTGACCCCGCGTCGCACCCTCACCGAGATCCGTACCAACGACTCCGCTGAGTACACGCTCGGCCAGGAGCTCACCGTGGACGGCACGTTCACGGCGGGCCAGAAGGTCGACGTCGTCGGTACCTCCAAGGGCAAGGGCTTCGCCGGTGTCATGAAGCGTCACGGCTTCCACGGCGTCGGTGCCTCGCACGGTGCGCACCGCAACCACCGCAAGCCCGGCTCGATCGGTGCTTCCTCGACCCCGTCGCGCGTCTTCAAGGGCATGCGCATGGCTGGTCGTATGGGTGGCGACCGCGTGACCGTCCTCAACCTCACGGTGCACGCCGTCGACGCCGAGAAGGGTCTGCTGCTCGTCAAGGGCGCCGTCCCCGGTGCTCGTGGCCGCTCCGTCTTCGTCCGCACCGCCGTGAAGGGTAAGTGATCATGGCCACCACGACCGCAACCACGATCGACGTCCTCGACGCATCGGGTGCCAAGTCCGGCACCGTCGAGCTCCCAGCAGCTCTCTTCGACGTCGAGACCAACGTCCCGCTGATCCACCAGGTCGTCACCGCGCAGCTCGCAGCCGCGCGTCAGGGCACCCACAAGACCAAGAACCGCGGCGAAGTCCGCGGTGCCGGTCGCAAGCCGTTCAAGCAGAAGGGCACCGGCCGCGCCCGTCAGGGTTCCGTCCGTGCTCCGGAGCACACCGGCGGTGGCGTCGTCCACGGACCGACCCCGCGCGACTACTCGCAGCGCACCCCGAAGAAGATGATCGCCGCTGCTCTGCTCGGCTCGCTCTCGGACCGCGCCCGCGGTGGCCGCATCTCCGCTGTGGAGGGCTTCGTCGCGGCTGAACTGCCGTCGACCAAGACCGCCCGCACGCTCCTCGAGAAGGTCGCGCCCGTCAAGAACGTGCTCGTCGTGCTCGAGACGGACGACGAGCTGACGCTCAAGTCGATCCGCAACCTGTCGAACGTCCACGCGCTCTCGTACGGCCAGCTCAACGCCTACGACGTGCTGCGTTCGGACGCCGTCGTCTTCAGCAAGAGCGCCCTCGACGCCTTCATCGCGTCGAAGACCGCGAAGGAGATCACCGCATGAGCGGCTTCAACAAGGACCCGCGCGACGTCATCATCTCGCCGGTCGTCTCGGAGAAGAGCTACGCGCTCATCGACCAGGGCAAGTACACGTTCATCGTGGACCCCCGCTCGAACAAGACCGAGATCAAGCTCGCCATCGAGAAGATCTTCGACGTCAAGGTCGCGAGCATCAACACGCTGAACCGCCCGGGCAAGACCCGTCGCACCAAGTTCGGTCTCGGCAAGCGCAAGGACACCAAGCGCGCCATCGTGACGCTCAAGTCCGGTTCGATCGACATCTTCACGGCTGTCGGCTGAGGACCAGAGGGATAAATCATGGCTATTCGTAACTACAAGCCGACGACCCCCGGTCGTCGCGGCTCGTCGGTCGCAGACTTCGCTGAGATCACCCGTTCGACTCCGGAGAAGTCCCTGCTTCGTCCGCTGCCGAAGACCGGTGGTCGCAACAGCTCCGGCCGTATCACCACGCGTCACATCGGTGGTGGCCACAAGCGCCAGTACCGCGTGATCGACTTCCGTCGCTCCGACAAGGACGGCGTCGACGCCAAGGTCGCTCACATCGAGTACGACCCCAACCGCACTGCGCGCATCGCGCTCCTGCACTACGTGGACGGCACGAAGCGGTACATCATCGCGCCGAACAAGCTGAAGCAGGGCGACGTCATCGAGCAGGGTCCCGGCGCCGACATCAAGCCCGGCAACAACCTGCCGCTGCGCAACATCCCCGTGGGTACCGTCGTGCACGCCATCGAGCTCCGCCCCGGTGGCGGCGCCAAGATGGCCCGCTCCGCCGGCGCCTCGGTGCGTCTCGTCGCCAAGGACGGCCCCTACGCGCAGCTCCGTCTGCCGTCGGGCGAGGTCCGCAACGTCGACGCACGCTGCCGCGCCACCATCGGCGAGGTCGGCAACGCCGAGCAGTCGAACATCAACTGGGGCAAGGCCGGCCGCATGCGCTGGAAGGGCGTCCGCCCGACCGTCCGTGGTGTCGCCATGAACCCGGTCGACCACCCGCACGGTGGTGGTGAGGGCAAGACGTCCGGTGGTCGTCACCCGGTCAGCCCCTGGGGCCAGTCCGAGGGCCGTACGCGCAAGCCGAACAAGCCGAGCGACAAGCTCATCGTCCGTCGCCGTAACGCCGGCAAGAAGCGCAAGTAGGAGTTCAGAAGATGCCACGCAGTCTGAAGAAGGGCCCCTTCGTCGACGAGCACCTGCTCCGCAAGGTCGTCACGCAGAACGAGGCCAACACCAAGAACGTGATCCGTACGTGGTCGCGTCGGTCGATGATCGTCCCGAACATGCTCGGGCACACGATCGCCGTCCACGACGGCCGCAAGCACATCCCGGTGTTCGTCACCGAGTCGATGGTCGGTCACAAGCTCGGCGAGTTCGCGCCGACCCGCACCTTCCGTGGTCACGTGAAGGACGACAAGAAGGGCCGTCGCCGCTGAGGCGGCGACGCAGAGGAGGAACGAAATGGTGGAGTCGATCGCACGCGTGCGACACATCCGCGTCACGCCTCAGAAGGCCCGTCGCGTCATCGAGCTGATCCGCGGCAAGCAGGCCCACGAGGCCCTCGCCATCCTGAAGTTCGCCCCCCAGGGCGCTTCGGAGCCCGTGTACAAGCTGGTCGCCTCGGCGATCGCGAACGCACGGGTCAAGGCGGACTCGACGAACAGCTTCCTCGACGAGCGCGACCTCTACGTGAGCCGCGTCTTCGTCGACGAGGGCACGACCCTGAAGCGGTTCCAGCCGCGCGCCCAGGGCCGCGCCTTCCGCATCAACAAGCGCACCAGCCACATCACGGTCGTCCTCGCGACGCCCGACGAGGCCGAGGTTGCCGCGACGAGCAAGAAGGCGAGCAAGTAATGGGCCAGAAGGTCAACCCGTACGGCTTCCGTCTCGGGATCACGACGGACCACGTCTCGCACTGGTTCACCGACAGCAAGAAGGCCGGTCAGCGCTACGCCGACTACGTGGCCGAGGACATCAAGGTGCGCGAGTACCTGAAGAAGACCCTCGACCGCGCCGGTGTTGCACGCATCGAGCTCGAGCGCACCCGTGACCGTGTCCGCGTGGACATCCACACGGCTCGTCCGGGCATCGTCATCGGCCGCCGCGGCGCCGAGGCGGAGCGCGTTCGCGGTGAGCTCGAGAAGCTCACCAAGAAGCAGATCCAGCTGAACATCCTCGAGGTCAAGAACCCCGAGACCGAGGCCCAGCTCGTCGCGCAGGGCATCGCCGAGCAGCTCTCCGCTCGTGTCGCGTTCCGTCGCGCCATGCGCAAGGGCCTGCAGGGTGCACAGCGCGCCGGCGCCAAGGGTGTCCGCATCCAGGTGTCGGGCCGTCTCGGCGGCGCCGAGATGTCCCGTTCGGAGTTCTACCGCGAAGGCCGTGTGCCGCTGCACACCCTCCGCGCGAACATCGACTACGGCTTCTACGAGGCCCGGACCACGTTCGGCCGCATCGGCGTGAAGGTCTGGATCTACAAGGGCGACATCACGAACAAGGAGCTCGCTCGCGAGCAGGCGAACCAGCGTTCGTCGCGCCCCGAGCGTCGTGGCGGCCCGCGCGGTGAGCGCGGCGACCGTGGCGGCGACCGTCGTGGCGGCGACCGCGGTGACCGTCGCCCGCAGCAGGCCCCGCAGGACGCGCCGGCCGGCGCAGGAGTTGAGGCGTAACCATGCTTATTCCCCGTCGAGTCAAGCACCGCAAGCAGCACCACCCGAAGCGTTCGGGTCAGGCCACCGGTGGTACCAAGGTCAGCTTCGGCGACTACGGCATCCAGGCCCTCACCCCGGCGTACGTGACCAACCGTCAGATCGAGTCCGCTCGTATCGCCATGACGCGTCACATCAAGCGTGGTGGCAAGGTCTGGATCAACATCTACCCGGACCGTCCGCTGACCAAGAAGCCCGCCGAGACCCGCATGGGTTCCGGTAAGGGTTCGCCCGAGTGGTGGGTCGCGAACGTGAAGCCGGGCCGGGTGCTCTTCGAGCTCTCCGGCGTCAGCGAGGAGATCGCCCGTGAGGCGTTGACTCGTGCAATCCACAAGCTGCCCCTCAAGGCACGCATCATCAAGCGCGAGGAGGGCGACGCATAATGGCGATCGGTTCCAAGGAGCTCCGTCCGACGGAGCTCGACACGTTCGAGAACGAGCGTCTCGCTGACGAGCTGAAGAAGGCCAAGGAGGAACTCTTCAACCTCCGCTTCCAGTCGGCCACCGGCCAGCTGGAGAGCCACGGTCGTCTCCGTGCCGTCAAGCGCGACATCGCCCGCATCTACACCGTCCTCCGCGAGCGCGAGCTCGGCATCCGTGCCACTCCCGCGCCCGTCGAGACCGCCCCCAAGGCCAAGAAGACGACGAAGAAGGCTGACAAGCCGGCCGAGTCGACCGAGGCCGAGACCGCCGAGGAGAAGTAATGGCGAACGAAGAGAAGAACTCCGCCGCCCTCACTCGCGGCTACCGCAAGACGCGTCGCGGCTACGTGACGAGCGACAAGATGGACAAGACCATCGTGGTCGAGGTCGAGGACCGCGTGAAGCACGCGCTCTACGGCAAGATCATCCGTCGCACGTCCAAGGTGAAGGCCCACGACGAGCTCGGCACCGCTGGTGTCGGCGACCTCGTCGTGATCAGCGAGACCCGTCCCCTCAGCGCGTCCAAGCGCTGGCGCCTGGTCGAGATCCTCGAGAAGGCCAAGTAGGCCTCGGCCTGCTTCGGAATAGGAGACAGCAGTGATTCAGCAGGAATCCCGCCTGAAGGTCGCCGACAACACGGGTGCCAAGGAGATCTTGACCATCCGCGTGCTCGGTGGCTCGGGTCGTCGCTACGCCGGCCTCGGTGACGTCATCGTCGCCACGGTGAAGGACGCCATCCCCGGCGGCAACGTGAAGAAGGGTGACGTCGTCAAGGCGGTCATCGTTCGCACCAAGAAGGAGACCCGTCGTCAGGACGGCTCCTACATCAAGTTCGACGAGAACGCGGCAGTGATCCTCAAGGCCGACGGCGACCCGCGCGGTACGCGCATCTTCGGTCCGGTCGGTCGCGAGCTCCGTGACAAGAAGTTCATGAAGATCATCTCGCTCGCGCCGGAGGTGCTGTAAGCCATGGCGAACATCAAGAAGGGTGACCTCGTCCAGGTCATCACGGGCGCGACGCAGGAGCGTGGCGGCGACCGTGGCAAGCAGGGCAAGGTCATCGAGGTCCTCAAGGACAAGAACCGCGTCGTCGTCGAGGGCGTGAACTTCGTCACGAAGCACGTCCGCGTCGGTCAGACGCAGCGTGGTTCGAAGACCGGTGGCATCGAGCAGCACGAAGCCTCGATCCACGTCTCGAACGTCGCACTCGTCGACCCGAAGACGAAGAAGCCGACGCGTGTCGGTTTCCGCACCGAAGAGGTGGAGAAGGACGGCGTCAAGAAGACCGTCCGTGTCCGCTACGCGAAGAAGTCTGGTGAGAAGCTCTGATGACTGACACGACTGCTGCGCCCGCTGGCAAGATCCAGCCGCGCCTCAAGCAGAAGTACCTGGCCGAGATCAAGACGGCCCTCACCGAGCAGTTCGGTTACGCGAACGTCAACCAGGTCCCCGGCCTGGTCAAGGTCGTCGTGAACACCGGTGTCGGCGAGGCCGCTCGTGACTCCAAGATCATCGAGGGGGCCATCAAGGACCTCACGGCGATCACGGGTCAGAAGCCCCAGGTCAACATCGCCCGCAAGTCCATCGCACAGTTCAAGCTGCGCGAGGGTCAGGCCATCGGCGCGCACGTCACCCTCCGCGGTGACCGCGCGTGGGAGTTCCTCGACCGCCTGGTGACGCTCGCACTGCCCCGCATCCGCGACTTCCGCGGTCTCAGCGACAAGCAGTTCGACGGCAACGGCAACTACACGTTCGGTCTCACGGAGCAGTCCGTGTTCCACGAGATCGACCAGGACCGCATCGACCGTGTCCGCGGCTTCGACATCACTGTCGTGACCACCGCGAAGACGGACGACGAGGGACGCGCGCTGCTCCGCCAGCTCGGCTTCCCGTTCCGCTCCAACGAGCAGACGGTCTAAACTACTTCGGGCGGTGCGGGCCGGAGGATTCACGTCCTCCGGCCCGCACGCACGAACACACCGATCTCGGGGAACCGCCCCGGGATCACTCGATCGCTCAGGTCGGCATTCGTGGAACGGGTGTCGAAACCAGGTGAGAAATGGACGAACATCATGACGATGACCGATCCGGTCGCAGACATGCTGACCAGATTGCGGAACGCGAACTCCGCGCACCACGACGCAGTCGCGCTCCCGAGCTCCAAGCTCAAGAAGAACATCGCCGACATCCTCAAGCGTGAGGGCTACATCAGCGAGTGGAAGGTGGAGGACGCCCGAGTCGGGCAGACCCTCACCATCGACCTGAAGTACGGCCCCGAGCGCGAGCGTTCGATCGCCGGCATCAAGCGCGTCTCGAAGCCGGGCCTCCGGGTCTACGCGAAGTCGACGGAGATCCCCCAGGTCCTCGGTGGCCTCGGCGTGGCGATCCTCTCGACCTCCTCCGGCCTCCTGACCGACCGCGAAGCCGAGCAGAAGGGCGTGGGTGGGGAAGTCCTCGCCTACGTGTGGTGATCGACAATGTCACGAATCGGACGTCTCCCCATCGACATCCCCGCCGGCGTCACCGTCTCCGTTGACGGTCAGAACGTGGCGGTCAAGGGCCCGAAGGGCGAGCTCGCGCTCGTCATCGCGGAGCCCATCCAGGCCAAGGTCGAGGAGAACCAGGTCCTCGTCACCCGTCCGGACGACGAGCGCGAGTCGCGTTCGCTCCACGGACTGACCCGGACCCTCATCGCCAACAACATCATCGGCGTGACCCAGGGCTACACCAAGGGCCTCGAGGTCGTCGGCACCGGTTACCGTGTCGCGGCCAAGGGCTCGAACCTCGAGTTCGCGCTCGGGTACTCCCACTCGATCACGGTCGAGCCGCCGGCGGGCATCAGCTTCGCGGTGGAGGGCAACAACAAGGTCACCGTCGCCGGTATCGACAAGCAGGCTGTCGGCGAGGTCGCCGCGAACATCCGGAAGCTCCGGAAGCCCGAGCCCTACAAGGGCAAGGGTGTCCGTTACGCCGGCGAGAACGTGCGCCGCAAGGCCGGAAAGTCAGGTAAGTGATCATGGGACTCCTCAAGACACGAGGCAAGAGCAAGGCGGCCGCCAAGGCGCGTCGTCACAACCGTCTCCGCAAGAAGATCACCGGCACCGAGGCTCGTCCCCGTCTCGCCGTCACCCGCTCGTCGCGTCACGTGTTCGTGCAGGTCATCGACGACTCGAAGGGTCACACCCTCGCCAGCGCCTCGACGATGGAGGCAGACCTCCGCTCGTTCGACGGCGACAAGACCGCCAAGGCCCGTCGCGTCGGTGAGCTCCTCGCCGAGCGCGCGAAGTCGGCTGGCGTCGAGGCCGTGGTCTTCGACCGCGGTGGCAGCAAGTACGCCGGTCGCGTCGCCGCGATCGCCGATGGTGCCCGTGAAGGAGGGCTGAACCTGTGAGCGACAACGCGAACACCAACGAAGACGCCAAGACCGAGGCCGTCGAGGCCACGGAGACCGAGGCAGTCGAGACCACGGAGACCACCGAGGCGAGCACGGAGGCCACGGCCACCGAGGCAACCGCCGAGGCGACCACCGAGGGCGCCAAGACCGGCAAGGAGGCGGAGGCACCTGCCGTCGCCGAGCGTCCGGTCGAGACCGCCGCGGGCTCCGCGTCCAACAACCGCGACTCCGCGGACAACCGTGGCCGTCGTGGTGGCGGTCGTGACCGTCAGCAGGGCCGCGACCGCAACAACCGCGGTGGCGACAGCCAGTTCCTCGAGCGCGTGGTGACCATCAACCGCGTCTCGAAGGTCGTCAAGGGTGGTCGTCGCTTCAGCTTCACGGCGCTCGTCGTCGTCGGTGACGGCAACGGCCTCGTGGGCGTCGGCTACGGCAAGGCCAAGGAGGTCCCCACGGCGATCTCCAAGGGTGTCGAAGAGGCGAAGAAGAACTTCTTCCGCGTCCCCCGCGTCGGCAACACGATCCCGCACCCGGTGCAGGGTGAAGCCGCCGCTGGCGTCGTCCTCCTGCGTCCGGCCGGCCCCGGTACCGGTGTCATCGCCGGTGGTCCGGTCCGCGCCGTGCTCGAGTGCGCCGGCATCCACGACGTCCTGAGCAAGTCGCTCGGCTCGTCGAACACCATCAACATCGTGCACGCGACCGTCGAGGCTCTGAAGCAGCTCGAGGAGCCCCGCGCCGTCGCGAGCCGTCGTGGCCTCGACGTCGAGCGGGTCGTCCCGGCCCGTCTGCTCCAGGCCGAGGCCGCAGCCCTGCGTGCCGCGACCGAGAAGGCAGGTGCGTGATGGCGATGCTGAAGATCACGCAGATCAAGTCCGTTATCAGCGAGAAGCAGTACCAGCGCGACACCCTGCGCAGCCTGGGCCTCAAGCGCATCGGCCGTTCGGTCGAGCGTGAGGACAACTCCCAGAACCGCGGGTACATCGCGACGGTGGCGCACCTCGTGAAGGTCGAGGAGGTCGACGCATGAGCGACGAGAAGAACGAGCGCGTGCAGGTGCTGAAGCTGCACCACCTCCGTCCCGCAGAGGGCGCCAAGAAGGACCGCACCCGCGTGGGTCGCGGTGAGGGCTCGAAGGGCAAGACCGCTGGGCGTGGTACCAAGGGCACGAAGGCCCGTTACCAGGTCCGGGTCGGCTTCGAGGGTGGGCAGATGCCGCTGCACATGCGCACCCCGAAGCTCCGCGGGTTCAAGAACCCGTTCCGGGTCGAGTACCAGGTCGTGAACCTGGACAAGATCTCGGAGCTCTACCCCGATGGTGGCGACGTCACCGTTGCGGGCCTGGTCGCCAAGGGCGCCGTCCGCAAGAACGAGAAGGTCAAGGTTCTCGGTCAGGGTGACATCACCGTGAAGATCACGGTCACGGTCGACAAGGTCTCGGCGTCCGCCGCCGAGAAGATCGTGGCTGCTGGCGGCACCGTCTCCCAGTAACCCCCGTCGGCGGCCCGTGCGTTTGCGCACGGGCCGCCGTTACGGTTTCCTTGACAGTGGCCGGCATCCGTCGGCCAGGTCGGCCCTGCCGACCGAAACCGGTCCGGCCGCGATCGACGGCCCCGGTCCCACAAGTTCGGAGTCATCGTGTTCAGAGCGGTCGCGCGCATCATGCGCACCCCTGATCTTCGCAAGAAGATCGGCTTCACCCTCGCGATCATCGCGCTGTTCCGTCTCGGGTCGTACATCCCGGCACCGTTCGTCGACTACGCCGCCGTGCAGAGCTGTCTCGCCAGCGCGTCGTCCTCCGGCGGTCTCTACGACCTCATCAACCTCTTCTCCGGCGGCGCGCTGCTGAAGCTCTCGGTCTTCGCGCTCGGCATCATGCCGTACATCACGTCGTCGATCATCGTGCAGCTCCTGCGTGTGGTCATCCCGCACTTCGACACCCTCTACAAAGAGGGCCAGTCGGGCCAGGCGAAGCTGACGCAGTACACGCGCTACCTCACGATCGCACTCGGTGTCCTGCAGTCCACGACGCTGATCACGGTCGCCCGCTCCGGCGCCCTGTTCGGCACCAACGCCTCCGCGTCCTGCACCTCGATCATCTCGAACGACAGCTGGTACGCCATCATGCTGATGGTCGTCACGCTGACCGCCGGCACCGGCCTCATCATGTGGATGGGCGAGCTCGTCACCGAGCGCGGCATCGGCAACGGCATGTCGCTCCTGATCTTCACGTCGATCGCGGCGCAGTTCCCGTCGGCGCTCTGGGCGATCGAGCAGTCGCAGTCGTTCGAGCTCTTCCTGTTCGTGATCCTGGTCGGACTCGTGATCATGATGGCCGTCGTGTTCGTCGAGCAGTCACAGCGGCGGATCCCCGTGCAGTACGCCAAGCGCATGGTCGGGCGGCGGACGTACGGCGGCAACAACACCTACATTCCGATCAAGGTCAACATGGCCGGCGTCGTGCCCGTCATCTTCGCCTCGTCGCTGCTGTACCTGCCGGCCCTGATCGCGCAGTTCAACCAGCCCTCGGACGGCTCCGAGCCGGCCGCGTGGGTGACCTGGATCCAGAACAACCTGACCTCGGGTGACAACTGGTTCTACATGGTCCTGTACTTCCTGCTCATCGTCGGGTTCACGTACTTCTACGTGGCGATCACCTTCAACCCCGAAGAGGTCGCCGACAACATGAAGAAGTACGGCGGGTTCATCCCCGGCATCCGTGCCGGTCGTCCGACCGCCGAGTACCTCGACTACGTCCTCACCCGGGTGACGCTGCCCGGCTCGCTCTACCTCGGTCTCATCGCGCTCATCCCGCTGGCAGCACTGGCGCTGTTCGGCGCGAACCAGAACTTCCCGTTCGGTGGCGCGAGCATCCTCATCATCGTGGGTGTCGGTCTCGAGACCGTGAAGCAGATCGACTCGCAGCTGCAGCAGCGTCACTACGAAGGGCTTCTCCGTTGAGCGCACGTCTCATCATCGTCGGACCTCCCGGAGCCGGGAAGGGCACCCAGGCCGGCCGCATCGCTGACTCCCTCGGGATCCCTGCGATCTCGACCGGGGACATCTTCCGCAAGAACGTGGCAGAGGGCACCCCGCTCGGTGTGCAGGCGAAGGCGATCATGGACGCCGGCGAGTACGTGCCGGACTCCCTGACGAACGAGCTCGTGAAGTCCCGCCTGCAGGAGCCCGACGCCGAGCACGGGTTCCTGCTGGACGGGTACCCGCGCACGGTCGGTCAGGTCGATTACCTCGATGCGCTGCTCGCCGAGCAGGGCACCGCGATCGACGCCGTCGTGCAGCTCGTCGCCGACCAGGACGAGCTCGTCGGCCGCCTGCTCAAGCGTGCCGAGGACCAGGGTCGCAGCGACGACAACGAGGAGACGATCCGTCGCCGTCAGCAGGTGTACGCCGAGCAGACGGCGCCCATCGTGGCGGCGTACGGCGAGCGTGGCCTGGTGGTCGACGTCGACGGCCTCGGCGCGATCGACGAGGTCGGCGACCGAATCCAGACGGCACTGGCGGGCCGCGGTCTCTCCGCGACCGTCTGACCAGCGTGGTGCGGTTCAAGAAGCCCTCGATCTACAAGACCCCGGACGAGCTCCGGGCGATGGTCCGGCCGGGCCTGCTGACCGCCGAGGCGCTCGACGCCGTGCGTGCAGCGATCCGCCCGGGCATCACGACCGGCGAACTCGACGCGATCGCCGAGCGCACCATCCGTGACGGCGGCGGGATCCCGAACTTCCAGCTCGTGCCCGGCTACCGCCACACGCTGTGCGTGTCCGTGAACGACGAGATCGTGCACGGGATCCCCGGTGAGCGCGTGCTCGCGCCCGGCGACATCGTGTCGGTGGACGCCGGCGCCGAGGTCGCCGGCTGGAACGGCGACAGCGCGTTCACGACGGTCGTGCCCGGTGGCGACGCCACGGTCACCGCAGCGCGGCAGACGCTCTGCGACACGACCGAGCGGTCGCTCTGGCACGGCATCGCCGCGCTCGCCCACGCGAAGAACCTGCACGAGGTGGGCTCCGCGGTGGAAGACGCGATCGACGAGACCGGCGCGTGGGGCATCGTCGAGGACTACACCGGTCACGGCATCGGCCGGTCGATGCACGAGGACCCCCCGGTCTTCAACTACCGCGTCCGTGGTGCCGGCCCTGCCGTCAAGCCGGGGCTGGTGGTCGCCATCGAACCGATGGTCACGGCCGGCACGATCGACAGCTCGACGGACGACGACGACTGGACCGTCCGCACGCTCGACGGTTCGGACGCCGCGCACTGGGAGCACAGCGTTGCGGTGCACGCGGCTGGGATCTGGGTGCTCACGGCCGCCGACGGCGGCGCTCGGGGCCTGGCCCCGCTGGGTGTGACGCCCGTCCCGATCCCGTAGGACGGGCCTCCAGTCCGGATCCGGTGCCCACGCTCGGCGTACCTGCGCGACGCGCGCATCTGCGCGACGCGACGGCCGGGAGGCCCGGCTGACGTCCGACGCGTCGCCCACCTCGCGCGGACCCACCCGACCAGTGCCGGACGGACCTCGTGGCGACGGGTCAGTTGCCGACGGAGCAGGTCTCCTCGGAGGCGCTCTGCCCGGTGATCGACGAGGGCAGCGGCGTCGCCGACGCGGTCGGCGTCCGAGTGGCGGTCGCGCTCGGCGTCGCTGACGGCGTGCCGGCGGCCGACGGGGTTCCGGTCGAACCCGTGGTGCCGGACGACCCGCTGCCGGTCGAGGTCCCGCCGCCCGACGGCGACTCCTCGGACGCGCGACCGGTGCTCGAGTCGCTCAGCGAGGACCGGACGTCGTTCTGCAGCGCCACGTTCAGGGTGTGAGCCGTCTCCTGGTCGACGATCACCCGGGCGCTGTCGTCGGGGTCGTCGGCCACCGGGTACTGCACGAAGAGCATGTTGGCCGTGCTCATCCCCCGCAGCGCCGCGGCGAGCTTGACCAGGGTGCCGGTCTGGGCCAGGCCGTCGGACAACGTCATGTTGGACAGGGCGGCACCGGCCAGCTTGTAGAGCGTGATCGGGTTCGAGAGCGTGCCGTCCGAGGTGACCTTGCGGAGGAGCGCCGACAGGAACACCTGCTGCGAGCTGATGCGGGCGAGGTCGCTGCCGTCGCCGACCCCGTGGCGGGTGCGCAGGAAGGCGAGGGCGTCCGAGCCCTCGAGGGAGTGCGAGCCCGTCGTGAGGTGCAGGCCGGTGAACGTGTCGTCGATCGGCTCGGCGACGCACACGTCCACGCCGCCGAGGGCGTTCGACATCTCGATCACGCCGTCGAAGGTGATGAGCCCGGCGTAGGGGATGCTCAGGCCGGTCAGGTTCTCGACCGTGTCCACGACGCAGGAGACACCGCCGTTGCCGAGCGCGGTGTTGAACATCGCCGAGGTGGACGCGGGGTAGGTCGTGCCGGTCGCGGGGTTGGTGCAGGCCGGGATCGGGACCATCAGGTCACGGGGGAAGCTGACCGCGGTGAGCTGCTGGTGGTCCGCCGAGATGTGGATGAGCATCGTGACGTCGTTGCGGGCGCCCTCGACGTCCTCGTCGGAGTCGAACTGGCCGACCCGGGTGTCGCTGCCGATGAGCAGGATGTTCGCCCCGCCCTTGATCGCCGAGATGTCCGCGGTCTTGGCGGTGTTCTGGTCGTCGGTGCTCAGTGCGACGGTCTGCGGGGCGGTGGCGAGCTGCGCCCCGGCGATCGCGGCGACGCTGGTGCCGCTGACGAGCAGGACGGCGACGGTGGCCGCGACGACGGTGACGAGCGTGCCCCAACCCCGACGACGGGCCTGCTTGCCGTGGCTGGCGAAGGGGCGTCGGGTGGCGTCGGGCACGTGTTCTCCGTTCGGTGGTCCGGCGCGAACTGCTGGTGCGGCGGACGTGGCTGCGGAGCCAAACTACGGTTCGCGCGCTGGTGCGCGCCCTGAGCGCGCCGTCAAACCACTGTGGAACGCTCAGCCACGGTTCCGGAAGCCCCAGACGTGGGGTGTTCCGCATCCCCACTTGGCAATTGCGGGTTTACCACATAAGATCGATCTTTGGTGTGTCATGCCCTCTCGGGTGTGGCGACCGACCCGCAGACCGGTTCGGGGATCACACCTGTTCCACAACCAAGCGACAGTGAGGCTATGGCCAAGAAAGACGGCGTCATCGAGATCGAAGGCTCGGTGCTCGAAGCTCTGCCCAACGCGATGTTCCGCGTTGAGCTGACGAACGGACACAAGGTCCTCGCGCACATCTCCGGGAAGATGCGCCAGCACTACATCCGCATCCTCCCCGAGGACCGCGTGATCGTGGAGCTGAGCCCGTACGACCTGACCCGCGGCCGGATCGTCTACCGCTACAAGTGATCCGCGAGCTGGAAAGGAACGGCACGGCAATCCTGCCGAGCACGAAGCCAGCGAGCACGAGGAAAGAACCATGAAGGTCAACCCCAGCGTCAAGCCCATCTGCGAACACTGCCGTGTGATTCGCCGCAAGGGCCGCGTCATGGTGATCTGCAAGAGCAACCCGCGTCACAAGCAGCGCCAGGGCTAGTCCCGGGCGCGTGACCGGCACCGGTGTCCCTCGGACACCAGGCTGCTCGAGCACGACCCACAACTGAAGATCGACAACGCAGTACCAGAACCCGGTCGCACGACGGCCGGGGGACACCTCGGGGCGGAGGCCCGAGCACCGGTACTGCGCCACACCTCCATCGACAACAGGAGCAGCCATCACATGGCACGTCTAGCAGGCGTCGACATCCCGCGCGAGAAGCGCGTGGAGATCGCACTCACGTACATCTACGGCGTCGGCCGTACCCGCGCCGTCCAGGCACTGACGGAGACCGGTATCTCCGGTGACATCCGCGTCAAGGACCTGACCGACGACCAGCTCGTCGCCCTCCGTGACTTCATCGAGGGCAACTTCAAGGTCGAGGGTGACCTCCGCCGTGAGGTCGCCGCCGACATCCGCCGCAAGGTCGAGATCGGCAGCTACGAGGGTCTCCGCCACCGTCGTGGTCTCCCGGTGCGCGGTCAGCGCACCAAGACCAACGCTCGTACCCGCAAGGGCCCGAAGCGCACCGTGGCAGGCAAGAAGAAGGCTCGATAGGAGACCCCGATGGCTACCCCCAAGACTGCCGCGCGCAAGCCGCGCCGCAAGGAGAAGAAGAACGTCGCTGTGGGCCAGGCCCACATCAAGAGCACGTTCAACAACACGATCGTCAGCATCACCGACCCGTCGGGTGCCGTCCTCAGCTGGGCGTCCTCGGGTGCCGTGGGCTTCAAGGGTTCGCGCAAGTCGACGCCGTTCGCGGCGCAGCTCGCCGCCGAGTCCGCTGCGCGTCAGGCGCAGGAGCACGGCGTCAAGAAGGTCGACGTCTTCGTGAAGGGCCCGGGTTCGGGTCGCGAGACCGCGATCCGCTCCCTCCAGGCCGCTGGCCTCGAGGTCGGCTCGATCAACGACGTCACGCCGCAGGCGCACAACGGGTGCCGCCCGCCCAAGCGCCGTCGCGTCTGACGCGAGGAGCAACCGGCCGCGCCCTGCTCGTCCCCTGACCGGATCCGTTCCGGCGAGGGCGGGCAGGGCCCGCGGCCATTCCTGGTCGTTCGATCGCGCACGTGTGTGCGCGTGATCACAACTCAACAGACCCGTCGGGGCCCATGCGGCCCCGTCGTACCGCCAAGTGTCATATAGCGGACACTTCGCCGAAAGGAATCCCACAGTGCTCATTGCACAGCGCCCCACCCTGACCGAGGAGCCGATCTCCGAGCACCGCTCGCGCTTCGTCATCGAGCCGCTCGAGCCGGGCTTCGGTTACACCCTCGGCAACTCGCTGCGCCGCACGCTCCTCTCCTCGATCCCCGGCGCGGCTGTCACCAGCATCCGCATCGACGGCGTCCTCCACGAGTTCAGCACCGTTCCCGGTGTCAAGGAAGACGTCACCGAGATCATCCTCAACATCAAGAGCCTGGTCGTCTCCAGCGAGCACGACGAGCCCATCACGGCGTACCTGCGCAAGCAGGGTGCCGGTCAGGTCACCGCAGCGGACATCTCCGCTCCGGCCGGCGTCGAGATCCACAACCCGGAACTCGTCATCGCGACCCTGAACGACACCGCGCGCTTCGAGCTCGAGCTCACGATCGAGCGTGGCCGTGGCTACGTCTCGGCGACGCAGAACCGTTCCGAGTTCAGCGAAGCCGGTCAGATCCCGATCGACTCGATCTACTCGCCGGTCCTCAAGGTCACCTACCGCGTCGAGGCGACGCGTGCCGGTGAGCGCACGGACTTCGACCGCCTGGTCGTCGACGTCGAGGCGAAGCCGGCCATCACGCCGCGCGACGCCATCGCGTCGGCCGGTCGCACGCTGGTCGAGCTGTTCGGGCTCGCTCGCGAGCTCAACACGGCGGCCGAGGGCATCGAGATCGGCCCCGCGCCGGTCGACGCCGTGCTCTCGAACGAACTGCAGACCCCGATCGAGGACCTCGACCTGTCGGTCCGCAGCTACAACTGCCTGAAGCGGGAGGGCATCAACACGGTGTCCGAGCTCGTCGCCCTGTCGGAGACGCAGCTCATGAACATCCGCAACTTCGGTCAGAAGTCGGTGGACGAGGTCAAGGACAAGCTCACCGAGCTCGGCCTGTCCCTCAAGGACACCGTCCCCGGATTCGACGGCGCCCACTTCTACAGCGGGTACGACGAGGACGAGTCCAACAACTGACCTCGCGCTCACGCGCAAGCGCGCTGACACCGCGCGCACCACTTTCACCACTGGAGAACTGACATGCCGAAGCCCACCAAGGGCCCCCGCCTCGGTGGCGGTCCCGCCCACGAGCGCCTGCTCCTGAGCAACCTCGCCAACGCCCTCTTCACGCACGGTCGCATCACGACCACCGAGACGAAGGCCAAGCGCCTCCGTCCGGTCGCCGAGCGTCTCATCACGTTCGCGAAGCGCGGCGACCTGCACGCGCGTCGTCGTGTGATCAGCATCCTGCGCGACAAGTCCGTCGTGCACACGCTGTTCACCGAGATCGCGCCCCAGGTCGAGGACCGCCAGGGCGGTTACACCCGCATCACGAAGCTCGGCTTCCGCAAGGGCGACAACGCCCCGCTGGCGTCGATCGAGCTCGTCCTCGAGCCCGTCTCGAGCACGCCCGCTCCGGTCAAGCGCAACTCGGCTCCGGCCGCTGCTGCTGCCCCGGTCGACGAGCCCGCCGCTGACGAGACCACCGAGGAGGCCCCGGTCGAGGAGACCGAGACCACCGAGGAGTCCGCACCGGTCGAGACCGAGTCCGAGACCGAGGCTGCTGCCGAGGTCGAGGCCGACGCCGCCGAGAAGTCGGACGACGCCGACACCAAGTAGTCCGGTGCCCTCCGGGGCGCTGCACCACCACGAGGAAGCCCCCGCGACCCAGGTCGCGGGGGCTTCCTCGCGTTCGAGGCTGGTCACGGGTACGGACTCCACGGCACGAGCGACGCCGCGTAGGGTGGCCGACCGGTACGACAGGGAAGGAAGTCATGGCGTTCCAGCACGTTGCGGGTCTGGGGACGAGGGTCTGGCGGTGGAGCCGGACCTCGGGCACGCAGCCGCGCCTGCTGCACGCCGGCAAGGCCGCCGCCGCTGCGGTGATCGCCTGGTTCGTGGCGCAGCACATCCCGGGCGTCGCGGCCGAGTACCCGTACTACGCACCACTCGGCGCCGTCGTCGCGATGCAGACCACGGTGTTCGCGGGCATCCGGAGTGGCGTGCAGACCCTGGTCGGGATCGCGCTCGGCATCCTCATCGCCGCGTTCACGATGTGGGTCGGCGACCCCGGCTTCCTCGCGATCGCGCTCGCGGTCGGCGTCGGGGTGCTGGTCGGCGGGTTCCGCGTGCTGGGGGAGGGCAGCTCGTGGGTGTCCACCGCGGCGCTCTTCGTCCTGCTCGTCGGCGGCGCGCACGCCGAGGGCTACTCGCTCGGGTACCTCGTGCAGATGGCCGTGGGGGTCGTCGTCGGCCTGCTGGTCAACTTCCTGGTGTTCCCGCCGCTGCACTTCTGGGACGCCGAACACCGCATCGACGCGGTGAACGGCGTGCTGGCGGACCATCTCGACGGGCTGGCAGCCGTGCTCGAGGAGGGCAAGCGCGACGAGAAGGCGTGGGACCACCAGCAGGACCGCCTCGACCGCGCGATCGCGGACGTGCGGTCGCGGGTGGCGATCGCGCACGAGAGCCGCCGGCTCAACCCCCGTGGTGCACTACGCGGGTCGCGAGCGCGGCTCCAGAAGGACGGCGGACGCTTCCGGGCCCTGGAGCGGGTCGCCTGGTACACGACCGACCTCACCGAGCTCGTGGCACGCTCCGGCCCGGTGTCCGAGGGCGTCGGGCGTCCCGACCCGGCGTTCGCCACCCCGATCGCCGAGGCCCTGCGGAAGATCGCCAGCACGATCCGCGGGGACTCCCCGGAGGACCAGGCCGAAGAAGCCATTGCTCGACTCGAGGCAGCGCTCGACGCCTCGCGTGAGAACCCCTCCCACGTCGCGGTCACCTCGGCCGCGCTCGTCGCCCTGCGCGGGATCGTCGAGTCCGAGCGACGCGCCACCGACGACCTCGACACCCGGACGGGTCCGTCGGCGTTCGGTCGTCCGCGCGGCTGAGCGGGCGCGGGCGGTCGCCGTCCGGCAGATCCAGGGCGGGCCGGGAGGCACAGATCACCCCCGCTACGGTGGTCACGTGGACGAGACGGTCGGCTTCCAGGACCCCGACAGCACGGGCGACGTGCGGCTGCGGTTGGACATCGCCTACGACGGGGCGGCGTTCTCCGGGTGGGCCCGGCAGCCGGGGCTCCGGACCGTGCAGGGCGCGCTCGAGACCGCACTCGCCACCGTCTTCACCCGCTGGGGCGAACCGCCGCTGCTCACCGTCGCCGGACGCACCGACGCCGGGGTGCACGCCACGGGGCAGGTCGCACACCTGGACCTGTCGGCGGAGCAGTGGGCAGCGCTCACCGCCAAGCGCGGGACGGGCCGCTCACCGCTCGACGGGCTGCTCAAGCGGGTCAACGGCATCGCGGCACCCGAGGGGGACGTCGTCGTCACCGGTGCCTCGGTGGCACCCGCCGGGTTCGACGCGCGGTTCTCGCCGCTCTGGCGCCGGTACGAGTACCGGATCGCGGACGCCGACGCCCAGCGCGATCCACGTCGTCGTGGGCACACGGTCTGGCACGCGACGCGGCTCGATCCGGCAGCGATGGAGCGCGGTGCGCTGACGTTGCTCGGGCTGCACGACTTCGCGACGTTCTGCAAGCCGCGCGAGGGGGCGACGACCATCCGGACGTTGCAGGAGTTCCGCTGGGACCGCGAGCCGGACGGCGTGCTGGTGGCGCGCCTCCAGGCCGACGCCTTCTGCCACTCGATGGTGCGGGCGATGGTCGGCGCGACCATCGCCGTGGGCGAGGGCCGTTTCGGCCCGGACCGCCTCGAGGAACTGCGCGTCGCCGAGGAGCGCACGAGCGCCTTCAAGACGGCGCCGGCGAAGGGACTGACGCTGACCGAGGTGGGGTACCCGGCGGACGCGGAGCTCGCGGAGCGGGCGGAGCAGACCCGGGCCCGACGGTCGGTGGACGGTACCGTCGGGGGATGAGCCTGCGCGAACCCCGTTCCGTCGTGTCCGTCGCCCCCGGAGTCGTCTTCGTCGAGGGCCCGGTGTCCAACTGGGTGGTGCTGGCGGAGGAGGACGGCGTCGCGCTGATCGACGCCGGGTACCCGGCCGACACCGACCTCGTGCTCGACACCGTGCGCGCCGCCGGACACGACCCCGCCGACCTGCGTCGCGTCTACGTGACGCACGGACACGTCGACCACGTCGGCGGCATCCCCGGGATCCTCGAGCGGCACCCCGACGTCGAGGTGCTCGCCCACGCCGACGAGCTCGCCAACGTGCGCGGACCGGAACGGCAGCAGGTCACGCCGGCGGAGATCGGCGGACGGCTCGCCAGCCCCCGCGTGCTCGCCTGGCTGGCGCGGGCCATCCGATCCGACGCCCTGCGACCCACCACCGTGCCGTCCGCTCGCGCGTTCACCGGTGCGGACTTCGCAGGTCGGGCGATCTCGCCGTTCCCGGCCGTCGGCCACACCGACGGCTCGACCGCGTACCTGCTGCCCGCGGCGGATGCGATCGTCACCGGCGACGCGGTCGTCAGCCGACACGACACCCAGCCGGGGTCGTGGGCCCCGCGCCCACGGATGATCACACCGTTCTTCACCGCCGACCAGGACCGCGCGCTCGAGTCGGCACGGGCGCTGCCGTTCCCGGCCCTCGTGCTGCCGGGACACGGACCGGCCGTCCGACGTGTGGGCGGGACCTGGATGCCGATCGGCTGATGCCGCGCGATCGGCGGATGCCGCGCGATCGGCTGTGCCGCCGAACGCGATCGGCTGATGCCGCGCGATCGGCTGATGTTGCCGAACGCAATCATTTACCTCGACGCAACCTGAATGTCCCCGCAGGTCGGTAGCGTGCGGGCATGGCCAACACCCTCGGGCGCACTCTGCTGTGCGCCACGGCGGCCGCGACGCTCCTCGCGGCCCCACTCGTCACCGTCACCGCAGCGACCGCGAACCCCGAGGGGACCGGCCTCGTCATCGAGGAGGCCTACCTGAAGGCGGGGAGCAAGGGCGCGTTCTACAACGAGAAGTTCGTCGAGATCGGCAACCCGACCGACGCCGCCGTGTCGCTCGACGGCTGGTCGTTGCAGTACCGGTCCGCGACGGGCGCCGGCACGTTCTCGGCCAGTGCGCTCCAGGGCACCGTGCCGGCGAAGGGCACCTTCCTGGTGTCGATGGCGGGCAACGGCGGGGCCAGCCCGGCTGGCGAGGACCTGCCCGCAGCCGACGACACCGCGACGCTCAACCCGTCGGGCACCACCGGCACGCTCGTGCTGTCCGACGCCACCGCACCCCTGGCGCTCGCCGCCGGACCCGTCGCCACCGGCACCGACGGCGTGGTCGACCTGCTCGGCTACGGCGCCTCGAACACGTTCGAGTCGGCCGTGCGCACCGTGACCGGGGACAACTCCGTGCCGAACGGCCTGGTCCGCCAGGGCACCACGGACACCGACGTCAACGGCGCGGACTTCTCGGTCACGACCACGCTCACCCCGCGGAACGCCGCGGGCGAGACCACGGCACCGACCGCGCCCACGGAACCGACCGACCCGGGTGACGGCGGGACCCCCACGCCCGGCACCCCCGCCGAGACGGTGACCATCGCCCAGCTGCAGGGCACCACGGACACCTCGCCGTACGCCGGCAAGAACGTCACGACCGACGGCGTCGTCACCGCGGTCTACGGCACCGGCGGCTTCAACGGCTACACGATCCAGACCCCGGGCACCGGCGGCGCGATCGACCTCGGCGCCCACACAGCGTCCGACGCCGTGTTCGTCTTCTCGTCCGCCACCGCCGGGCTGGTGCACGAGGGCGACCACGTGCGGGTCACCGGCGCCGTGTCCGAGTACTTCGGCCTGACCGAGCTCACGGTGTCCGGGGCCTCGTCGCTGCAGCAGCTCGACGACAGCGTCGCGGCACCGCAGCCGGCCGCGGTCGCGTTCCCGTCGTCCGACGCCCAGCGCGAGTCGCTCGAGAGCATGCTCGTCGCTCCCCAGGGGGCGTACACCGTCGCCGACAACTACACGACGAACCAGTACGGCGAGGTCGTGCTCGCCAGCGGCACGAAGCGTCTGATCCAGCCGACCGAGGTCGGCCGCCCGGGCAGCGCCGCGGCGAAGGCCGTCGAGGCCGACAACGCTGCGCGCAAGGTCACGCTCGACGACGGTGCGAGCACCAACTTCCTGACCCAGGCGAACCAGGGCATCCCGGTGTCGTGGCTCACCCAGGGCCCGGTCACCGTCGGGGCCGCCGCCACCTTCACCGAGCCGGTCGTCCTGGACTACCGCAACAACGGGTGGAAGTTCCAGCCGACCGCGCCGATCACGGGTGCGACCCCGGCCGCCGAACTGCCGGCGTCGTTCTCGAAGGTGCGCCAGCCGGCACCGCGGGACGTCGGTGGTGACCTGAAGCTCGCCGGCTTCAACGTCCTCAACTACTTCCCGACCACGGGCGACGAGCTCACCGGCTGCAAGTACTACACGGACCGTGCCGGGGACCCCGTCACGGTGAACTCGGGCTGCGACGCCCGCGGTGCCGCCGAGCAGGAGGACTTCCTGCGTCAGCAGGTCAAGATCGTCAAGGCGATCAACGGCCTGGACGCCGACGTCGTCTCGCTCGAGGAGATCGAGAACTCCGTCCGCTTCGGTCAGGACCGTGACGCCGCCGTGGCCACCCTGGTCGACGCGCTCAACGCCGCCACCGGCCAGGACACCTGGGCCTACGCGAAGTCCCCGGCCGTCGTGCCCGCGAGCGAGGACGTCATCCGCCTCGCCCTGATCTACAAGAAGGACCGCGTCGAGCCCGTCGGCGAGTCGACGATCCTGCTCGACGACGCGTTCACGAACGCCCGCCAGCCCGTCGCGGACGCGTTCCGCCCGGTCGGCGGCACCGCGGACGACGACTTCCTGGTGATCGCGAACCACTTCAAGTCCAAGGGCTCCGGCACCGGCGAGAACGCCGACCAGGGCGACGGGCAGGGTGCGTCGAACGCCGACCGCGTCGAGCAGGCGAAGGCCCTGGCGACGTTCTCCACCGACATGCAGGAGCAGTACGGCACCGACAAGGTGTTCATGCTCGGCGACTTCAACGCCTACAGCAAGGAGGACCCGGTGGTGGTCCTCGACGAGGCCGGTTACACCGACCTCGGCCCGGCGCTCGACAGCACCGAGTACTCGTACGTGTTCTCCGGCCTGAGCGGCTCGCTCGACCACGTGTTCGCGTCGGAGGCCGCGCTCGAGACGGTCACGGGCGTGGACATCTGGAACATCAACTCGGTCGAGTCGGTGGGCCTGGAGTACAGCCGCTACAACTACAACGCCACGAACCTGTACAACGACGACGTGTACCGGGCGAGCGACCACGACCCGATCCTGGTCGGCTTCGACCTCGACGCCGCGGGCACCGACCCGGGCACGGACCCGACGCCGGTGCCGACCCCGACCCCGACGCCGGTGCCGACCCCGACGCCGACCCCGGTGCCGCCGGTCGACGGGATCACCCCGCCGGTTGCTCCGGTGGCGCCGTCGGGGTCGCTGTTGACGGAGGCGAGTCGTGGTGGGGTGTCGGCTCCGGCGTCGGCTCGTGCGGGGGAGACGATCACGGTGACGGTGGGCACGGCGTCGGCCGGTGACACGGTGAACGTGTGGTTGTTCTCGGAGCCGACGTTGATCGGTACCGCGGTGGTGGCTGCTGACGGGACGGTTCGGGTGACGATCCCGGCGGACACGGTGGCTGGGGTGCACCGGTTGGCGGTGACGGCTGCTGACGGGTCGTTGATCGGGTGGACCCCGATCACGATCACCACGGAGGGGCAGCTCGCGTTCACGGGTGCCGCAGGGCTCGGTGCCGGTGCGGTGGTGGCGTTCCTGCTGCTCGCGGCGGGTGCGGGTGTGCTGGTCGTGCGTCGCCGACGTCGGACGGTGGCTGCGGAGTAGTCCCCACGCCCCACGGGCGCACTTCGTGAGCAGGAATGGTCGGGTTCGAACAGCGGACCCGACCGTTTCTGCTCACCATGCGCGGTGGGCGCGACCGCGCGACGGACTGGAGGCGCGGTGCGGGGCCGCCCCGCGCCTCCAGGCCGGCAGCGGGACGCGTTTGACCGACGTACCCCGCGTCGGCTAGGCTCTCACCTTGGTCTGTGCGCCCCGCGCGCGGACAGTCAGATGAGCCCTCCAACCGAGGTGTTCCCCGTGCTTCTGCTCGTGGAACTCCCGACCGGAGTGGGATTCACGGACTCCTCACCTCGACACGAAAGCAGCACTCCTGTGACTCGCACGTTCTCACCGAAGCCGGCAGACGTCCAGCACGACTGGATCGTCATCGACGCCACCGACGTCGTCCTCGGCCGTCTCGCCACCCACGCCGCGGCGCTCCTGCGCGGCAAGCACAAGGCCACCTTCGCCCAGCACATGGACATGGGTGACTTCGTCATCATCGTGAACGCCGACAAGGTCGCCCTGACCGGTTCGAAGCTCGCGAAGAAGGTCTACTACCGTCACTCGGGTTACCCGGGCGGCCTGACGGCGACCTCCTACCCGGAGATGCTCGAGAAGCACCCCACCCGCGCCGTCGAGAAGGCGATCCGCGGCATGCTGCCGAAGAACACCCTCGGCCGCGAGCAGCTCAAGAAGCTGAAGGTCTACGCCGGCGCGGAGCACCCGCACGCCGCGCAGCAGCCCAAGCCGTACATCTTCGACCAGGTCGCACAGTAGTTCCGGCCACGACGACTTCAAGGACACAGAAAACTCATGGCTCAGATCGCTGATTCCCTCGACCAGACCCCGGAGAGCTTCACCACGGAGAGCGCACCCGCCGCTGCCGAGGCTGCTCCCCGTCAGATCCTCAACGTCTCCGGCGGTGCCGTCGGGCGCCGCAAGGAGGCCATCGCGCGCGTCCGGCTCGTCCCGGGCTCCGGCACGTTCGTCGTGAACGGCCGCACGCTCGAGGACTACTTCCCGAACAAGCTGCACCAGCAGCTCATCAACGACCCCTTCAAGGTGCTCGAGCTCCTCGGCTCGTACGACGTCGTCGCCCGCATCACCGGTGGTGGCCCCTCGGGTCAGGCCGGCGCGCTCCGCCTCGCCATCGCCCGCACCCTGAACGAGATCGACCGCGAGAACAACCGCGCGACCCTCAAGAAGGCCGGCTTCCTCACCCGTGACGCCCGCGTCATCGAGCGCAAGAAGGCTGGTCTCAAGAAGGCCCGCAAGGCGTCGCAGTTCTCGAAGCGCTAGTCGTCACCGGCTGAAGATCGCCATGCCGCGTCTGTTCGGTACCGACGGGGTTCGTGGTCTCGCCAACGGCGAGCTGACGGCCGCGCTCGCACTGGGTCTTGCCCAGGCGAGCGCGGCCGTCCTCACACACGGACACCATGCCGACGCCCGCCGGGCGTCGGGTCGACCGCGCCCGCGCGCGGTCCTCGCGCGTGACCCGCGCGTCTCCGGCGAGTTCCTCGGTGCCGCCGTCGCGGCCGGGCTCGCCTCGGCCGGCGTCGACGTGCTCGACGCCGGGGTCATCCCCACCCCCGCCGCGGCGTTCCTCGTCGCGGACATCGACGCCGACTTCGGCGTGATGATCTCCGCATCGCACAACCCCGCTCCCGACAACGGGATCAAGTTCTTCGCCACGGGTGGCCGCAAGCTGCCGGACGAGGTCGAGGACCGCATCGAAGCGGCCATGCACGACCACTCCGCACCCACCCCCACCGGCATCGACGTCGGGCGCATCTCGCGGTTCGCCGACGCCGAGGACCGCTACGTGGTGCACCTGCTCGGCACGCTGCCGCACCGGCTCGACGGCATCCACGTCGTGCTCGACTGCGCCAACGGTGCCGCCGCCGGCGTCTCGCCCGAGGTCTTCGTCAACGCGGGGGCCCGCGTGACGCTCATCGGCGCCGATCCCGACGGCTGGAACATCAACGACGGCGTCGGTTCGACGCACATCGACAACCTCGCCCGCGCGGTGCTCGAGCACGGTGCCGACGTCGGCATCGCGCACGACGGTGACGCGGACCGTTGCCTGGCGGTCGACGCCGCGGGCAACGCGATCGACGGGGACCAGATCATGGCGATCCTCGCGCTGTCCCTGCAGGAGCGCGGCCGCCTGAAGGACGACACCCTCGTCGCGACGGTCATGTCGAACCTCGGGCTGAAGCGCGCCATGGCCGACGCGGGCATCACCGTGATCGAGGCCGGCGTGGGCGACCGCTACGTGCTCGAGAAGATGACCGAGGGCGACTACTCCATCGGTGGCGAGCAGTCCGGCCACATCATCTTCAACGAGTTCGCCACCACGGGCGACGGCATCCTGACCGGGCTGCACCTGGTGGCCGAGATGGCGCGGACGGGGAAGTCGCTGCAGGAGCTCGCGTCGTGCATGACCGTGTTCCCGCAGGTGCTGCTCAACGTCCGGGGCGTCGATCGTCACGGGCTCGCCGACCAGGGCGTGCAGGACGCCATCGCCGCCGCGAGCGAGGCGCTCGGGGACAGCGGCCGTGTGCTGCTCCGTCCGTCGGGCACCGAGCCGGTCGTGCGCGTCATGGTCGAGGCTGCCTCGCAGGACGATGCCCAGCGCATCGCCGAGGAGCTCGCCGCCGTCGTGCAGGACCGCCTGGCGCTCGACGCCGCGTAGGGGTTCCCTCCGCAAAACACCGGTGTTCGCCGGTTGAACACGCGCAGACCGCGGTTCAGCTCGCGAACACCGGTGTTTTGCGCTGCCCCGCTAGATCTTGCGGAGCAGGACCGAGTTCACCTTGTGGTTCGCGCCCTTCTTCAACACCAGGGTGGCGCGGGAGCGCGTGGGCAGCACGTTCTCGATCAGGTTCGGCTCGTTGATCGCCCGCCAGACCTCGGTCGCCGTCCGGACCGCGTCCTCACGCGAGAGCGAGGCGAACCGGTGGAAGAACGAGTCGGGGCTCGAGAACGCCTCTTCCTGCAGGGCGAGGAAGCGGTCGACGTACCAGGACTCGATGTCCTTCGTCTTCGCGTCCACGTAGATCGTGAAGTCGAACAGGTCGGACAGCGCGAGCCGCCCGTGCACCGGGGGCGCCAGCACGTTGAGGCCCTCGACGATGAGCACGTCGGGCTGCCGGACGACGATCTCGGCATCGGGCACGATGTCGTAGACCAGGTGCGAGTAGTACGGCGCGCGGACCTCGGTCGCCCCGCTCTTCACCTGGCTCACGAAGCGCAGCAGGGAGCGGCGGTCGTACGACTCCGGGAAGCCCTTCCGGTCCATGATCCCGCGTCGCTCCAGCTCGGCGTTCGGGTACAGGAAGCCGTCGGTCGTCACGAGCTCGACCCGAGGGGTGTCCGGCCAGCGCTTCGTCAGCTCGCGCAGCAGACGGGCGACCGTGGACTTGCCGACCGCGACGGAGCCCGCGACGCCGATGACGAAGGGCGTGCGTCCGGCGCGCTCCCCGAGGAACCGGCTCGTCTCGGCGTGCAGGTTGCGCGCACCGGCGGCGTAGAGCGTGAGCAGGCGGGACAGGGGCAGGTAGACCTCCTGCACCTCCTGCATGTCCAGCCGGTCGCCGAGACCGCGCAGCTGCACGATCTCGGTCTCGGTGAGCGACAGGTGCTCCTTCGGGGCGAGCTGGGACCACTCGTCACGCGGGATCTCCACGAACGGGGTCGGGTGCGCGACGGCGGTCTCCGAGAACGGCATGGGATCGAGCGTACAGACGGGAGGCCCGGGGCACGTGAGCCGGTCGGCTCACGTGCCCCGGGCCTCCCGTCCAGTGCTCGGTGCGCGCCCGCAGGACGCGACGCGTCAGGCGGGCAGGGCCGCCTCGATGGCGGCGACGACCTCGGGGGCGTCCGGCTTCGTGGTGGGACGGAAGCGCGTGACGGTGCCGTCGGGGGCGACGAGGAACTTCTCGAAGTTCCACGCGACCCGGCCGGCCTTGCCGTCGGCGTCCGGGGTCTCCTTGAGGGCCTGGTAGAGCGGGTGCGCGCTCTTGCCGTTGACCTTGACCTTCTCGGACATCGGGAACGTCACACCCCACGTGGTGGAGCAGTACTCGTCGATCGCCTCGGACGAGCCGAGTTCCTGCAGGAACTGGTTGCTCGGGAAGCCCAGCACCGTGAACCCGCGGGGGCCGTACTGCTTCTGCAGGGCCTCGAGCTGCTCGTACTGCGGAGCGAGGCCGCACCGGGAGGCGACGTTCACGACCAGTACGGCCTTGTCGGCGTAGGCGCCGAACGTGGTGTCCTCGCCGTGCAGCGTGGTGATGGCGATGTCGTCGAAGCGTCCCATGGCCGAAACGTTATCCCCACCCCCGGGACTTCGCAGGGTGGGCGTCCAGGCAGACCGTAGGATCGGTTCCATGTGTGGAATCGTCGGCTACGTCGGCAGCAACAGCAGCCAGGACGTCCTCCTCGGTGGCCTCCGTCGCCTCGAGTACCGCGGCTACGACTCGGCGGGCATCGCCGTCGTCGACCCAGCCGGAGACCTCGTGTCGGCCAAGAAGGCCGGCAAGCTCCAGGCCCTGGTCGACGAGCTCGAGTCGTCGCCGATCCCGGACGGCGCGACCGGCATCGGGCACACCCGCTGGGCGACCCACGGTGGCCCGACCGACGGCAACGCCCACCCGCACCTGGCCGACGGCGACAAGCTCGCCCTCATCCACAACGGCATCATCGAGAACTTCTCCGAGCTCCGCGCCGAACTGCAGGCCGAGGGCATCGAGTTCCGCAGCGAGACCGACTCCGAGGTCGCCGCGCACCTGGTCGGACGCGCCTTCCGTGAGACCGGTGACCTGACCGCAGCCATGCAGCAGGCCGTGCAGCGACTCGAGGGGGCCTTCACGCTCCTCGTCGTGCACGCCGACCAGCCCGGCGTCGTCGTCGGTGCCCGTCGCAACTCGCCCCTGGTGGTCGGGCTCGGCGACGGCGAGAACTTCATGGGCTCGGACGTCGCCGCGTTCGTCGCCTACACGCAGCGCGCGCTGTCGATCGGGCAGGACGAGATCGCCACGATCCGCCCCGACGGCGTCGACGTCATCCACTTCGACGGCACCCCGGCCACGCCGAGCGAGTTCGAGGTCAACTGGGACGCCTCCGCCGCCGACAAGGGCGGCTGGAGCTCGTTCATGGCGAAGGAGATCAGCGAGGAGCCCGAGGCCGTCGCGAAGACGATCCTCGGTCGCGTCCACGACGGCGCCGTCACGCTGACCGACCTCGACCCGATCGCCGAGCGCCTGGCGACCGTCGACCGCGTCATCGTGATCGCCTGCGGTACCGCCGCCTACGCCGGCATCCTCGGCAAGTACGCCATCGAGCAGTGGGCACGTGTGCCGGTCGAGGTCGAGCTCGCGCACGAGTTCCGGTACCGCGACCCGGTGCTGAACGAGCGCACCCTGGTCGTCTCGATCAGCCAGTCCGGCGAGACCATGGACACGCTGATGGCCGTCAAGTACGCCCGCGAGCAGGGCGCGCAGGTCCTGTCGATCTGCAACACCCAGGGCGCCACGATCCCGCGTGAGTCCGACGCCGTGATCTACACGCACGCCGGACCCGAGGTCGCCGTCGCGTCGACCAAGGCCTTCATCGCCCAGGGCGTCGCGCTCTACCTGCTCGGGCTGCACCTGGCGACGCTGCGCGGCACGCTCACCACCGAGCAGATCGCCGAGCAGGTCGCCGAGCTCGAGGGCCTCGCGCCGAAGCTGCAGCAGACCATCGAGGACGCCGCCGGCATCAAGGACCTGGCCCGCTGGATGGCGGACACCCGGAGCGTGCTGTTCCTCGGCCGCCACGTCGGCTACCCGATCGCACTCGAGGGCGCCCTCAAGCTCAAGGAGCTCGCGTACATCCACGCCGAGGGCTTCGCCGCCGGTGAGCTCAAGCACGGCCCGATCGCCCTGATCGAGCCGGGCCAGATCGTCTTCGTCATCGTGCCGTCGCCGCGCGACCCCCGATCGCTGCACCCGAAGGTCGTCTCGAACATCCAGGAGATCCGCGCCCGCGGCGCCCGGGTGATCGCGATCGCCGAAGAGGGCGACGCCGCGGTGCTGCCCTTCGCCGACGAGGTCCTGCGGATCCCGCTCGCGACCCCGCTGTTCGAGCCGCTGCTCGCCGTGGCACCGCTGCACATGTTCGGCATGGAGCTCGCCGCCGCCAAGGGCCTCGACGTCGACCAGCCACGCAACCTCGCGAAGTCGGTCACCGTCGAGTAGTCGCGACGGTGATCATCGGGATCGGGGTCGACGTGGTCGACCTGGAGCGGTTCGAACGGGTGCTGGAGCGCACACCGGCGATGCGGGCGCGGCTGTTCACGCCGTCCGAGCAGGTCCGTGACGGCGAACCCCGGCCGATCGCGTCCCTCGCCGCACGGTTCGCGGCGAAGGAAGCCCTGATCAAGGCCTTCGGGTCGAGTGCCGGGCTGAGCTGGCAGGACCTCGAGGTCGTGTCCGACGACCAGCGGAACCCGTCGCTCACCCTGCACAAGGGCGCCCGGCAGGTGGCGGACGCGCGTGGCGTGACGAGCGTGCACCTGTCGCTCTCGCATGATGGAGGGATCGCGACCGCGTTCGTGGTCCTGGAAGGAACAGACGTGGTCCTGGAAGGAATGGTCCCGTGAGCGCGTTCACCGGCATCACGGTCGATCGCGGAGCCCTGATCGAGAACTACGCGACCATCGCCGACCGGGTCGCCCCGGCCGGGGTCATCGCGGTGGTCAAGGCGAACGCGTACGGCCACGGGGCCCTCGACGCCGCGCAGGCCTTCGTGGACGCCGGTGCGGAGTGGCTCGGGGTCGCCGACATCGACGAGGCCGTCGCGCTCCGTCAGGGCGGCATCGACGAGGGGGTCCGGATCCTCGCGTGGCTGCACGCCCCCGACGAGGACTTCCGCCGCGCGGCGCAGTTCGACGTCACGCCAGCGGTGTCGAGCGTCGAGCAGCTCTCCGCAGCAGCCGACTCCGACGTCCGCGCCGTGCACCTGTGCGTCGACACCGGCCTCAGCCGCAACGGTGCGGTCGAGTCCGAGTGGGCCGAGCTCTTCGCGACCGCCGGCGCCCTGGCCCGCGGCGGCAACCGCACCCGGGTCGAGGGGCTCATGTCCCACCTGTCGAACGCGTCGCGCACCGACGACCTCGACCAGGACGCCGCGCTGCAGCGGGCGCTGGACGGCCTCGCCGCGAACGGCATCGTGCCGGACGTGGTGCACCTCGCCGCGAGTGCCGCGAGCATCGCCGTTCCGGAGACCCGCCACGACCTGTCCCGCGTCGGACTCGCCCTGTACGGGCTGAGCCCCTTCGACGGTCGCACCTCGGCCGACCTGGGGCTGCGCCCGGCGATGCGGGTCACCGCCGCCGTGCTCCGCACCGTGCCGGTCGCCGCGGGCGACGGCGTCTCCTACGGCTACACCTGGCGCGCCGAGACGGACACCCATCTCGCCGTGATCGGCCTCGGCTACGCGGACGGCTTCGACCGCGACTTCGGCAACCGGGTCTCGGTGCGGATCGGGGACCGGACGTTCCCGGTGGTCGGACGCGTCGCGATGAACGCCATGCACGTCGACATCGGCGACGCCGACGTGCAGGTCGGCGACGAGGCGGTGCTGTGGGGCGACCCCGCGAACGGCGACCCCGCCGTCGAGGACTGGGCCGACGCCATCGGCACGATCAACTACGAGGTGGTCGCCCGGATCGGCCGCAGCGTGGAACGGAGGACGACGTGAGCTCCGCACCGCTGCGCCAGGCGCGCATCGACCTCGACGCCTACCGTGCCAACCTCGACCGTGTCCGTGAGTGGATGGACCCGGTCGCCGTGATGGCGATCATGAAGGCCGACGCGTACGGGCACGGCCTCGAGCCGATCGCGCTCGCCGCCGTCGACGCCGGCATCCGCTGGATCGGTGTGCTGACGGTGCCCGCGGCCCTGCGCCTGCGCTCGATCGGCGTCGGCGAGGACGTCCACCTGTTCACCTGGCAGCACGACCCCGACCTGGACTTCCGTGACGCCATCGACTCGGCCGTCGACCTCGGCGTCTCGAACGTCGCCGAGCTGCAGCGCATCGTCGACGCCGTCGACCAGCGCCCGGCCCGGGTACACCTCGGCGTCGACTCCGGCCTGCACCGCGACGGCGCGACCCCGGCGGACTGGCCGGCGCTCGTCGAGCTCGCCCGGGACGCCCAGCGGAACGGCCGCATCGAGGTGGTCGCCGCGTACACGCACCTGGCCGAGGCGTCCGACCACGAGGACAGCGCCGCGGTCGCCGTGTTCGACGCCGCGATCGAGATCGCCGAGGACCTGGGGCTCGACGTCCCGATGGAGCACGTCGCCGCGTCGCTCGCGGGGTTGGAGCGCAAGGAGTTCCGCAAGGACATGGTCCGGATGGGCGCGAACCTGTTCGGCATCCCCGGAGCCGACGGCGTCTCGGCGGCCGACCTCGGACTCGAGCCGGTGATGACCCTGACCGCGTCGGTCGCGAAGACGAAGCGCGTCCCCGTCGACACCGGCGTCTCCTACGACTACACGTACCGCACCGCGACCGAGACGACCCTGGCCCTCGTGCCCGTCGGCTACGCCGACGGGGTCCCGCGTCTGGCGCAGGGGCGCATCGAGGTCGCGATCCGCGGCAAGCGCTACCCGATCGCCGGCCGCGTCGCGATGGACCAGTTCCTGGTGGACGTCGGCGAGGACGACGTGCAGACCGGCGACACCGTCGTGCTCTTCGGCACCGGCGAGCACGACGAGATGACCGTGCTCGAGTGGGGCGCGGCACTCGAGACCATCGGCGAGGAGATCGTCTGCCGGATCGGCAGCCGTGTGCCCCGGTTCTACGAGGGCCACGACATCGAGGGACGGGTCGGGGAGTACCTGCGGGGCGAGCGGCCGTGACCGGGTCGCCGCACGTCCTGCTCGACACCTCCGTCGACGGCACCGAGGCGATGGGGGAGCTCGGGGCCCGGTTGGCCGCGGTGCTGCGCGCCGGGGACCTCGTCGTGCTGACCGGACCACTCGGTGCCGGCAAGACGACCCTGACGCGCGGGCTCGGCGCCGCACTCGGCGCACGCGGCCAGGTGTCGAGCCCGACCTTCGTCCTCGCCCGGACGCACCCGACGACCGCCGGACCCGACCTGGTGCACGTCGACGCCTACCGCCTGTCCGACCCGGTCGAGCTCGACGACCTCGACCTCGACTGGGACGCCGCGATCGTCGTCGTCGAGTGGGGCCGCGGCATGGTCGACGGCATCAGCGACAGCGTGCTCGACGTCGAGATCACGCGTGCCACCGGTGCCGACGACGCGGCCGCTCACGACACGGACCCGGACGACGTCCCCGACGAGCCCCGCCGTGTCGTCGTCACCGCCACCGGCCCGCGCTGGGAAGGCGTGGCCCTCTGACCCTGCAGCCCGTCGACGCGGACGACGTCGAGGCGCTCCGCGCGTTCCTCGTCGGTGCGGACCTGACCCTCGCTGGCCTCGACGAGCCGACGGTGCGGCTCTGGCTCGACCGCGACGACGACGGCAGGGTGGTCGGCAGCACCGGGTTCGAGGCGAGCGCTGACGGCCTGCACGTCCTCGTCCGGAGCGTGGCCGTCGCGCCGCAGCACCGCGGTTCCGGGGCCGGAACGCGCCTGGCGCGGTTCGCGATCGAGCGGGCGACCGAGGCCGGTGCCGAGCGTGCGTGGCTGTTCTCGCGTCGCTCCGGTCCGTTCTGGCAGTCGCTCGGCTTCACGCCCGCCGACCGACATGCACTGGCCGCCGCGCTGCCGGACACCCACCAGGTCCGACTGTTCCGCCGGACCGGGCAGTTGGACCACGAGGTCGCATGGTCCCGCGGGCTGCCAGTGCGCTGACCGCCGCCTACGATGGACGGGTGCTGCTCGCGATCGACACCTCCGCCGGGACCTCCGTCGCCGTCGTCGACCCGGCCACCGGCCAGGCCCTCGCGACCCGCGACACCGAGGACAGCCGCCGGCATGCCGAGGTGATCGGCCCGTTCCTCGCCGAGACCCTCGCCGAGGCCGGCATCACCGGAGCCGACGTCACCGGCGTCGTCGCCGGCATGGGCCCCGGCCCCTTCACCGGCCTGCGCGTCGGCATCGCCGCCGCCCGCACCTTCGCCGCAGCCCGCGGCGTCCCCGTCCTGCCCCTCGTCAGCCACGACGCCGTCGCCCTCGACCAGCGCGACTCGGGGATCGCCGGGCCGTTCGTCGTCCTCACGGACGCCCGCCGCCGCGAGGTCTACTGGAGCGCCTACGACGCCGACGGCGTCCGCGTGGCCGGCCCCGGACTCGCCAAGCCCGCCGATCTCGACGACGCGATCCGCGCCTCCCGGCCCGAAGCGGTGGGCTGGGACCGCGTGACGGTCGCGTCCATCCCGGCCTGGAGGCTCGGCTCGCTCGCCGCGGACCGGCTCGCGTCCGGTGCGGCGTTCGACCAGGACACGCCCCTGTACCTGCGCGACCCCGACGTCACGGTGCCGGGTGCGCCGAAGCGGGTGAAGCAGTGACCCTGCCGGACGGGCTCCGCCTGCGGCGAGCACACCCGCAGGACCTCGACGACATCATGTGGCTCGAGCACGTCTCGTTCCCGACGGACGCCTGGTCGGCGTCGCAGATGTCCGGCGAGCTGTACTCACCGCACGGGTACTACGTCGTGATCGAGACGGCCGGCGACACCTCTGCCCCGCTGGTCGTCGGGTACGCCGGCCTCTCGTCGCTCGCGGGCAACCCGGTGGCCGACGTGCAGACCATCGCGGTCGCCGCGGACCAGCGCGGCAAGGGGCTCGGGAGGGTCCTGTTCACGGAGCTGCTCGACGAGGCGCGGCGCCGCGGTGTGCGCGAGGTGTTCCTCGAGGTGCGCGCGGACAACCCCGTGGCGCAGGCGATGTACACGGCGTTCGGGTTCGAGCACATCGCGACCCGGCCGCGCTACTACCAACCGGACGGCGTCGACGCCTGGGTGATGCGGGCGGAACTGCCCGGCCCGGACGCCGAGCGGTCGTCGGGCGTCGGACCCATCGGACAGGAGGCCCTCGGTGAGCGCGACTGAACCACTGGTGCTCGGCATCGAGACGAGTTGCGACGAGACCGGCATCGGCATCGTGCGGGGGAGCACCCTGCTCGCGAACGTGATCGCCTCGAGCATGGACGAGCACGCGCGCTACGGCGGGGTCGTGCCCGAGGTCGCCGCACGGGCCCACCTGGAGGCGATGACCCCCACGCTGCACGAGGCACTCGACCGTGCCGGCGTCACCCTCGACGAACTCGACGCCGTCGCGGTGACCGCCGGGCCGGGCCTGGCCGGGGCGCTCATGGTCGGAGTGGGGGCCGCGAAGGCGCTCGCCGTGGCCACCGGCAAGCCCCTGTACGGCGTGAACCACCTGGTCGGGCACGTCGGCGCCGACGTGCTGCGCGAGGACGGCAGCGAGATCGAGCTGCCGACGATCGCGCTGCTGGTCTCCGGCGGTCACACGTCACTGCTGCTGGTCCGGGACCTGGTCGGCGACGTCGAACTGCTCGGCGAGACGATCGACGACGCGGCGGGCGAGGCGTTCGACAAGGTCGCGCGGCTGCTCGGACTGCCCTACCCCGGCGGCCCGCAGATCGACCGAGCCGCGGCCGACGGCGACCCCACGGCCATCCGGTTCCCCCGGGGACTGACGCTGCCGAAGGACATGGCCGCGCACCGGTACGACTTCTCGTTCTCGGGGCTCAAGACCGCCGTCGCACGGTGGGTCGAGCGCTGCCGCGACGAGGGCCGCGAGGTGCCGGTGGCCGACGTCGCCGCGAGCTTCCGCGAGGCCGTCGTCGACGTCCTGCTGACCAAGGCCCTGAACGCGTGCCGCGACACCGGGGTCGACCGGCTGCTGCTCGGCGGTGGGGTCGTCGCGAACGCCCGACTGCGACAGGTCGCCGAGGAGCGCTGCGCGGCCGCGGGCGTGCGGCTCCGGATCCCGCCGTTCGACCTGTGCACCGACAACGGCGCGATGATCGCCGCCGTCGGCGCCCGACTCGTGGCCGAGGGGCACGCGCCGAGCGACCTCGGCATCGCCGCGGACTCGACCCTGCCGGTGACGACCGTCCAGGTCTGACCAGGTCTGACCAGCTCTGACCCGCTTTGATCAGGTCTGACCGGCCGCACCCGGTCGGTCGTCGGGAGCCTGTGGGAGGATTCACACGGGCGTCGGAGAGACCGGACGCCCGAGAGGGGTGGACGGTGTCCGATCAGAACGAGTGGCCGAAGCCGGGCGAGACGCCGAACGGCCCAGCGAACGGACAGCCCGACGGTTCGCCGGCCCCGCAGGCCCCCGACGCACCGCAGGCGCCGTCGGCCCCGGAAGCGCCCCAGAACCCGTACGGCCAGCAGCAGGACCCGTACGCGGCCCCGCAGCAGCAGAACCCGTACGGCCAGCCGCAGCAGCCCCAGAACCCCTCCGGCCAGCAGCAGCAGTCGAACCCGTACGGCCAGCAGCAGCAGAACCCGTACGCGGCCCCGCAGCAGTCGAACCCGTACGCGGCCCCGCAGCAGCAGAACGCCTACGGTGCCCCGCAGAACCCGTACGGCCAGCAGCAGAACCCGTACGCGCAGCCGCAGCAGCAGCCCTACGCGTCGAACCCGTACGCGTACCAGCCCTACGCGCAGCGCCCGAAGACGAACGTCCTGTCGATCCTGTCGATCGTCTTCGCGTTCGGCGGCATCATCATCTGGCCGATCATCATCCTGACGAGCCCGGCCGGCGCGATCATGGGCCACATCGCCCTCGGCAAGATCAAGCAGACCGGCGAGGGTGGCCGCGGCCTCGCGCTCGCCGGCATCATCGGTGGCTGGATCCTGACGGGCCTGTTCATCCTGATCGTCGCCCTGGTGTGGATCTCGATCGCGAACGCGTCGGACTACTCGGACTACTCCGACTACAGCTCGAACTCCGGCGCCTTCGTCAGCTGACGCAGCCCCCGCGCAACGGGCACCACGAGCGGCCCCCGGCCGTCAGCCGACCGTGTCGGTGAGCCGCTCGCACAGGATCGCCGTGTGGCGTCCCTCCAGGCGGGTGAGCACGAGTGTGACGCGACCCGATCCGCGCAACCGCAGCCGTTTGCGGAACTGCGCCGGATCGACGTCGACGCCGCGCTTCTTGATCTCGACGGTGCCGATGCCGTCGGCGGCGAGCCGCGCGGCCAGTTGCTTGACGTCGAGCGGCATCGTGTCGAGCACCCGGAAGCCCTGCGCGAAGGGGGTCGAGGCGGCGCGGTCGGACGTGACGTAGGCGATGCCGTCGGACAGCATGTGCCCGTCGAGGCCCCGTGCGAGGTCGCCGATCAGCCGTGCGCGGATCACGGCGCCGTCGGGCTCGTACAGGTAGGCGCCGAGCGGTCCGACCTCGGCGTCGTCGGCGTCGGCCGCTCCGGTCATCTCGGCGATGCCGTGTGCGCCGATGACGGTGGCGGCGCGGCGGATCCCTGGGCGGGCGAGGGGGCCGAACCACAGGGCGAGCTCCACGACCTCGCGGTCGACGGAGGTCCACTGCGCCTCGGCGGTGTCCGGGATCAGGTCGCGGTCGATGCCCGGTCCGAGCTTCACGCCGGTCGGCGTCGTCGTCGCCGCGGCGAACACGGTGTCGAGCGAGGGCGACCAGTCGTCGGGGTCGGCGAGCCGGCGGGTGTCCGAGTGGCCGGAGGTGCGTCGTGCGGGGTCCATCCACACGCCGTCCACCGAGGACAGGTCGAAGGACGCGGCATCACCGAGCTCCACCCGTGCGTTCGGCCAGACCGCCAGGTTGTGGGTCGCGACGGCCGCCGTCACCTCGTCGCGATCGACGGCGGTGACGTCGAGGTCGAGCGCCGCCATCGCCATCGCGTCCCCGCCGATGCCGCAACCGAGGTCGGCGACACGGGTCAGCCCGGCCGCGGCGAAGCGTCCTGCGTGCTGGGCCGCGACCTGCAGCCGGGTGGCCTGCTCGAGCCCGGCCTCGGTGAAGAGCATGCGAGAGGCGAAGTCGCCGAACTTGCCGCGGGCCTTCAGCCGCAGCTTCGCCTGGGTCAGCACCGCGGCGACCAGTCGGGGGTCGTGGCCCTCGGCGCGCAGCCGGGACACCACGCGGACGATCTCGCCGCCGTCGGAGACGCCCGGGGTACGGTCGAGCAGGGCCATCCCGTCGGGGGTCAGCAGTGCGGTGAGTTCGGCGGCGTCCATGCGTCGATCCTCGCAGGTGCTGCGTGTTCTCCGGATGTGCTGGCACTCGGATTGACCGAGTGCCAGAGGCCCCCTAGAGTTGGAGTTGGCACTCTCCTGTGCGAAGTGCCAACCCGGTTTTCATCTGTACCGAGTCCGTACCGAGAAAGAAGAGGTCACCGTGGCCGTCAGCATCAAGCCGCTCGAGGATCGCATCGTCATCCGCCAGGTCGAGGCGGAGCAGACCACCGCTTCCGGTCTGGTCATCCCCGACACCGCGAAGGAGAAGCCCCAGGAGGGCGAGGTCGTCGCCGTGGGTCCGGGTCGCATCGACGACAACGGCAACCGCGTCCCGCTCGACGTCGCCGTGGGTGACAAGGTCATCTACTCCAAGTACGGCGGAACCGAGGTCAAGTACTCGGGCGAGGACCTGCTGGTCCTGTCGGCCCGCGACGTCCTCGCGGTCATCGTTCACTGAGTCGAGTACTCACCTCGGACGCCCCGTCCGGCCTTCGGGCCGACGGGGCGTCCGTGCGTCCGGGGGGCGGTCACCCCGGTGCTCCGGTCCTGACCAGCTCGCCATCAGGCCGCCTGGAGGCCCGGTGCGCGTCCCACGGGTCGGCGGTCGTTCCTAGGATGGTTCCGTGAGTGAACCGAGTCCGGCGCGACCCGTCCGCAGCGAGGCATCCGTCGGCGTGGTGCAGGCCATCGTGGCCTACGGGCTCTGGGGGCTGATGCCCCTGCTCTTCGCCGCAATGGCCCCCGCGGCGGCGTTCGAGATCGTGTCGTGGCGGATCGTCTTCGGCCTGGTGTTCTGCGCGGTGGCGATCGCGGTGACCCGGTCGTGGCTCCGCACCCGCACCCTGATGGCCCAGCGCCGTGTGATGCTCGTGATGGGGCTCGCCGCCGTCCTGATCCTGGTCAACTGGACCGTCTACGTCCTCGCGACGACCACCGGCCACACCGTCGAGGCGGCGCTCGGCTACTTCATCAACCCGCTCGTCACGATCGCGCTCGGCGTGGTGGTCCTGCGCGAACGCCTGCGTCCGGCGCAGTGGGCAGCCGTCGGGCTGAGCGTCGTGGCGGTCGTCGTCATCGCGATCGGCTACGGGCAGATGCCGTGGATCTCGCTGGCCCTGGCGTTCTCGTTCGGACTGTACGGCCTGGTGAAGAAGCGGGTCGGCGGCACCGTGGACGCCCTGAGCGGCCTGACGATCGAGACCGTGTGGCTGCTGCCGATCGCGGTCGTGGCGCTGGTGGTGCTCGGTGTGACCGGGCTCGGTGGCGGCGTGACGTTCACGAGCGAGGGCTGGGGGCACGCGGTCATCACCGTGCTGACCGGCCCGGCGACCGCGGTGCCGCTGCTGCTCTTCGCGTCGTCGGCTCGGCGGGTGAGCCTGTCGACGCTCGGGCTGACCCAGTACCTGGCGCCCGTGATGCAGCTGCTCGTCGGGGTGCTGGTGCAGCACGAGGAGATGTCCGCCGGACGCTGGTTCGGCTTCGGCATCGTGTGGCTCGCGCTCGTGGTGCTGACGGCGGACTCGTTCGCCGCCGCGCGGGCGTCCCGTCGCCGGGCGCTCGCACCCACCCGGGTCGAGCCGGTCTGACGAACGCACCACGGGCCTCCAGTCCGCCCGTCGGTCCGTCCTGCACCCGGTGACGGACCCTGCCGGGCGTCCGGCCACCGACGCGAAAGCGACAGTCCCCCACGGAAGTTCCGCGGGGGACTGTCGCTTTCGCGAGCGGTGCTGGGCTGAGCCCTACTTCTTCACCGCACCCTGGATGGCGCTCTGGTAGACGGGCTTGTTGTCGGCGTCGAACTTGTAGATGCCGATGTAGGCGGCCGACGGGTCGTTGTTCTCGTCGAACGGACCGATGCCGGACGGGCCGGTGTAGTGGATGTCCTTGCCGTCGTCCAGGAGCGTCTTGCACTCCTTGAACGTCGCGCACTCGGTGCCGCCGTCAGCACCCGACACCGCAGCCATGTTGGCCTGGATGGTGCCGGAGTCGGTGCCCTTGCCCTTCACCGCGGCGAGGGCGGCGAGGACGGTGGCGTCGTAGGACTCCGCCGCGTACGAGTAGTCGGCGAGCGTCTTGCCCGACGAGTCCTTGTAGAACGCAGCGAGCTGCTTCTTGAAGTCGTCCTTCGGCGAGGCACCGGGGATGGTGCCCTGGGCGCCGGTCAGGGTGCCCTTGTCGAAGTCCTTCGAGTAGTCCGCCGTGTTGCCGTCGGACATGTAGATCTTCGCTTCGTTGCCCTGCGAGACGAGCTCCGGGATGATCGACTTCGTCTCGTCGAAGGCGAGGACGACGATCGCGTCGGGCTTCGCGGCCAGGGCCGCGGTCACCTCGGACGAGAACGTGGTCTGGCCGGGCGGGAACTCCTGGCCCTCACCCTTGCCGCCGTAGACGACCTGGCCGCCCGACGCCTCGACCGCAGCCTGCACGGAGTTGCGGAGGCCGGTGCCGTACGTGTCGTTGAAGACCAGGAAGGCGACCTTCGCGTTGCCGTCACCGGTCACGAGCTGGCCGAGCGCGGAACCCTGCACCGAGTCCGGCGGTGCGGTCCGGTAGTAGTACGACGAGTAGCCGGAGAGGTCGGTCGCGGTGTTCGCGGGCGAGATCTCGACGATGCAGTTGCTCGTCAGCTGGTCGATGACGTTCAGCGTGACGGACGAGGACTCGGCGCCGATCGCGACCGGCACCTTCGCGTTGACGAGCTTCGTCGCGGCGGAGCTCGACACGGTCATGTCGTTGCTGTCACCGGAGTCGGTCGCCGGGTCGATCGTGACGTCCTTGTCGAGGACGCCGCCCGCGGCGTTGATGTCCTTGACGGCCAGGCCGACACCGGACTCGGCCGGCGGGTTGAGGTAGGCCAGCGAACCGGTCAGGGGCAGGATCGTGCCGATCTTCAGCGCGTCCGTACCGGGGGTGTCCGGGGCCTTGCAGCTGGCGGCGGGATCCTTCTTCGCATCGCTCGACGCCGAGCTCGAGGGGGAAGCACTGCCGGTGGTGGAACACGCGGCGAGGAGGACGGCTGCTGCGCCCGCCAACGCCAGTGCCGCGGTGGCACGGGTGGTTCTGATCATCCGTGGAGCCCTTTCTCTGCGCGGAGGCTGTGCCGCTTCGGGTGAATGCGACGCCTCCACTGGATGTCGAGAAACGTAGGGTCCATGTGTTTCGCCCGTGTGACGGGGCGGTACGCAAAGGTGTTTCGTTACCGAGCCGTGACGTTCCTGTGCGCAGGGACAGGGATCGGCGCAGGAGCGGCGGAGCCGGGTGGTGACCCGACCTGCGCCAGGCGGATGGTCCGGCAGGGCGCCCGGGAGGCCCGGCGTACGTTCCGCCGCATGAGCGACTTCCAGCCCACCAAAGCCATCGTCACCGGCTCCGAATCCGGGATCGGCCGTGCGACCGCCGTCGCGCTCGCCGAAGCCGGCATGGACGTCGGCATCACCTACCTGTCCGAGCCCGACCGTGCCGAGGAGACCGCGGAGGAGGTCCGGAAGACCGGTCGTCAGGCCTTCGTCGAGCAGATCGACGTCTCCGACCTCGCCGGGGCGGCCGCCGTCGTCGACCGACTCGTGTCGCAGCTGGGTGGCGTCGACGTCTTCGTGGCCGACGCCGGCACCGGAGACAACGCGCCGTTCCTCGAGATGACCCTCGACCAGTGGCGCCACACGGTGTCGACCGACCTCGACGGCGCCTTCGTCACGATGCAGGCCGCCGCGAAGCACATGGCGCAGGCCGGCACCGGCGGCCGGATCATCGGCATCACGAGCGTGCACGAACACCAGCCCCGCTACGGCTCGAGCGCCTACGACGCCGCGAAGCACGGGCTCGGCGGCCTGCTGAAGACCATGGCGATCGAGCTCGCCGAGCACGGCATCACCGTGAACGCCGTCGCCCCCGGCGAGATCGCCACCCGGATGACCGGCGCCGAGGACGAGGACCCGCACACCATCGACCGCCCCGGTGTTCCGCTCGGCCGTCCGGGCAACGCGTGGGAGATCGCGGCAGCCGTGGCGTTCCTGGCCTCGCGTGCGTCGTCCTACATCACCGGGGTGTCCCTGCCGGTGGACGGCGGGATGCTGCAGATGGGCCCGCACGGCGGCTCGCACATCACGTCGAACGACTGGCGTTCGGCGTAGGAGCTCGGCCGGCGCTCTGGCGGTCCGGCCGGTCCGGCGGTCCGGTCAGCGGGCCGTCGCCGGGCTGGTCAGCTCGGCTGGCCGGCTTCCTCGTCGAGTTCGGCCTGGGACCGCAGGACGCAGAACTCGTTGCCCTCCGGGTCGGCGAAGACCACCCATCCGCCGTCCGGGTGGCGCAGGTCGGCGAGCTCCACGGCACCGATGCCGCGGAGCCGCTCGACCTCTTCGTCGCGAGTGCGGTCGGTGGGGCGCAGGTCGAAGTGGATCCGGTTCTTCACGGTCTTCGCCTCGGGCACCTGGATGAAGAGCACGGTGTGCGATCGGTCGGGTGCCGTGATCTCGCACTCCTCGTGTCCGGGAGCGTTCGGGTCGTCGGGAAGGTCGACGTACCCGAGCACCTGCTTCCACCACTCCGACTGGGCGTAGGCGTCGCGGGAGTCGATCGTGGTGTGTGAGACGGCGCTGACCATGCGGTGACACTACCGCCGGGCAACGCAGCACGCCGGGGGTGAAGACGCCGTCGTGGTGCTCTGACGCCGCGGTGCTCGCGAGACGCCGCCGAAGTCGGTGGCGTTTCGGGGACTCGGCGGCGTCCAACCCACACGACGGCGTCTTGCGCTCTCCGCCAGCCGCTGCTCACGAGTCCGGCTGGCGACGTGCGCTGATCGGCGCAGCACGGAACAAGGGGAGCCCGGCAGCCGACAGCACCGCAGCCAGCGCTCGTGCATCCCCGGCCTCCCACATCGTCCACCGCGCGAACCCGCGTACCTCCGGCAGTCGACGGAGGGTGTCCTCACGGGTCTTCTCGTCCCAGAGGGCTCGGGGGACGTCGTACTTCAGGCGACCGTCGAACTCCCCGATCACGCCTGCGTCGGGCCACCAGAAGTCCGTTCTGAACTTGCCGCGCGGCGTCTCGAACTCGTGCTGCAACTCCGGGGCAGGAACCCCGAGGAGATGAGCGGTGACGCGGCTGATCGACTCCCCCGGGGATTCGGCCCGCGCATCTGCGAAGGCGACCGCCGCAGCAGCCTGTCGGCATCCACGCACGCGTCCGAGGGCTTCGAGTGCGCCGGCGAGTACTTCACGACGGAGCAGGTCGATCCTGAGCACGTGGTCGAGGACGACGACGGCGTGGGTGAACGACTGCCGCCGTGCGATGTCGAGGACCGTCCGCTCGAGGGACGTCGTCGGGATACCGCCGACCACGACGCGCTCGCCGCTCCGGATCCGCCCGGTGTGACGAACGACGCCCCGACCGGTGTGCGTCTTGTCGAGCCGGACGTCGATCACGTGCAACCGCCAGTCGGCAGCGTCGAAGTCGGGCAACCCCCAGAGCGCCGCGGCCGAGGTCCCCGAGACGACGCAGTCGGACTCCAGGGACCCGTACCGTGCGCGGACGAACAGGCGCCGGCGTTCCAGGAGTGAGAGCGCCTCCCACTCGGGGCGTTCGACGGCGGCGCCGTGGAACAGACGCACCGGTTCGTGCAGGGCCGACGGGACACGGACCAGGACGGTCTGGGCGAGCGCGTTCATGCCTGCAGCTTGGAACGCGGCCACGGCGGGCGGCGACTCGCACGTCGGACCGGTGGAGAGCCTCCAGGCCGTTGTCGGCTGTGGAGGAGTCGCAAGACGCCGTCGTCTCCGCACCACGCCCGGAAAGCGTTGAGACGCCGCCGAATTCGGCGGCGTCTCAACGACACGACGGCGTCTTCCGGACCAGACTTGGCCCGGACCAGCACTCAGCTGCGGTAGTTCGGCGCCTCGACGACCATCTGGACGTCGTGCGGGTGGGACTCCTTGAGCCCCGCCGCCGTGATCCGGACGAACTTGCCACGGGCCTTCAGCTCGGGGATCGTGCGACCGCCGACGTAGAACATCGACTGGCGCAGCCCGCCGGTGAGCTGGTAGACGACGTTGCCGACCGAACCGCGGTAGGGCACCTGGCCCTCGATGCCCTCGGGGATGAGCTTGTCGTCGTTCGGCACGTCCGCCTGGAAGTAGCGGTCCTTCGAGTACGAGGTCTTCTTGCCACGGGTCTGCAGAGCCCCGAGGGACCCCATGCCGCGGTAGGCCTTGAACTGCTTGCCGTTCACGAACACCAGGTCACCGGGGGACTCGTCGGTGCCGGCCAGCAGCGAGCCGAGCATGACGGTGTCGGCACCGGCCACCAGGGCCTTCGCGATGTCGCCCGAGTACTGCAGGCCACCGTCGGCGATGATCGGCACACCGGCTTCGCGTGCGGCGAGGGAGGCCTCGTACACGGCGGTCACCTGCGGCACACCCACACCGGCGACGACGCGCGTGGTGCAGATGGAGCCCGGGCCGACACCGACCTTGACGGCGTCCACACCGGCGTCGATGAGCGCCTGGGCGCCCGCGCGGGTGGCGACGTTGCCGCCGATGACGTCGATCGCGTCGAACGTCGGGTCGGCCTTGAGACGGCGGACCATGTCGAGAACGCCTTCGCTCTCGCCGTTGGCGGTGTCGACGACGAGCACGTCGACGCCGGCGTCGCGCAGGGCCTCGGCACGCTGCCACGCGTCGCCGAAGAAGCCGATCGCGGCACCGACGCGGAGCCGGCCCTCGTCGTCCTTCGTGGCGTCCGGGTACTGCTCGCTCTTGTCGAAGTCCTTGACGGTGATGAGGCCGCGGAGCTTGCCCTCGGCGTCGACCAGCGGCAGCTTCTCGATCTTGTGCTGCGCGAAGATGGCGATCGCCTCTTCGGGGTCGATGCCCTCCATCGCGGTGATCAGCGGGGCCTTCGTCATGACGTCGCGCACGTACGTGGTGGCCTGCTCGAACGTGGCCACGAAGCGCATGTCGCGGTTCGTGATGATGCCGACGAGGGTGCCGTCCTGCTCGACGACCGGCAGGCCGGAGACGCGGAACTGGCCGCAGAGCGCGTCGACCTCGGCCACGGTGGCGTCCGGGGTGGTGGTCACCGGGTTGGTGATCATGCCCGACTCGGAGCGCTTGACCTTGTCGACGTAGGCAGCCTGGTCCTCGATGGACAGGTTGCGGTGCAGGATCCCGATGCCGCCCTGGCGCGCCATGGCGATGGCCATGCGGGCTTCGGTGACGGTGTCCATCGCGGCGGAGAGCAGCGGGACGTTGACGGAGATCCGCTTGGTGAGCCGGGACGCCGTGGACGCCTCGCTCGGGATGACGTCGGTGTGCCCGGGCAGCAGCATGACGTCGTCGTACGTGAGTCCGATGAATCCGAACGGATCCGGCTGGTCCATGGGTCCCCTTCGTGGGCGAGTGAAGTGTCGAGACACCGGGAACACGACGACGGGTTCCGGATAGGACATGGTAACGCGAGCGGCTGTCGCCGCATTCCGCCTGGAGGCACGGATCGCGCCCGCCTCGGAGCATTCCTCCACAACGTCACAGTTCGGGTACGAATCACACAGGGAACGTGTTGGAAACACGGGTGTCACAAAATCCCCATAGGTTCCTCGTCATCCGAACGAGAGGCTCTTCCGTGGGATCCATCACTCCTCCGGGACGGGCGCAGCCGCGCCTGTTCCGCCTCCGCCACGCACGACGACGACCGGTCCTGGCGGCCGTGCTCGTCGCCGCGTTCCTGGCGACCTTCCTGATCGACTGGGCGGTCACCCTGCCGGCCTTCAGTGCCACCTCGGCACCGGCCACCAGCCAGGCGTGCACCGTCAGCCCCGACAACGGGTGCATCCAGGGCACGATCACCGATTCCGAGCGTGAACCGGCCGAGGGCGTCGACGTCGACGTGACCGGCCCGAGTGGCTTCGACCAGACGGCCACGACCAACGGCGACGGCCGCTGGTCGGTCAGCGTCGACACGGCCGGCGAGTACACGGTGAGCGTCGACCAGGGCACCCTGCCGAAGGGCCAGTACCTGACGAACGCCGCCGACGCCGAGCGCAAGGTGCAGGCCACCCTGAACGCCAACGTCGGGCAGATCTTCCAGCTGTCCGACCAGAAGGGCGCCACGACCTCGACGGACTCGTCGGGTGTGAGCATCCAGCGGGCCTGGCAGCAGTTCGCCTCCGGGCTCCGGCTCGGGCTCCTCATCGCCCTGGCGTCCATCGGGCTCTCGCTCATCTACGGCACGACGGGGCTGTCGAGCTTCTCGCACGGTGAGCAGGTCACCCTCGGCGGTCTGCTGGCGTACGTGTTCGCCAACCAGCTCGGCTGGAACATCTGGGTCACCGGCATCGTCGTCACGCTGTTGTGCGCCGCGACCGGGTACCTGCAGGACGCCGCGATCTGGCGGCCACTCCGGCGACGGCGCATCAGCCTCACGCAGCTCATGATCGTGACGATCGGTCTGTCGATCGCCGCCCAGTACGCGTTCCAGTACTTCTTCGGAGCCTCGACGGTCCGCATCCAGCAGGGCAACCCGGAGACCGTGCGGTTCGCCGGCGTCACCCTGACGGTGCAGTCCTACGTCGCCATGGGGATCGCCCTCGTGGTCCTGGTCGCGACCGGGCTCTTCCTGGCGAAGACGCGCTTCGGCCGGGCGACCCGCGCCGTGTCCGACAACCCGGCGCTCGCCGCGGCCTCCGGCATCGACGTCGACCGGGTGATCCGCTTCGTGTGGACGCTCGCCGCCGGCCTCGCGGGGCTCTCCGGCGTGATGCTCGGACTCGTCCTGAACGGCGTGAACTGGCAGACCGGGCTCCAGCTGCTCCTGCTCATGTTCGCCTCGGTCACGCTCGGTGGCCTCGGCACCGCGTACGGCGCCCTGGTCGGCTCGATGATCATCGGCGTCGTCGTGGAGCTCACGAACCTGGTGCTCCCCGGTGACTTCAAGTACGCCACCGCCCTCGTCATCCTCATCCTCATCCTGCTGTTCCGGCCGCAGGGCATCTTCGGCCGCGCCGAGCGGATCGGCTAAGGGAGCACGCGCATGGACTACATCCTCAACCTGCTGTCCTCGCTCACCCAGGAGGCACTCGCCCCGACGACGGCCGCGTTCGCCCTGGCCGCGATCGGCCTGAACGTGCACTTCGGGCTCACCGGCCTCGTGAACATGGGCCAGGCGGCGTTCCTGCTGCTCGGCGCCTACGGCTTCGCGATCTCGATCACGAACGGGCTGCCGTTCGTGATGGCGGTCCTCATCGCCCTGCTCGTCGCGATCGTGTTCGCGATCATCCTCGGCATCCCCACCCTGCGGTTGCGCGGCGACTACCTGGCGATCGTCACGATCTCCGGCGCCGAGATCATCCGCATGGTGGGTCGCTCGAGCCTGCTCACCTCGACCACGGGCGGCTCGAACGGCATCACCGGGTCGAGCTACCGCGACCCGTTCACCGCCCTCAGCCCGCTGCCCGACGGCACCACCACGATCCTGTGGTTCACGTACGCGAACAACGGCGTCAACGGCTGGTGGATCCGCATCGCAGCGTGGGCCATGGTCGCCCTGTTCACCCTGGTGCTCTTCCTGCTCATGCGGAGCCCGTGGGGCCGCGTGGTGAAGGCCATCCGCGAGGACGAGGACGCCGTCCGCTCGCTCGGCAAGAACGTCTACTCGTACAAGATGCAGGCGCTCGTGTTCGGTGGGGCGCTCGGTGCGATCGCGGGCATCATCTACGTGCTGCCGAGTTCGGTGCAACCGGACGCCATGGGCCGCTCGATGACGTTCTTCATCTGGACGGCGCTCATCCTCGGTGGTGCTGCGACGGTGTTCGGACCGGTGCTTGGAGCCGTGCTCTTCTTCGTCGTCCGGCTCTTCATCCGCACGCTGGCCGGCGACTTCATCCCCGACTCGATCATGAACGCGCAGCAGGCCGAGCAGTTCTCGTACGTGCTCGTCGGCGTCGCGCTCATGCTGCTCATCGTGTTCCGTCCACAGGGGTTGCTCGGCAACAAGAAGGAGCTGACGTTCAGTGTCTGAGACCTACGGCCACCCCAAGGCCGACCCGATCCTCACCGTCGACGACGTCACCCGCCGCTTCGGGGGCATGACCGCCGTGGACGTCGACCACCTCGAGGTCCAGCGCGGTTCCATCACGGCCCTGATCGGCCCGAACGGCGCCGGCAAGACCACGTTCTTCAACCTGCTCACCGGGTTCGACAAGCCGAGCCCGGGTGCGAAGACGCAGTTCAACGGCGCCACGCTGCAGAAGACGAGCGCGACGCACATCGCGAACAAGGGCATGGTCCGCACCTTCCAGCTGACCAAGGCGCTGTCCCGGCTCACCGTGATGCAGAACATGCTGCTCGGTGCGCGCGACCAGCCCGGCGAGAACTTCTTCGCCGCCCTGGTCAAGCCGGTGTGGGCGAAGCGGGAGCGCGAGATCACGGCCAAGGCCGAGGACCTCCTCGCCCGGTTCAAGCTCGACACGAAGGCGGACGACTACGCCGGTTCGCTGTCCGGCGGCCAGCGCAAGCTGCTCGAGATGGCCCGGGCGCTGATGTCCGACCCGACGATGATCATGCTCGACGAGCCGATGGCCGGTGTGAACCCCGCGCTCACCCAGTCGCTCCTCGGGCACATCCAGTCCCTGCGCGACGACGGCATGACCGTGCTCTTCGTCGAGCACGACATGCACATGGTCCGGCACATCTCGGACTGGGTGGTCGTGATGGCCGAGGGGAAGGTCGTCGCCGAGGGCCCGGCGGACACGGTGATGGACGACCAGGCCGTGATCGACGCCTACCTCGGTGCGCACCACGACACCGACCTGGGTGACGACTCGCTCCTCACCGAGGAGACCTTCGAGGAACTGGCGGAGGAAGTCGCCGAAGAGGACGCAGCAGAGGAGACGACCCGATGACGGACGCAACGGACCCCACGAACGCGAGCAGTGCCTCCAGTCCGTCCCCGGCGGCCACGCTGGAACGCGAGCCGGTGCTCAGCGCGAAGAACCTCGTCGCCGGCTACCTGCCGGGCGTGAACATCCTGAACGGCTGCGACCTGGACTGCTACCCGGGCGAGCTCATCGGCATCATCGGGCCGAACGGTGCGGGCAAGTCGACGCTCCTCAAGGCCCTGTTCGGGCTGGTGTCCATCCGCGAGGGTTCGGTGACCCTGCAGGGGGACGACATCACGAACCTCAAGGCGAACAAGCTCGTGCAGGCCGGTGTCGGCTTCGTGCCGCAGACGAACAACGTGTTCCCCTCGCTGTCGATCGAGGAGAACCTGCAAATGGGGCTGTACCTGCGGCCCCGGAAGTTCGCCGAACGGCTCGAGGTCATCTACGACCTGTTCCCCGTCCTCGCCCAGCGGCGCAATCAGCGGGCCGGATCGCTCTCGGGAGGTGAGCGGCAGTCGGTCGCGATGGCCCGTGCGCTGATGATGGACCCGAAGGTGCTGCTGCTCGACGAGCCGAGCGCCGGACTGTCCCCCGTGCGCCAGGACGAGACGTTCCTGCGGACCCGCCGGATCAACAAGGCCGGTGTGTCGATCATCATGGTGGAGCAGAACGCGCGACGCTGTCTGCAGATCTGCGATCGTGGGTACGTGCTCGACCAGGGGAAGAACGCGTACTCGGGCACCGGGAAGGAACTCGCTGACGACCCCAAGGTCATCGAGCTCTACCTGGGGACGCTCGCCAAGGACGTCGACGCACAGCGCTAGCGCTGTCGTCGACTACGGGTACCGCTGTGGGGGTGGTATCCGTGACGGGTGGGGCCGTGCGTGGTCGCTTCGCGCCGCACGGCCCCGCTCCTGTACCCGGCCCGGAGGCGCGGCTCGCCCCGCGTCGCATGACTGTGGTCGCATGACGCCGTCGTGTTCCGTTGACGCCGCGGTCCCGTCGAGACGCCTCGAAATTCGGCGGCGTCTCGTGGGCGTGGCGGTGTCCTGCGCGGACGACGGCGTCTTCCGTTGACGACGGCGTCGCCCGTCGTACCCGGCCAGGAGGCGCGGCTCGCCCCGCGCGGGTCGGTATCGTTCCGCGGGTGCGCACCTCTGGACCCCTCGTGCTCGACGCCCTCGTCTGGCTCGTGTTCATCGCGCTCTTCGTCGGGGCGGCGTTGCTCGTCAAGGTCGCGGCCGTGCTGCTCGTCGTCCTCGTGGTGCTCGCGCTCCTGCTCGGCTTCGTGCTGCGGGCGCTCCGGAAGCGCCGACGGGCGCCGCGCCGCCCGCGCTGACGGCTGCGTGGTGACGGCCCCGCGCTGACGACTGCGTGGTGACGGCTGCGTGGTGCGAGGTTCCGCACGTCGTGCGACCCTCGCGACCTCGCACCGAACACGGAACCTCGCACCGTACGCGGCAGCCCTCGCACGGTGCGCGGCAGGCCTCGCACCGTACGCGGCAGGCCTCGCACGGTGCGAGGTTGCCCGCCACCCGCACCGTCCGGCCCGTGCACGCCGCAGAGCCCGCCCGGTAGGCTGTCCGAGTGAGCGAAGTCGAGATCGGTGCAGGCAAGCGCGGACGTCGGGCGTACGCGTTCGACGACATCGCAGTGGTCCCCTCCAGGCGGACGCGTGACCCGCGCGACGTCAGCGTGCAGTGGTCGATCGACGCGTTCACGTTCGCGTCGCCGATCCTGTCGGCGCCGATGGACTCCGTGTCCTCGCCGGCGACGGTCATCCAGATGGGCAAGCTCGGCATCCTCGGTGTGCTCGACCTCGAGGGTCTGTGGACCCGCTACGAGGACCCGACCCCGTACTACGACGAGATCAAGTCCCTCACCGACGGCAACGTCACGAAGCGCATGCAGGAGATCTACTCCGAGCCGATCAAGGCCGAGCTGATCACCGCACGCCTGGCCGAGATCCGCGCAGCCGGGGTGCCGGTCGCCGGTTCGCTCAGCCCGCAGCGCACCCAGGAGTTCTCGAAGACGGTCGTCGACGCCGGTGTCGACCTGTTCGTCATCCGCGGCACCACGGTCTCGGCCGAGCACGTCTCCCAGACCGAGGAACCCCTCAACCTCAAGAAGTTCATCTACGAGCTCGACGTCCCGGTGATCGTGGGCGGTGCCTCGACCTACACGTCGGCGCTGCACCTCATGCGCACCGGTGCGGCCGGCGTGCTCGTCGGCTTCGGTGGCGGCGCTGCGTCGACCACCCGCGCCGCGCTCGGCATCCACGCCCCGATGGCCACCGCCGTCGCGGACGTCGCCGGGGCCCGTCGTGACTACCTCGACGAGTCGGGCGGCCGCTACGTGCACGTCATCGCCGACGGCGGGCTCGACACCGCGGGCGACATCGTCAAGGCCATCGCCGTGGGCGCCGACGCCGTCATGCTCGGCACCGCACTGGCCCGTGCGACCGAGGCCCCGGGTGGCGGCTACCACTGGGGTGCCGAGGCGCACCACCCCGAGCTGCCCCGCGGCCGCCGGGTCGAGGTGGGCACGATCGCCCCGCTCGAGAACGTCCTGAACGGCCCGACGCCGACCCACGACGGCCGCGCGAACCTCGTCGGTGCCCTGCGTCGCTCGATGGCCACGACCGGATACTCCGACGCCAAGGAGTTCCAGCGAGTAGAAGTGGTCGTGGCGCCGTACCACCAGTGACGGTGGCACCCGGGCACGACCCCGGGTGACGCCACGGCGCCGACCGTGACCCGGAGGCGACGATGGCCAAGTCCAGCACGACGAAGCAGACCAGCACGGCCGGACGTCCGCGTGACGTCGCGCCCGGCGTGGGGTTCGACCCCGCGGCGAAGCTCGGCCCGGACGAACGTGCGGCCGCGATCGAGACGCTGAAGACCAAGGAGCTCGACGTCCTGGTCGTCGGCGGCGGGATCGTCGGTGCGGGCAGTGCGCTGGACGCCGTGACCCGCGGCCTGAGCGTCGGCATCGTCGAGGCCCGCGACTGGGGCTCGGGGACGTCGAGCCGCTCGTCCAAGCTCGTGCACGGCGGCATCCGCTACCTGGAGCAGCTCAACTTCGCGCTCGTCCGCGAGGCCCTCATCGAACGCGGCCTGCTGCTCCAGCGCATCGCCCCGCACCTGGTGAAGCCCGTGCGCTTCCTCTACCCGCTCAACCACCGGGTGTGGGAGCGCTTCTACATCGGCATCGGCATGGCGATGTACGACGTGTTCAGCTGGTCCGGCGGCCGTCCGCCCGGCGTCCCGCACCACCGGCACCTGAGCCGGAAGCAGGTGCTCAGGAACATGCCCGGGCTCAAGAAGGACGCCTTCGTCGGCGGCATGACGTACTACGACGCCCAGGTCGACGACGCGCGCTACGTCGCGTCGCTCGTGCGCACCGCGGCCTCGTACGGCGCCGAGGCAGCGAGTCGCGTCCGCATCGAGGGGTTCATCAAGGTCGGAGAGCGCGTGGTCGGTGCGCAGGCCCACGACATCCAGACCGGCGAACGGTTCGAGATCCGCGCGAAGCAGGTCGTCAATGCCACCGGTGTCTGGACCGACGACACCCAGGCGATGATCGGCACCCGCGGCCAGTTCAAGGTGCGGGCGTCGAAGGGCGTCCACCTCGTGATCCCCCGGGACCGGTTCCAGTCGAACACGGGCATGATCCTGCGCACCGAGAAGAGCGTGCTCTTCGTCATCCCGTGGGGCCGGCACTGGCTCGTCGGCACGACCGACACCGACTGGTACCTCGACAAGGCGCACCCGGCGGCGACCGCGGCGGACATCGACTACATCCTCGAGCACGTCAACAAGGTGCTCGCCGTCCCGCTGACCCGCGAGGACGTCGAGGGCGTCTACGCCGGCCTCCGCCCGCTCCTGGCGGGGGAGTCCGACCAGACCTCGCAGCTCAGCCGGGAGCACGTCGTCGCCCACACCGTCCCGGGCCTCGTCGTGGTCGCCGGCGGCAAGTGGACCACCTACCGGGTGATGGGCAAGGACGCCATCGACGAGGCCGTCGCGGCCATGGACGGCAGGATCCCGGAGTCGACGACCGAGGACATCCCGCTCCTCGGCGCCGAGGGGTACCCCGCTGCGTGGAACCGACGCGCCCGCACCGCACGGAGCTTCAACGTGCACAAGGTGCGCATCGAGCACCTGCTCAACCGGTACGGCACCCTCGCGACCGAGGTGCTGCAGCTCGTCGAGCAGGACCCGGCGCTCGCCGAGCCGCTGCCGGGGGCCGACGACTACATCGGCGCCGAGGTCGTCTACGCCGCCTCGCACGAGGGTGCCCTGCACCTGGAGGACGTCCTCGCCCGTCGTACCCGCATCTCCATCGAGGCCTGGGACCGCGGCGAGTCAGCAGCGCCCGTCGCCGCGAAGCTCATGGCGGACGTGCTCGGGTGGGACCAGGAGACGACCGAGCACGAGGTCGCGAACTACCTGAAGCGCGTCGCCGCCGAACGGGAGTCGCAGCTGCAGCCCGACGACGAGAGCGCGGACCGCGTGCGGCTCGAGGCCCCCGACATCGCGTTCGGCTTCGACGAGGACGACGTGGTCGTGGGCGGCGGTCGCTCGGACGGCGCCGAGGGCGCGAAGGCGTCCGACGAGCAGGTCGTCGGCGAGAAGACGAGCGAGCCGGAGTAGCGAGGCCAGCAGACGCCGTCGTGTCACCGGAAAGCCGGCGTCTGCGGGTCGGACAAGACGCCGTCGTGTCGTGTTGACGCCGTCTGGTCGTCGAGACGCCGCCGGATCCGGCGGCGTCTCGGTGTCGACGAGGCGTCTCGACAAGACGACGGCGTCTTGCGGAGTCCACCCGCGCCTCCAGACCGGAAGGACGGAAGACCGGACTGGAGGCCCGTGGTCCGTCCGTCAGACGGCGCGCGCCCGCAGGGCGGCGCGGCGCACGTGCACCGACTGGCCCACCACGAGCACCACCGGGATCGCGATGAGCGCGACGAGACTCGTCACGTACAGCACGCCCGACCAGATCGTGTGGGCACCACCGCCGACCCCGTAGGCGTCCGCGACGTCCATGCCGAGGGCGATCGCCGCCACGAACGACATCGGCGTCCCCATCACCACGACGGCGAGCAGCACCGCCGCGATGACGTGCGCCGGTGCCCGGGTGATGAGCAGCAGCACCGACAGCCCCGCGGCGAACAGCACGCCGACGACGGCGATCCCGACGACGGTCGCGACGTCCGCCCCGACCGGGAAGCCCTGCTGCGTGAGCTCGGCGTGGATCTCGGCCAGGGTCGCACCGGGGACCGCGGCGAGCGGGTCCAGCACCAGTGCGTCCACCGCCAGCAGCGCTGCGTACAGCGCGACGACCAGCACCCCGACGACGGCGGCGACGATCCGTGTTCTCCCCATCCACAGAACAGTAGTGCGCGGAATGCGCGGGACCACCGGGTGGTTAGCATGGGGGTACTCGAAGAGGGAGCCATCATGGTCGACGTCCATCGCGTCAAACTCCCCGGAGTCGGCGTGCTGCACAGCTTCTACACCGACGACGGTGGCAAGTGCGGTGTCATCACGCACCGGTCGGGGCACTCCGACCTCATCTCGTTCGCCGACGTCTCCGACGGCGCGGACAAGTCCGAGAAGGTCTCGCTGCGTCTCAGCGAGGACGAAGCGCACACGCTCGCCGAACTGCTCGGTGGCACCCGGATCACCGAGGGCCTCGACAAGCTCGACGAGATCCCCGGGCTGTCCATCGACTGGTTCTCCGTCGACTACGACGACGCCATCGCGGGCAAGCCCCTCGGCGACCTGCACGACTCGGGCTTCATCGGCCTGACCGTCGTCGCCGTGGTCCGTGGCGACAGCGCCAACCCGGCGCCCTCGTCGGACTTCGTCGTCTTCCCCGGAGACACGATCGTCGTCGCCGGTTCCCCCGAGAAGGTCGCCAAGGCGTTCTCCTTCTACCGCAGCGGAGAGCTTGCGGCCGCCTCGGCCGAGGCCCCGCGGAAGAGCTAGCGCATGCACCTGGGTGGTGAGCTGCTCACCATCGGTGTGCTCTTCGTCATCGCCTACGTCCTGGGCCGGCTCGGCAAGACCATCGGTCTGCCGGCCATCCCGATCTACATGGTGGTCGGACTCGTCGCGAGTCCGAACACGCCGTGGTTCGGGCTGAGCGTCGAGTCCCACACGATCGAGCTCATCGCGACGTTCGGGCTCATCCTGCTGCTGTTCAACCTCGGGCTCGAGTTCGACCAAGAGGAGTTCTACGGCAACGCCGGCAAGCTCCTGGTGTCGGGCGGCACCTACGTCGTCATCAACATGGGCGTCGGGTTCGCCTTCGGGTTCTCGCTCGGCTGGGGCACCCGTGAAGCCCTGATCATCGCGGGCATGACGGCGACGTCCTCGAGCGCCATCGTGACGAAGCTCCTCATCGAGCTCCGGCGCCTGGCGAACGACGAGACCCCGATGATCCTCGGCGTCACCGTGATCGAGGACGTCTTCATCGCCGTCTACCTGGCGATCGTCTCCGTCGTGCTGTCCGGCGACACCAACGTCTGGGCCGTCGTCGGCAAGCTGGCACTCGCGTTCGGGTTCCTCATCGTGATGTTCACGCTCGCGCGCTTCGCGGGCAAGTGGGTCTCGAAGATCTTCGCCACCCGTGACGACGAACTGTTCACGGTGCTGTTCTTCGGACTCGCGGTCATGTTCGGCGGCATCGGCGACCTGCTCGGCGTGACCGACGCCATCGGTGCCTTCGTCATCGGCCTGCTCTGCGGAGCGACCCGGTACCGCGACCGCATCGAACAGCTCGCCCTGCCGATGCGCGACGTCTTCGCCGCGTTCTTCTTCGTCAACTTCGGGCTCGGCCTCGACCTGTCGACCTTCGGCGAGGTGCTCTGGCCCGTCCTCGGCGCGATCGGCATGACGGTCGTGCTCAACGCGGTCGCCGGCCAGATCGTCGCGCGGATGAACGGCTTCAACGTCCAACAGGGCATCAACACCGCCGTCATCCTGGTGAACCGTGGCGAGTTCGCGCTGATCCTCGCGACGCTGTCGGCTGCCGCCGGGCTGGAGGCGCGGATCACCGCCTTCGCGGGCCTCTACGTCCTCTGCATGGCCGTCCTCGGGCCGCTGCTCGCGGTGAACTCGGACCGGATCGGCCGCCTCGTGGTGCGCCCGGGCCGGCTCATCCGCCTGCGCGGACGCCTGGGCGGCCGACGTGCCGTCGCCGCGGCAGCCGCTGCCGAGAGCGCCGAAGCGGCCGAGGCCGAGGCGGACGCCACCGCCGCGGCGCGGAAGGCCGAGCGGGACCGCCAGTTCGCCGAGGAGTTCGCGCTCGTCGAGGCTGCTGGCAGGGACGAGCGAGACAATGAGGGGTCCGAGCCGACGTCCGCCCCCGTGACGTCGCCGGTCGAGATCCCCGCCGAGCGCCCCGAGCGCCCGGTCCGACAGCGCGATCCGGAGTACTGATACAGATGTGGGCCGTTGCCCGACGACCGAGGTGGATCGCGCTGCTGTTGCTGGCGCTCGTGCTGGCGGCGGTGTTCGCCGGGCTGGGGAAATGGCAGCTGGAGCGGTCGATCGCCAACGGCAAGCCCCTGCCGGCGACCACCGAGACCCGCCGCACGCTCGAGGCGGTCACCACCCCCGAGCGCCCCGTCAGCGAGAGTCTCGCCGGGCAGAAGGTCACCGTCACCGGGACCTTCGTCGCCGACGACACCACCGTCCTGACCGGCCGCACCGGGGGTGGGAAGTACCAGACCGTCGGACACCTGGTGGACTCGGACGGTGAGGCGAGCCTCCCGGTCGTCATCGGGTGGTCCGACCAGCGCGCGGCCGCCCTCGCCGGGGGCGAGCGCCTGGCGGACGGGCAGACGCTCACGATCCAGGGTCGCTACTACCCGGCCGAGTCGCCGGACCAGGACGCCTACAAGAAGGGCGAGTACTCCGCGGTCGCCCCCGCCCGGTTCGTGAACACCTGGCAGGCCTTCGACGACCGCATGTACCTCGGGTACGTCGTCGCCGACGGCACCACCGCGAAGGCTGCCGACCTCGGCACCATCGCCGACCGTGCACCGTCGCGCGAGGTCCAGTTCGACTGGCTCAACCTGTTCTACGCGATCGAGTGGGTCGTCTTCGCCGGCTTCGCCGTGTTCCTCTGGTACCGGTTCGTGAAGGACGCCTGGGAGCGCGAGCAGGAAGAGGAGCGCGAGGCAGCGCTTGCCACCGAAGCCGACGCGCTCCGACGGTAGGATTGCCGGCATGGCCCTGACCGTCCGAACCCGTGACATCCCCAAGATCCCGGGGGCGGTGAAGTGGTACCGCGTCTCGGCGTACATCACCGGTGTGCTGCTGCTCGCCCTGGTGGTCGAGGTCATCATCAAGTACACGCCGCTGCAGCTCGAGATGCAGCTCGGCAACGGTCCGTTCTTCGTGCCCAACGGCACGGCGGGCGAGACCCCGGGCACGTTCAACCTGTCGATCGCGATCCTCATCGCCCACGGCTGGCTGTACGTGCTCTACCTCTTCACGGACTTCCGTCTGTGGAGCATCATGCGCTGGAGGCCGTCGCGCTTCCTGCTCATCGCCCTCGGGGGCATCATCCCGTTCATGTCCTTCGTGGTCGAACACCGCATGCAGCAGCAGGCCATGGACACCTACCACGAGCTGATCGCTGCCCAGCAGCGTGAGAAGGAGGCCGCTCGGTGAGCGAGACCGAACAGCGTCCCGTCCTCGTCGTCGACTTCGGGGCCCAGTACGCGCAGCTCATCGCGCGTCGGGTCCGTGAAGCGAACGTCTACAGCGAGATCGTGCCGCACTCCATCACCGCGGACGAGATCCGCGCCAAGGACCCGGCGGCCATCGTGCTGTCCGGTGGTCCGTCGTCCGTGTACGAAGAAGGCGCGCCGTCCCTCGACGGTGACATCCTCGACCTCGGCGTCCCCGTGCTCGGCATCTGCTACGGCTTCCAGGCCATGGCGACCGCCCTCGGTGGCGAGGTCGCGAACACCGGTCTGCGCGAGTACGGCGCCACCGACGTGACCCTCGCCCCCGGCACCAGCACCCTGCTCGGCGACCAGCCGGCGGACCAGGTGACGTGGATGTCGCACGGCGACTCAGTGGCCAAGGCACCTGCCGGCTTCGACGTGCTCGCCTCGAGCGCGTCGACGCCCGTCGCGGCGTTCGCGTCCGACGAGCGCAAGCTCTACGGCGTGCAGTGGCACCCCGAGGTCAAGCACTCCGTGTACGGCCAGGCCGTGCTCGAGAACTTCCTGCACCGTGCCGCGGGCCTGCCCGGCGACTGGAACTCCAGCAACGTCATCGAAGAGCAGGTCGCCCGCATCCGCGAGCAGGTCGGTTCCGCACGGGTCATCGCCGGGCTCTCCGGTGGTGTCGACTCCGCCGTCGCCGCAGCCCTGGTGCACAAGGCCGTCGGCGACCAGCTGACCTGCGTCTTCGTCGATCACGGACTCCTCCGGGCCGACGAGCGCAAGCAGGTGGAAGAGGACTACGTCGCCTCCACCGGCGTCCGGCTCATCACGATCGACGCCGAGCAGCAGTTCCTCGACGCCCTCGCTGGCGTGAGCGACCCCGAGCAGAAGCGCAAGATCATCGGGCGCGAGTTCATCCGCACATTCGAGGGCGCGGCCGAGGCACTCGTGCTCGAGGCGCAGGCTTCCGACTCTGATGCCGAGGTCAAGTTCCTCGTGCAGGGCACGCTCTACCCCGACGTCGTCGAGTCCGGCGGCGGAGCGGGCACCGCGAACATCAAGTCGCACCACAACGTCGGCGGCCTGCCCGAGGACATGACGTTCGAGCTCGTCGAGCCCCTGCGCACCCTGTTCAAGGACGAGGTCCGTGCGGTCGGCCGCGAACTCGGGCTGCCCGAGGTCATCGTCGGTCGCCAGCCGTTCCCCGGCCCGGGCTTGGGCATCCGCATCGTCGGCGAGGTCACGAAGGAGCGGCTCGAACTGCTCCGCGCTGCCGACAAGATCGCGCGCGAAGAGCTCACCGCGGCCGGCCTCGACCAGGAGATCTGGCAGTGCCCGGTCGTGCTGCTCGCCGACGTCCGCTCCGTGGGCGTGCAGGGCGATGGCCGGACCTACGGGCACCCGATCGTGCTCCGTCCGGTCTCGTCCGAGGACGCCATGACTGCCGACTGGACGCGTCTGCCGTACGACACCCTCGCGAAGATCTCGAACCGCATCACGAACGAGGTGCCCGACGTGAACCGGGTCGTGCTCGACGTCACGTCGAAGCCGCCGGGGACGATCGAGTGGGAGTAGGGCTCCCCTGAGCAACGGAAGGCCCGGTACGCGTCACGCGTGCCGGGCCTTCGTGCGTCCGGGGGCGCTGCCGGGGTCGAGGGTGGGGCGCTGCCGGAGCCGCGTTCGTGGGCGCTCCCGGGGGCCGTCGAGTGGTCACAACACCCCGCGGGCCCGGTGCCGAGCGGTCACGAAGTGTCGGCTGGCCCCGGCCCGGACGACACTTCGTGACCACTCGGCGGGCGACCGGCGGGGTGTTGTGACCGCTGGGACCGACGCCGGGACCGCCACCGGGACGCCGGGACCGCCACTCGGGCCGCCACCGCACCGCCCCGCCACCGCACCGCCCCCACTGCCGCCGACCACCGGCCCGGGAACGACGAAGGGCCCCGGCAGCGCCGGGGCCCTTCGCGTGTGCGGTGGTACTAGTTGCGCGAGCTGCTCGCGATGATGGCGAGGATGCGCAGGATCTCGAGGTACAGCCAGACGAGCGTCACGATGAGGCCGAACGCCGCGGTCCAGGCGTAGATGCGGGGTGCGCCGCGCTCGACACCGGTCTTGATCTGGTCGAAGTCGAGGATCAGCGAGTACGCGGCCATCAGCACGACGAACACGCCGATGAGGACCCCGAGCGGGATGCCGAAGAGCGTCACGCCCATCAGGCCGAACGCGCTCTGGGTGACGCCGGTCCACATCAGGACCAGGTTCACGAGGGAGAACGCCATGTACCCGACCATCGCGATCAAGAAGAAGCGCGTGGCCTTCGGGGTCGCGCGGACCTTGCCCGAGCGGAACAGGAGCAGGGTGACGAAGAACACACCGAGCGTGCCGAACACAGCCTGCGCGACGATGCCGTCGGCCTGGGGGAACGCGGTCTGGAAGTAGTTCGAGATACCGCCGACGAACAGCCCCTCGAAGAACGCGTACGTCAGGATCAGACCCGGCGAGGGCTTCTTCTTGAAGGTGTTGACGAGCGCCAGGACGAACCCGACGAGCGCGCCGACGATCCAGACGACCGGCGGCAGGTTCCAACCGGCCACCGCGCCGACGACGAGCACGCCGAAGGCGAGGAGCGTCTTGACGATGGTGTCCTCGTACGACATGCGGTCGGTGTCCACCGGGGACGCAGTCGGGCGGTCGTACATGTACTGCAGCTGCTCGGGGGTCATGCCGCCCTGGGCCTGCTGCGGGGTCTGTCCCCAGCCGGCCTGCTGCTGACCAGCACCGCGCCCGCCCCAGGTGTTTGCCCCCTGTGCGTTGAAGGCGGGGGACTGGTCGAAACCGGGCTTGAAGGCCATGGTGTCCTCTTCCTAGGAGATTCGAGTCCTCTCAGCCTAGGGGCGCTCGGTCGCGGAAGGCTGAGGATTCGCGGCGAGCGGACGCGGGCCCAGCGGGCCCCGACGGGGGAAGCCTAGGGTCGCCCGCTGCACGCGCGCCCCGAGGACGTCGAGAGTCCGCCGTCGAGCCCACCCGTCCCGACGGCAGCGCCGGGTAGAGCCAGGTGACGAGCGCGACCGAGATCGTCATGAGCAGGAACCACGCCACGATCTTCGCCGGTGCCACCGGCTGCCACACCGCGAGCTGCGCCGGGTAGCTCCACGCCCCGGCCCAGGTCGCGACGTTCTCGGCCGCCCAGATGAACACCGCGACGAGTCCCATCGCGACGAGCACGGGCATCCGCAGCGTCGCCCGGTGGATCCGGACGTGCATGGTCGTGCGGGCGAAGAGCAGCAGCACGAGCGCGAGCAGCAGGTACCGGGCGTCGGCGACGAAGTGGTGGCCGAAGAAGTTCAGGTAGATCCCGCCCGCCACGACCGCCAGCAGCCACTGCCGCGGGTACCGGTCGAACCGCAGGTCGAACAGTCGGTAGACCCTGACCATGTACGACCCGACGGCGCCGTACATGAACCCCGAGAACAGCGGCACCCCGGCGAGGACGAACAGCCCTCCGGGTTCGTAGGTCCACGAGCCCATGTGGGTCTTGAACACCTCCATCGCGGTGCCGACGACGTGGAACAGCAGCACGACCCGGAGTTCGCGCACGGTCTCGAGCCCGAACACGAGCATCCCGACCTGCAGCAGCACGGCCGCGATCGTCAGGACGTCGTTCCGCATCGCCGCCGGCACGGTCAGGTGCACCACGGCCATGGTCGTGAGCAGCAGCGCCCCGAACGCGCACGCCCAGGCCTGCTTCGCACCGAACACCAGGAACTCGGTGACGAGCACCCGGACGGGCCGGTGCGGTTGGTGCCCGGCGTCGAGCAGTCGGCGTGCGGCCCGGTCGATCCGGGCCTCGACGGCGGTGGAGAGCGAACGGACGGTCATGCGGTGATGCTCGGTGCCGTCCCTGGGAACGACGGCCCCCGGAGCGCCGGGTGTGTCCCGCGACACAGGCGCCCCGCTGGTCACTCGCGGCAAGTAGGGTCGCGCCATGACCCTCGTGATCGCCCACCGTGGTGCGTCCGGCTACCGCCCCGAGCACTCGCGGAGCGCGTACGAGCTCGCGATCGAACTCGGTGCAGACGCGATCGAACCGGACCTGGTGCCCACGAGGGACGGCGTGCTGGTGCTCCGGCACGAGAACGAGGTCTCGGGCACCACGGACGTCGCCGACCACCCGGAGTTCCGGCACCTGCGCACGACGAAGACCGTCGACGGCCAGACCCTGACGGGCTGGTTCACCGAGGACTTCACGTGGGCCGAGCTGCAGACGCTCCGTACCCGCGAGCGCCTGCCGGTGCTGCGCCCGGGATCCGCCGAGCACGACGGTGCGCAGCCGATCCTGCGGCTCGTCGACCTGCTCGCGATCCTCGACGCCGCACCCCGCCTGGTCGGGCTCGTCGCCGAGGTCAAGCACGCCGCGTACTTCGACCGCGCCGGGTTCCCGATGGGTGGACTCGTCGACGCCGCGCTCGGCGAGGCCGGGTGGCGGCAGGACGAGCGGCTCACGGTGGAGAGCTTCGAGAAGGGCGTGCTGCGCGACCTGCGCGAGCGGGGGACCGGTGGTCGGCTCGTGTACCTCCAGGAGGCCCGTGGCAGCGCCGCGGACGAGGTCGCGTCCCACGGATCGCTCGCCCCCACCTACGCCGCCGAGCGTTCCGAGGACGCGCTCGCGTCGTTCGCGACCGAGTTCCACGGCATCAGCGTCGACCTCGGCACCCTGATGGCCGGCGTCGACAGCGTCGCGCTCGACGACCCGACGCCGGTGCGCAGCGCGATCGTCGACCGCGCTCACGCCGCCGGGCTCGCGGTGTACACGTGGACGCTCCGGCCGGAGAACCGGTTCCTGCCGTCGCCGCTGCGTCGTGGTGGCGACGTCGCGGCGTTCGGCGACTGGGAGCGGTGGTTCACGTCCGTGATCCGCACCGGGCTCGACGGGGTGTTCGCCGACCACCCGGACCTGGCGGTGCTCGCCCGGTCCGCTGTCGGGGGTCCCGCCTAGACTGTCCCGGACATGACGATCGTGCTCGACCCCTTCGAATCGACGCCCGAACCGGGCGCCGGTGCCCGCGCGTACGAAGACCCGTTCACCGCGGGTCTGAACCCCCAGCAGAAGGAAGCCGTCGAGTACCGCGGCGAGTCCCTGCTGATCGTGGCCGGTGCCGGTTCCGGCAAGACGAGCGTGCTCACCCGCCGCATCGCACTGCTGCTCGCCAACCGCGAAGCCTGGCCGTCGCAGATCCTGGCGATCACGTTCACGAACAAGGCCGCGGCCGAGATGCGCGAGCGCGTCCGGGCCCTGGTCGGTGGCGAGGCCGAGGGGATGTGGATCTCCACGTTCCACTCGGCGTGCGTGCGCATCCTGCGGCGCGAAGCCGAGCGGTTCGGGTTCCCGCAGTCGTTCACGATCTACGACTCCGCCGACTCCAAGGCGCTGCTGAAGCGGATCATCAAGGAGCTCGAGGCCGACTCCCTCGGGCTGACCGTCGGTGCCGCGGCGTCGAAGATCTCGAAGCTCAAGAACGAGCTGCAGGACATCGACACCTACGCGCGCAACATCAACGTGAACGACCCGCAAGAGGTCATGTTCACCGAGGTGTTCCGGCGCTACACGAACGAACTCCGCCGGGCGAACGCGTTCGACTTCGACGACCTGATCGGCCAGACGGTGTTCCTGTTCCGGGCCTTCCCGGACGTCGCCGCCCTGTACCAGCGCCGCTTCCGGTACATCCTGGTCGACGAGTACCAGGACACGAACCACGCCCAGTACGCCCTGATCCGTGAGCTCACCCGCCCGGTGCCGGTCGAACAGGTCGACAAGCTCGAGGACTCCGGCCAGCACGTCGCCCGGATGCGGGAGACCGACGGGTCGATCGCCCCCGCGTCCCTGACGGTGGTCGGCGACTCCGACCAGTCGATCTACGCGTTCCGCGGGGCGGACATCCGCAACATCGTCGAGTTCGAGCGGGACTTCCCGAACTCCAAGACGATCCTGCTCGAGCAGAACTACCGCTCGACGCAGAACATCCTCGACGCGGCGAACGCGGTCATCGCGAACAACTTCGACCGCCAGGCGAAGAGCCTGTTCACCGACGTCGGTGCCGGCGAGAAGATCGTCGGCTTCACCGGGTACACCGGCCACGACGAGGCGCAGTTCGTCGCCGACGAGATCCAGCGCCTGCGTGAAGACGGCATGGACTACCGCGACATGGCGGTGTTCTACCGGACCAACTCGCAGACCCGTGCGCTGGAGGAGATCTTCATCCGTGCGGCGATCCCGTACCGGGTGCTCGGCGGCACGAAGTTCTACGAGCGCGCCGAGATCAAGGACGCCATGGCGTACCTGATCACCGTCGCCAACCCGGCCGACCCGATGGCCCTGCGCCGCATCCTCAACGTGCCCAAGCGCGGCATCGGCTCGGTCACCGAGACCACGCTCCAGCGCTACGCCGACGAGCACGAGACCACGATGCGCGACGCCCTGCGGCACGCGGGTGAGCTCGGGTTCGGGCCGAAGGTGCGGAACGCCATCACCGAGTTCGCGGCGCTGCTCGACTCCGTGTCCGAGAAGGCCCCGACGCAGCCGGTGGTCGACACCCTGACGCAGCTGCTCGACGGTTCCGGGCTGCTCGACAACCTGCGGAAGTCGCCCGACGCGCAGGACGCCGCCCGTGCCGACAACATCGACGAGCTCGTGGCCGTGACGCGTGAGTTCCAGAAGAACAACCCCGAGGGCACGCTGTCGGACTTCCTGACCGAGGTCTCGCTGGTCGCCGCGGCGGACGAGCTCGACGACTCGTCGGGCACGGTGTCGCTCATGACGCTGCACACCGCGAAGGGCTTGGAGTACGACGCGGTGTTCCTGACCGGCGTCGAGGAAGACCTGCTCCCGCACCGGATGTCCGCCAACGAACCCGGCGGGCCGTCGGAAGAGCGCCGGCTGTTCTACGTGGGCATCACCCGCGCCAAGAAGGTCCTGTTCCTGTCCCTCGCGATGACCCGTGCCCAGTTCGGCGACGTGAACGTGGCGATGCCCTCGCGCTTCCTGCAGGAGATCCCCGAGGGGCTCATCGAGTGGAAGCAGTCCCCGGGCATGGCGAACAGCCGTGGTGGCACCCAGCCCCGCGCCCTGAACGCCAAGCGCGACGGCGGCTTCGGCGGTGGTGGCGGCGGCGGGGGCTACCGCGGTGGTGGTGGCTGGGGCGGCGGCTCGTACGACCGCGCAGCGGCAGCGTCCAAGACCCGCCCGAAGACCGAGTGGGCGAACCGGGTGTCCGGGCAGGTGCGCGACAACGGCGACATGGAACTCGTCGCCGGCGACCGCATCAAGCACGTCGACTTCGGCGAGGGCACGGTGTCCGCGGTGACGGGTCAGGGTGCCAAGCGCATCGCTGAGATCGCGTTCGACTCCGCGGGCCGCAAGAAGCTCCTCATCAAGATCGCCCCGATCGAGAAGCTGTAGGAGCCCTCACCGGTCCACACCGAACCGGCAGCCGCAGCCGGTCTGGAGTTCACGGAACGGACCCGGGGCGTTCCCCCGCGGTCCGTACGGTGCGGTGCTGTGCAGAACAGCCCTGACGATCGCAACGACGCCGACGACCACACCGGAGACCGCAGCAAGCGCATCCCGGTCTCCCGCCGGGGCTTCCTGGTCGGGTCCGGACTCGCCGGTGCGGCCGGTCTCGTGGCCTCGAACGGCTTCGGCGGCGCCCCGGCCGTCGCCGATGCGCTGACCGCGGCACCCGCAGTCGCCCCGGCGGCGCTGGCCGGATCGACCGAGGCTGCTCAGGCGGCGGTGGCGCGCGGGCACACCGGACGGTGGCGCCCGGACACGACCTCGCCACGCTTCACCGTCGCCGTGATGCCGGACACGCAGTACATGTTCGACGGCGCCGCGGTGTACCCGGCGCCGATGCGCGCCTCGCTCGAGTACGTCGTCCGCGAGCAGGCCCGGCACAACACGGTGTTCCTCGTCCACCTCGGCGACCTGACGCAGAACGGTGCGGCGTCCGAGATGCGTGCGTCCGGCGCGGTCTTCGACGTGCTCGACCGTGCCGGTGCGCCCTACAGCGTGCTCGCCGGCAACCACGACGTCGACTCCTCGACCGACGACCAGCGTGGCCGAACCCCGTACCTCGACGTGTTCGGCCCGCAGCGGTTCCGGAGGGCCCCTGGCTGGATCGGTTCGAGCCCGGACGGCTACAACACCGCTCACCGGTTCACCGCGGCCGGCCGCGAGTGGGTCGTCCTGGCGCTCGACTGGCGGACGAGCGCGAGCGGGCTCGCCTGGGCCAGCTCCGTGCTCGCGGTCCGGCCGCACGCCCCGGTCATCCTCACGACGCACGCCCTCGTCGACTCGGACGCCAGCGGTGGAGCGGCGTTCGACCCCTACGGCCAGCAGCTCTGGGACTCCTTCATCTCGAAGCACGACCAGGTGTTCCTGACGCTCAACGGGCACTACTGGGGGCCGGGCCGCACGACGGCGAAGAACGCCGTCGGGCACGACGTCGCCCTGCACCTGACCAACTACCAGAACCGTTACTACGGCGGAGCGGCCATGATCCGGCTGTACCACGTCGACCTCGAGCGGAACGTCATCGACGTCGAGACACTGTCGCCGTTCCTGCTCGGCGGTGGGCTCGGCGAGACGAACGAGCTCGCGGCCCAGGAGATCACCCTCAGCGGAGACGTCGACCGCTTCACCATGGCGGTGGACTTCGACGCACGCTTCGCGGGGTTCGCGCCGGTCGCACCACGGGCCTCCCGGCCGGCGGCACGCATGCTGGTGCCGGGGACGCTGGCGTACTGGCGGTTCGACGGCAACCCGGACGGGGCGGCGCTCGCGCCGACGACGCGGGTGCGCGACCAGAGCGGGCGGGGGAACGACCTGGTGGTCGCTCGCCGGACCGGTGCCGTCGCGGGGGCGCTGCGCTGGACGGCGGCGCACCACGCCGACCAGCCGGGCGCCGGCGGCCTCGCGCTGCAGGGCGGCAAGACCGGCGGGGACCACCTGCAGACCGTCGACGCGGCTCCGCTCAACCGGACCCGGTTCCCCCACGGCTACACGGTCGAGGCGTTCTTCGCGCTGCCGACCACGTTCGACCCGAGCGCGAACGGGTTCAGCGCCCTGCTGTCGCAGTACTCCAGCGCCGGTCAGGTGGGGAAGGCGACCGGAGCCGACGGCGACCCGGACGAACCCACCGTGACCCTGAGCCTGTCGGGGGACCGCGAACTGCAGTGGTGCGTGTACCCGGCGAGCCAGGACGGATCACTGACGAACTGGGGGCACGAGTTGCCGCTCGGGGCCTGGTGGCACGTGGCCGTGGTGAACGACGGGACGCACACCGTGCTGTACGTCGACGGGTGCCCGGTCGTGCGGAACCCGTCCACCCCGAACCGCGGTCTGAGCACGATCGGCAAGCCGTGGCTGCTCGGTGGCTACCGCTACGGCGGCAAGCTCGACAACGTGTTCGTCGGGTCGATCGGCGACGTGCGCATCGTCGGCCGGGCGCTGCAGCCGAACGAGTTCATGAACGCCTGACGCCCCGCCGGCAGACGGGCGTCTGACACGCCCGGCCGTTCGGTGCGCCCCTCGTTCGGGTGGCACGATCACACTTTGTGAGGTTAGCCTTACCTAACGTGACACCTCCCATCGAACTCCTGACCACCGCCACCGCCGAGCGCTACCGCTCCGCCGTGACGTCCACGGTGGACCGTCTGGCCGACCGCTTCGCCGCCGCCGACCGTCCGACGACCGACACCGCTCCCGAGGTCCTCCGGGCCCGGGTGCAGAACGTCGACCTCGACGCCGAACCCCTCGGGACGGACCGCGCGCTCGCCGAACTCGACGAGCTGTTCGTCCGTGAGGCCGTCTGGTTCCACGACCCGGCGTACCTCGCGCACCTGAACTGTCCGGTCGCGCTGCCCGCGGTCGCCGCCGAGTCGGTCCTGGCCGCCGTGAACCCGTCGGTCGACACCTGGGACCAGTCCCGGATCGGCACCGAGATCGAGCGGCACGTCGTCGCCTGGCTCGCCGGTCGGATCGGGTTCGCCGCGGGTGACGGCATCTTCACCTCGGGCGGCTCGCAGTCGAACCTGCAGGCCCTGCTGCTGGCGCGCGAGGCCCTGGGCGCCAGCGGCACCGTGTTCACGACCGCGGAGACCCACTTCAGCATCGCGAAGTCGGCGCGGCTGCTCGGCCTCGAGGCCGTGGTCGCCGTCGCCACCGACCACGCAGGCCGGATGGTGCCCGCCGCCCTCGCCGAGGCGATCGCCGCCGCCCGCGCAGCCGGGCAGACGCCGATGGCCGTCGTCGCCACCGCCGGCACCACCGACCGCGGAGTGATCGACCCGCTCGAGCCGATCGCGGACGTCTGTGACCTCGAGGGAGTCTGGCTGCACGTCGACGCCGCGTACGGCTGCGGGCTGCTCGTGTCCCCGACCCGCCGGCACCTGCTCGACGGCGTCGAACGGGCCCGGAGCGTGACCGCCGACCTGCACAAGTCGTTCTTCCAGCCGGTGTCGTCGAGCGCCCTGCTCGTGCAGCGCCCGGAGGACCTGCGCCGCACCGCCTGGTACGCCGACTACCTGAACCCCGAGGACGCCGCCGAGCCGAACCAGGTCGACAAGTCACTGCAGACCACCCGCCGGTTCGACGCCCTGAAGCTCTGGGCCACCCTGCGGGCGACGGGTGCCGACGCGATCGGTGCCGCGTTCGACGCCGTCATCGACCTCGCCGTGGCCACCCACCGGATCGTCGAGGAGCACCCCGACCTGGTGCTCGTCGCGCCGACGCAGCTCAGCACGGTGCTGTTCCGCTGGCAGCCCGCCGGCATGACGAACGTGGCCGCCGACGCGCTGGTCGCCCCGATCCGCTCGGCCCTGCTCGCCGAGGGCCGGGTGCTGATCGCCAAGACGGTCATCGACGGCCGGCCGTGCAACAAGCTCACGCTGCTCAACCCGGAGACGACGCCAGAGCAGATGCGCGCGTCGCTGGAGCACGTCGTCGCGACGGCCGCCCGGGTGCGCGCAGCCACCACCGAGACCGAGGGAGCGACCCGATGACCGCCGACCGCACCGCTGCCGACCGCACCGCTGCCGACCCCACCGTGCACGACGTCGTCGGCATCGGCATCGGCCCGTTCAACCTCGGCCTCGCCTGCCTGACCGACCCGATCGCCGACGTCGACGCGGTGTTCCTCGACGCCGCCGACGGCTTCGCCTGGCACCACGGCATGATGCTCGACGACGCCACGATCCAGGTGCCGTTCCTCGCCGACCTGGTGACGATGGCCGACCCGACCTCGCCGTTCTCGTTCCTCGCCTGGCTCAAGGAGACCGGGCGCCTGTACCCGTTCTACATCCGCGAGGACTTCCACCCCCTGCGCAGCGAGTACGACGCCTACTGCCGCTGGGCCGCCGACCGGCTCGACACCCTGCGGTGGGGCCGCCGGGTGACCGCCGTCGAGCACGACCCGGTCACCGACACGTTCACGGTGCACGCCGAGACCGATCAGGGTCCCGAGACGTACCGCGCACACCACGTCGTCGTGGGCATCGGCACCGAGCCCTCGGTCCCCGCCCCGCTGCGCGGGATCGGCGGACCGGCCGTCCACTCCGCCGAGTTCCTGCCGAACCGCGACGCCCTGCGCGACGCCGGGTCCATCGCCGTCGTCGGCAGCGGGCAGTCCGCCGCCGAGGTCTACCGCGAACTGCTCGAGGACATCCGGCAGGACGGGTACCGCCTCGACTGGATCACACGTTCGCCCCGGTTCTTCCCGATGGAGGACACCAAGCTCACCCTCGAGATGACGAGCCCGGAGTACACGGACCACTTCCACGGGCTTCCCGAAGCCGTCCGCGACCGCCTGGGGCGGGAACAGCGCGGCCTGTACAAGGGCATCAGCGCCGACCTGGTCGACGACCTGTACGACCAGCTCTACCGGATCAGCGCGCGCGGCCCGGTCCCGACGACGCTCCGGACCGAGACGAGCGTCGTCGACGCCGCCTGGCTCGCCGACCGTGGCACGTACCGGCTGACGCTCCGCCACGAGCAGCTCGACCAGACGTACGAGCACGAGGTCGAGCAGCTGGTGCTGGCCACCGGGTACAACCCGCGGGTCCCGCGGTTCCTCGACCCGGTCGAGCACCTCGTCGCCCGCGACTCCCGCGGTCGCCTGGCGGTCGCCCGCGATCACCACGTCGACACCCTGGGCGGACGCATCTGGGTGCAGAACGCCGAGGAGCACACGCACGGCCTGACCGCGCCCGACCTCGGCATGGGCGCGTGGCGGAACGCGTCGATCATCCGGTCCGTCACGGGTCGTCCCGTGTACGGCCTGGAGGCCCGGATCGCCTTCCAGGAGTTCGGCCTGCCCGCCTCGGAGCCGTCCACCGCCCACCCCGGCGCCGCGGAGCGCGCGCCGGCCCGGTGCGCGTCCGAGCGGGCGGAGGTGTCCGCATGAGCGCCGTCGTCGACAGCACCGGTGTGACGGGCGCCGGTTCGGTGGGCACCGGTGTGGTGGGCACTGCGACGGTCGACGCGCACGGGGTGACCGCGCCCGGGGGAGCCGAGCCGGGCCTCCTGACCGTCGAGCCCGTGGACCCGGAACGCGACGCCGCCGTCGTGCAGTGGTGGCTCGCCCACCCGGCGTCGTCGTGGTGGGAGATGGGCGACCTCGACGTGGACGGGGTGCGCGCCTACCTGGTCGGCGTGCAGGCGGACCCCGCGCAGGCAGCGTGGCTCGGCCGCCGGAACGGCGAGCCGTGCTTCCTGGCGGAGACCTACGACCCCTCCGCCGTCCTGCTCACCGACGTGTGGGCGGCCGAACCCGGCGACGTCGGCATGCACCTGCTCGTCGCGCCGGTGCCCGCCGAGGGTCGTGTCCACGGCCTGACCAGCGCGGTGATGCGTGCCGTCGTCGAGCACTGCCGGGACGCCCTCGGCGCGCGCCGGGTCGTCGTCGAACCCGACGTGCGGAACACCGCGGTGCAGGTGAAGAACGCCGAGGTCGGGTTCCGCGCCCTGCGACAGGTGGACGTCGCCGGCAAGCGGGCACTGCTGTCGGTGCTCGACACCGACCGGATCGGCGTCCCCGACGACGACGGGCCGGCCGCGCACCTGCGGCCCGAGCACCTGGAACCCGCCGAACGGCACCTGGTCGCCAAGGCGATCGCGGAGTTCACCCACGAACGGCTGATCGCACCCGTACCGGACGGGGACGGGTGGCGGCTCGACGCGGGGGAGTCGACCTACCGGTTCCGGGCCCGGCAGCACGTGCTCGAGCACTGGTCGATGGACGAGGCCTCGCTGACGCGGACCCGTGCGGGGGTGCCGGCGCCGCTCAGCGCGCAGGAGCTCGTGCTCGAGCTGCGCGCGGTGCTCGGGATCCCCGACGAGTTGCTCGGCACGTACCTGGAGGAGATCGCGTCGACGCTGGCGAGTGCCGCGGCGAAGCACCGGCGGGGCGGACCGTCGGCCGGGCAGCTGGCACGGGGGCGGGGCGCGGCCGGGTCGTCCGGTTCTGCCGGATCGGCCGGTTCGGCCGGGTCCGTCGAGGACGTCGAGGACGTCGTCGCGTCGTTCCAGGACGTCGAGGCGGCGATGACCGAGGGGCACCCGGCGTTCGTCGCCGCCAACGGCCGGATCGGCTTCGGGCTCGACGAGTACCGGGCGTTCGCGCCGGAGTCCGGCGGCCGGTTCCGGTACCGGTGGCTCGCCGCCCGACGCGAGCACACGCACCTGGCGCTCGCCGCCGACCGGACCGAGCAGGCGCACTGGGAGGCAGAGCTGTCGCCGGTGGCCGTGGCCGGGTTCCGTGCCACGCTGGAGCGTCGCGGGCTCGACCCCGACGACTACGTGTGGCTGCCCGTGCACCCGTGGCAGTGGCAGCACCGGATCGCCGTGACCTTCGCGCCCGACCTGGGGCGACAGGACCTGGTCGACCTGGGCGAGGGACCCGACGAGTACCAGCCGCAGCAGTCCATCCGCACCGCGTTCAACCGCACCGAGCCGGCACGCTCGTACGTGAAGACGGCGCTCGCCGTGCAGAACATGGGGTTCCTGCGGGGGATGTCGCCCGCGTACATGCGGAACACCCCGGCCGTGAACGACTGGGTCGAGTCGATCGTCTCCGCCGACCCCACGCTCGCCGCCGCCGGGTTCTCGGTGCTCCGGGAGCACGCCGCCATCGGCTACACGGGGGACGCCTACCACCGGGTCGACGTGTCCTCGCCGCAGCGCAAGATGCTCGCAGCCCTGTGGCGGGAGAGCCCGCTGCCGCGGGTGACGGACGGCGAGCGACTGCTGACGATGGCGGCGCTGCTGCACCGGGACGCCGCGGGGAACGCCGTGGTCTCGGCGCTGATCGAGGCCTCTGGTCTGCCCGCCGACGTCTGGGTCCGGCGCTGGCTCGACGCCTACCTGCTGCCCGTCGTGCACTGCCTGACCGTGCACGACCTGGTGTTCATGCCGCACGGCGAGAACCTGGTGCTCGTCGTGCGCGACGGCGTCGTGGTCCGGGCCGTGATGAAGGACATCGGCGAGGAGGCCGCGGTGCTCGGTCGGCACGCCGACCGCCCGGTCCCCGCCGACATCGACCGGATCGTGCACCCGGTGTCCGACGACGAGGCCGCGCTCGCGGTCTTCACCGACGTGTTCGACGGGGTGCTCCGGTTCGTCGCCGCGATCCTCGACGACGACGCGGTGCTGCCCGAGTCCCGCTTCTGGCAGGTCGTGGGGGAGTGCATCGACGCCCACGCCGCCGCGCACCCGGACCGCCGTCGTCCCCTGGACCTGCGGGTGCCGACGTTCGAGCACTCGTGCCTGAACCGGTTGCAGCTGCGGAACACCCTGTCGATGGTGGACCTGGCGGACCAGTCGGCGTCGCTCATCCGGGCGGGGGCGATGGCGAACCCGATCGGGCGGTAGAGGGGCGGGGGCTCTCGGTGCGGAGCCGCGCCGACTACGGCTGCAGGCGGGTGGCCGTCCAGGTGCCCTCGGCGAGTGCGTACTGCAGTCGTCGGTGCATCCGGTCGCGGCTGCCGTGCCAGAACTCCACGATGTCGGGCTCGAGACGCCAGGCAACCCACCGTGCAGGCCGGGGGACGTCGTCGCCGGAGTCGTCGAGCAGGTCGTTCGCGTCGTCGATCAGGTCCTGCAGGGTCCGCGGCTCGAGCACGGCCGACTGGTCCGCGATGGCCGTCGCGGCGCGTGACTTCGGGGAGCGGTCGGCGAACAGGGCGTCCGACTCGGCGTCCGACAGCCGGACGACGTGGCCCTCGAACCGGAGCTGCTGCATCGTCTCGCGCCAGTACGCCTGCAGGGCTGCGTGCGGGTTCTCGGCGAGCTGCCGACCCTTCGGGCTGTCCTCCGACGTGCCGAAGACCAGTCCGTCCGCCTCGATGCGCTTCACGTCGACGGTGCGAGCGGACACACGGCCGTCGGCCCCGGCCGTGGCGAGGGTCATCGACAACGGCTCGGAGACCTGTCGGTCCTGCGCCGCGGACAGCCAGTCGCGAGCGAGGTCGAGCGGAGACGCCGGAGGGCTGTCGAACTCGGGCAGGTGCAGGGAGTCGTCACCGGAGAGCGGGGCAGAGGACATGTACCCACCCAACCGTGCCCGAGGGCTCGGTGTTCGAAAGGGGTCGTCCGCCGGGGTCGACCTCGGCCTCGTCAGGGCGTCGCGGACGGCAGCGTCCGGGTGATGCGGAGGTGTCCGACCGCACTGACGAGGACGGTCCAGACGGATCCGTCCGCCAGGCCCGAGAACGTGACGGTTCGGCCCTGGTCGTCGTCGCTGCCGGTCGGGACACGTCCGTGATCCGGCCAGAACATGACGGACAGCGCCTCGTCCGGGATCAGCGCGAGCCGGCGGAGGTGCTGCCAGAGCGCGGACACCTGGTCCTGGCGTGTGGACGTCTCGAGTCCGCTCGGGCGGAACTCCGTCGGTGGCAGGTCGTCCAGGCGGGTGTCGTGCACCACCTCGAACGGCGCTCCGGGACGCTCGACGTACCGCCGACGGAACACCCGGATGCCGATCGTGCCGTTCGGTTCGACCGCGACGTCGATGAGGTCGGCCCACCGGGTGTCCTCGTCGTCCCACCCCACCGCTCGGGTGATCCGGTGCGTGCTCGGCTGGTGCCTGCCGGTCAGTACCGTGCCGGCGAGCACTTCCGCTTCTGACCACTCGGCCGGAGTCAGGGCGTCACCGAGCGTCGCCCGCACGGCGGTCCACCGTTGCGGTGCCGACCACGAGGCCGGCTGCGCGCGACCGAGGAGGCGATCGATCAGGGAAGGCCGTCCGTCGATGGAGCGGGTCGGAGCAAGCGTCGTCGAGGTGGCGATCGTCTCGGTGTCGTCGACGGCCTCTGGTCGCGCGACCAGCGGCTTCACTCCGACGAACGCCCGCTGTGCCTCCACCGTGCCGAGGCGTCCGTCGGCCGGGTCGAACACGTCGACCAGGTCGTCGAGGCGTGGACGACGACCGCGGCGGTGTCGGTACGCACGCAGGCCACCACCCTGCTGTCGGGCCATCCCGCTCGGCCACACGTCGACGCGAGCCCCCTGCACACCCAGGAGCCAGCCGTCGCGGTCGAGTGCCGCGCGCACCAGGCTCAGCGCCTCGAAGGCGTCGTCGGCCGTGGCCGAGTGCTCGACGCCCAGCAGCGACACGGTCACGGTGGAGTGCGCCTGGCGGTCTGGGTTCGTCAGGTCCACCTCCACCGTGACGGTCGCCGGGGCGCTGGTGCCGTTCCGGTACGCGATCCGGTCGTACGTCGTCATCGCCGCCCGCCGTGTCCACGTGTCACGGCGTCGGGACCTGCACCGACACGAGCCCGGTGAACCGGAGCTGCTGCACCGTCTCGCGCCAGGACGCCTGCAGGGCCACGTGCGGGTCGTCGAACTCGGGCAGGCGCAGGGAGTCGTCACCGGAGAGCGGGGCAGAGGACATGCACCCACCCAACCGTGCGCCGGCGGTCAGCGCTCGGGGAGTCCGGCGCGACGTACCGAGCTGGGTCACGTGACGTGTCGCCCGGCGGTCCGCCGCATCGCCCGCAGCAGCAACGGACCCGGCAGCCGCAGCAGCGCGCTCGGCACCAGCGCCCGCACCCCGGCCACCACCCGGACGGTGTGCCGGAAACGCCGTTCCTCCCGCGGCCCCCACGCGAAGCCGTACGCCGTGCGCACCCGTTCCGGCAGCATCCCCACGGTCACGATGCGGACGAGGGGCATCGCCGCCCGCACCCACAGCGGCGCGAACCGCGGGTGCAGCAGGTCGCGGACGACCCCGCGGGCGTCGTCGGTGACCTCGAGCCCCTCCAGCGTCCGCTGCCAGTACCGGTCGAACGCCGCCACCGAGGTCGGCCAACGCTCCGGCGGCACCCGCAGCGCGGTCGCGATCGGGGCGTAGGCGGCGAGGACCTGCTCGGCGCGGGCCGCGGAGACGCGTGTGCCGAACAGGTCGTGCGCCCGCCGGGCGGAGTCGAACAGGGTGGCGGCCACCCAGAGTTGCCGGTCGACGTCGTCGGCGCCGGCGACGGGCCGGTGCGCACGGTTGACGAAGCCGGCCGCGGTCGCCGAGTCGGTCTCCGTGCCGATGACGACGGCGTAGACGAACATCAGGGTGTGCGCGAGCCGCTGCTGGGGTCGCCGGGCGAAGTCCGAGTGCCGTCGGACACCGGCCGCGACGACCGGGTCGGCGATCTGCAGCAGGATGGCGCGGCCGCCCGCGGCCACGGGGGTGCTGTCGGCGAGGAACCGACGCAGGTGACGGTCGTGGACGCGCCCAGCAGGCGGACGGGAGGCACGGTGCGGGTCGTGTGTCGCGCCTCCAGGCCGTGGGGTGGTCACGCCGCACCCCGTCGGCGTCGCGCCCGCAGGACGGGCCACAGGTCCACGGCGATCGCCGCCAGGAGCGCGAGGGCACCGACGACCAGGGCGACCAGTGCATACGACGAGGCGTCGACCGGCACGTCACCGGTCAGGGCGAGGAGCGTCGCGACGAGCCAGATCGCGGGGAGCGGCCAGAGACGGGTCGGTGATCCGGTGACGACCGCACCGACGACGCCGACGACGAGGAGCGGGACCCAGCGGCCACCGGGCTCCGAGCGGGCGGCGAGGTGCGCCGAGGCGGCGACCAGGAGCATCGCCGCGACCGCCAGCAGCCGCGCTGCCGAGGGCAAGCTGCGGACGCTGGAGCGGACTCGTCGGAACACGGCCCGATGCTACCGAGCCGTGTTCCGGGGGAGCCTGGGCTCAGAGCGGCTTCGTGCCGAGGTCGTTGCCGAGGTCGGCGCGGTCCTCGTCCTGCTCGTTCTCGTGCTCCCACAGGTCGGGCGAGCCCTCGCGCGGGGAGCCACCGGTCGGACCGTCGTCGGAGCCGTCACCGGGCTGCGGCTCGACCGTCTCGCCGGCGACCGCGTCGTTCGTCACCGTCTCGAGGGACTCCTCGGCCTCGTCCACCTCGTACGGGCCGACGTGCTCACGGTCGATGTCGTCGTCGCGACGCTGCTGGGACTCGAAGTCGTCGACGGGGCTGATGCCGGGGTCGCTCATGGTGGTTCCTTTCCGTTGCGGGCTTCCTGCCTACCCGCCGGCGCTTGGCGGCCGTCCGGTTTCGTGTCGTGTTCACCCGGGCGTCACCTGCCGGTCACACCGCCACGGCAGCATCGCCGATGCTCGGGGGAGTGGAGCGCGGTCGCCGACGGGTGGTCGAGCGACCGCGCCTTCCCCGCCCGGGTCGTCCGGGTCGGTGCGCTTCGTCCGCGATGCGTCCTGGTTTCGGTCAGACGCGTTCGAGCAGGTCGCGTTGCTCGACGTCGGCGAGTGCGAGGGTGCGGTAGCCGGCGGACTCGAAGAACACCGTGATGCGGTCCTCTTCCGTGCTCATCACCACGCCCGTGCCCCACTCGGCGTGCTCGACGCGCGCATCCGGCGGCCACGCTTCGTCGTTCGCCCCGTCGGCGACGTGGGCGGAGGCCTCGCGTGCCGTGCCGGACGAGCAGGTGTCGCAGTTCCCGCACGGCTCCGGCAGCTCGTCGCCGAAGTAGCCGAGCAGGAACTGGCGGCGGCACCCCGTCGTCTCGGCGAGCTGGCGCATCATCGCGATGCGGGACTCCTCGACCCGTTCCCGTTCAGCAGCACGGTCGGCTGTCGCACGTGCCGCACGGTCGGCGTCCTGCGGGCCGTCCGGCACCCGGGAGACACCGTCGACGTCGTCACGCAGGGCGCCGGCGTCGAGCAGGGCGTTGAGTGCTCGACCGGCGGTACGGGCCGATAGGCCAGCGGCCTCCACCAGTGCGGAGCGGGCGATCGAGCCGGTCGCCGGGACGGCGTCGAACACGGCCCGGACCGAGGCGGGTCGCGGCGAGCCGGACGCGAAGAACGTGCGCAGGCCGAAGTCCTCGGCGCGGTAGTGCAGGGTGGCGCCGGCCGGTTCGGCGTCCCGCCCGGCCCGTCCGATCTCCTGGTAGTAGGCGTCGATCGACTCGGGGACGTCGGCGTGCACGACGTACCGGACGTCGGGCTTGTCGATGCCCATGCCGAAGGCACTCGTCGCGACCACCACGTCGACGTCGCCGTCCAGGAACCCGGTGTGCACGGCCTCGCGCTCCGCCACCCGCATGCCGGCGTGGTACGGCTGCGAGCGGCGACCACGGGCGGCCAGGGCGTCGGCGTACTGCGTGGTCGCGGCGCGGGTGGCGACGTAGACGACCGTGGGTCCGTCGAGCTCGGCGACCTGGTCGACCACGGCCTGGCGCTTCTCGGCGTCCTCGGCGTGCCGGACCACCTCGAGCCGGATGCCGGGACGGTCGAACCCCGAGGCGAGCACGAACGGGTCGCGCATACCGAGCCGCTCGACGATGTCGTCCCGCACCGGAGCGGAACCCGTGGCGGTCAGTGCGAGCACCGGCGGGCGGCCCAGGCGTTCCGCGACCTCGCCGAGCGCCAGGTAGTCCGGTCGGAAGTCGTGACCCCACGACGAGATGCAGTGCGCCTCGTCGACGGCGACCAGCGCGACCCCGGCATCGCGGAGTCGCTCGAGCACGTCGTCCTTCACGAGCTGTTCGGGGGCGAGGAACACGTAGCCGACCTCGCCCGCGGCGACGGCGTCCCACGCATCGGCGACGTCCCGTGCCTTCTTCGTGGCGTTCAGGGCGACGGCTCGGGGTGCGTCGGAGTGGTGCTCGAGCCCGACCACCTGGTCCTCCTGCAGCGCCACGAGCGGGGAGACGACCACGACGAGGCCGTCCAGCCCGAGGCCGGCGACCTGGTAGATCGCGGACTTCCCCGATCCGGTGGGCATGACCGCCAGGGCGTCACGGCCCTCGAGCACGGCGTCGATGACGGACTCCTGGTCGGAGCGGAGCGTCCAGCCGAAGACCTCGGTGGCGCGGGTACGGAGTTCGGGTTGCACCGATCCACAGTGCCGAGCTCGAGCTCGGGCCGGTCCCAGCGGTGCGCGCAGCGGATCGTGCGCTTCAGGTGCCCGGTGCCCGGTGCGGGGTCCTGATCGGCGGGTACTCGGCTGTGCCCGACGTGCACCGGCCGTCCACCGAGCAGCGCTAGGCTGCGTGGCGGCCGTTGTCTCGACATCGAGCGACCCTCGATGTGGAGAGCGCGACCGGGAAACCGATGCCGATCGCACGAACCGTGCGGGAAGAAGAACAGCGTGGATCTTTTCGAGTATCAGGCCAGGGACCTCTTCGAGTCCTACGGCGTCCCCGTGTTGCAGGGGATCATCGCCGACACCCCCGAGCAGGCGAAGGCGGCGGCCGAGAAGATCGGTGGCGTCGTGGTCGTCAAGGCGCAGGTGAAGGTCGGCGGTCGCGGCAAGGCCGGCGGCGTGAAGGTCGCGAAGACCCCGGACGAGGCGTTCGAGCACGCGCAGGCCATCCTCGGCCTCGACATCAAGGGCCACACCGTCCAGCGCGTCATGGTCGCCCAGGGTGCGGACATCGCCGAGGAGTTCTACTTCTCCGTGCTGCTCGACCGGGCCAACCGCTCCTACCTCTCGCTCACCAGCGTCGAGGGTGGCATGGAGATCGAGCAGCTCGCCGTCGAGAAGCCCGAGGCGCTCGCCCGGGTCGAGGTCGACCCGCTGACGGGCATCGACAAGGCCGCCGCGCTCGAGATCGCCGCGCAGGCGAACTTCCCATCGGAGCTGCGGGACGCCGTCGCCGACGTCTTCGTGAAGCTCTACGACGTCTACAAAGGCGAGGACGCGACCCTCGTCGAGGTGAACCCCCTCGTCCGCACCGGCGATGGCCAGATCCTGGCACTCGACGGCAAGGTCTCGCTCGACGAGAACGCCGACTTCCGCCACGAGGGCCACAAGGACCTCGAGGACACCGCCAGCGAGGACCCGCTCGAGGCCAAGGCGAAGGCCCACGGGCTGAACTACGTCAAGCTCGACGGCCAGGTCGGCGTCATCGGCAACGGCGCGGGGCTCGTCATGTCGACGCTCGACGTCGTCGCCTACGCCGGTGAGCGCCACGGCGGCGTGAAGCCCGCCAACTTCCTCGACATCGGCGGCGGCGCCTCGGCCGAGGTCATGGCCAACGGCCTCGACGTCATCCTCGGCGACCCGCAGGTGAAGAGCGTGTTCGTGAACGTCTTCGGCGGCATCACGGCCTGCGACGCCGTCGCGAACGGCATCGTCGCCGCGCTCGGCATCCTCGGCGACGCGGCCACCAAACCGCTCGTCGTGCGCCTCGACGGCAACAACGTGGAAGAGGGTCGTCGGATCCTCGCGGAGGCAGCGCACCCGCTCGTCACCGTCGCCGCGACCATGGACGATGCGGCCGAGAAGGCCGCCGAACTCGCCGCCGCAGCGGCCTGAAGGGACTGACCATGTCGATCTTCCTCAACAAGGACTCCAAGGTCATCGTCCAGGGCATCACCGGTGGCGAGGGCACGAAGCACACCGCCCTGATGCTCAAGGCCGGCACGAACGTCGTCGGCGGCGTGAACGCCCGCAAGGCCGGCACCACCGTCACCCACGGCGACGTGTCGCTGCCGGTCTTCGGTTCGGTGCGCGAGGCCATCGACACCACCGGTGCCGACGTCTCGATCGTCTTCGTCCCGCCGGCGTTCGCGAAGGACGCCGTGACCGAGGCCATCGACGCCGAGATCCCGCTCGTCGTCGTCATCACCGAGGGCATCCCCGTGCAGGACTCGGCCGAGTTCTGGGCGCACGCCAAGGCGAAGGGCGGCACGACCCGGATCATCGGGCCGAACTGCCCCGGCATCATCACCCCGGGGGAGTCCCTCGTCGGCATCACCCCGGCGACGATCACCGGCAAGGGCCCGATCGGGCTCGTCTCGAAGTCCGGCACCCTGACCTACCAGATGATGTACGAGCTCCGGGACCTCGGCTTCTCGACCGCCATCGGCATCGGCGGCGACCCGGTCATCGGCACCACGCACATCGACGCGCTCGCCGCGTTCGAGGCCGACCCCGAGACCGAGGCCATCGTGATGATCGGCGAGATCGGTGGCGACGCCGAAGAGCGTGCCGCCGAGTTCATCAAGGCGCACGTCACCAAGCCGGTCGTCGGCTACGTCGCGGGCTTCACCGCTCCCGAGGGCAAGACGATGGGCCACGCCGGCGCGATCGTGTCCGGTTCGGCAGGCACCGCCGAGGCAAAGAAGCAGGCGCTCGAGGCCGCCGGCGTCAAGGTCGGCAAGACGCCGTCCGAGACCGCCGCGCTGCTGCGTGAGGTCGTCGCCGCTCGCTAGCGGTTCGTCCGTTCCGCACAACACCGGTGTTCGTCGTTTGAACCGCGTCCTGCGCGTGTTCGTCCTGCGAACACCGGTGTTTTGCGTCGGCAGCCGCGCGGCTCCGGGGTGGCCGCGCGAGGGGCACGTATCCTCGCTGCGATGAACCGCCTGGGAACCGCTCTGCTCGCCGCGATCGAGGCGGTCGTGACGGTCGGCGTCGGCATCGGGATCGCCCTCGTGCCCCTGACGCTGCTCTGGGGGTTCGAGTACGGCCTGCAGGTCGACTGGGACGTGTTCTGGAAGGCCACCGGCAGCGTGTGGCTCGTCGGACACGGCGTCGACGTCTCGTTCCTGCTCGGGTCCGCACTCGCCAAGAGCACCGGGGTCAGCGGCGCCGCCGACCCCATCCACGTGACCCTCGCCGCCCTCGGGTTCGCGGTCGTGACGGCCTGGCTCGGCGCCCGCGCCGGACGGCGGTTCGCGGAGACCGAGCACCGCACCACCGGGCTACTGGTCGGGACCGCCGTCGTCGCGCTCCTCGGTCTGGCCGTCGCGCTGTCGGCGACCTCCGCCGCCACCCGCCCCACGCTCTGGCAGGCCGTGGTGCTGCCGGCGCTCTGGTTCGGGATCCCCGCACTCGCCGCCTCCGAGGTCTGCCGTCGTCGCCGTGACCTGCCCGCCGACGCCGGCACCCAGCGGGTCATCGACCTGGTCGACCGCATCCCCGCCGTGTGGCGGTCCGTCGCCGGGTTCGGCCTGCGCGCCGGGACCGCCGCGACCGCCGTGGTCGTCGGCGTGGCCGCGGTGCTCGTCGGCCTGCTCCTCTTCACCTCGTTCGCCGAGGTCATCACCCTGTTTGAGCAGTCGCACGCGGGGGTCATCGGCGGCGTCGCGCTCACCGTCGGGCAGCTCGCGTTCCTGCCGGACTTCGTCGGGTGGGCGACCTCGTGGCTGATCGGCCCCGGGTTCGCCATCGGCACCGGGTCGAGCGTGTCCCCGATCGCCACGACCCTGGGCCCGATCCCCGGTCTGCCGGTCTTCGGTGCCTTGCCGACCTCCGGTCACACCTTCGGGCTCGTCTGGATCCTCGTGCCGGTCATCGCCGGGTTCGCGATCGGCGGCTCGATGCGACCACGGTTGGTGCGGGCCCTGGGCGCCGCCGACTCCGCGCTGCACCGTGCGCTCGGCGGCGTCGTCGCAGGACTCGTGGCCGGTGTGCTCACGGGACTCATCGCCTGGGTGTCGTCCGGCTCGTTCGGCCCCGGACGCCTGGCCGACGTCGGCCCGAACGCCCTGGCGGTCGGTGGGTTCGCCGCACTCGAGGTCGGCCTGCCGGCGATCATCGCCCTCGCCGTGGGCAGCGACCTGGTCCGGCTGCCGGAGGGCGGATGGACGCGGGAGCGCTGGACCGAGGCCGACGAACCCGACGATGACCACGACACGGCGCGCGCCGGGGTCGACCTCGGTGAGGGTTCCCTGCTCGCCGCACTCGACCAGGCCGGTGCCGGGCGCACCACCGACGTGCACCGCTTCGTGGTCGAGGAGTCCCACGACGGGTCGACCGCTGCGCGGCCCCGCGCGACGACCGAGCACGCGACCGAGCCGATCCGCAGCGAGCCGATCCGCAGCGAGCCCGCGGACGCGGCACCCGCACGGTCCACTTCCGCACCAGCACGGCCCGCCTCCGCACCCGCGCCCGTCTCACTGCGCGCCGGTGGCACCGACCACGACGTCGAGCTCCCCGACTGGGCGAAGACCGACGCGGTGGCCGCCGACCGCCTGGCCGCCGAGCCCGGACCGGAGCGCGGCAGCGCCGGACGAGCAGCCCTGGGCGGCCTCCGCGACCGCCTGGCCGGCGCGGCCGAGGGTGTCCGGGGGCGAGCCGGTGCACTCCGCGACCGCGTGACCGGCTCCGACGCCGAGCCCCAGCGTCCCGGCTCCGAGCGGCCCGCAGCGCCCGCCCCAGCAGCTGCACCCACCCCGGTGCCCACCGACGCCCAGCCCGCGTTCCCGTGGAGCACCGAGGAGTTCGTCGCCGGCCGGGACGACGTGGACGAGACGGCCGAGGCGGACCGCGTGGACGTCGCGCCGGACACCCGTGGGCCCGCCTCGAGGCCGGCGGAGCAGTCCCGACCGATGAAGTGGGACGTCACCGACCAGATCCCCGAGGACGAACTTCCCTGGTGGAGGCAGCCGAAGGACGACCGGTAACAGCGCCCGTCGAGTGCGTGCCTGCCGGTAGGGTTGGTGCCGTGCTCGAACTGGTCGTCCTGATCTCCGGTACCGGGTCGAACCTCCGAGCCCTGCTCGAAGCGACCTTCGACGCCGAGTACCCCGCCCGTGTCGTCGCCATCGGTGCCGACCGTGACGCCGAGGGCCTCGGTCTGGGCGAGGAGTTCTCGATCCCGACCTTCACGGTGCCGTTCACCCGCTACGACTCGCGCGCCGAGTGGGGCCAGGCCCTGGCGGAGCAGATCCGCCCGTGGTCGCCCGACCTGCTCGTGCTCTCCGGCCTGATGCGCCTGCTGCCCCCGGCCGTGGTGTCCGAGTTCGCCCCGGGGATCATCAACACCCACCCGGCGTACCTGCCCGAGTTCCCCGGCGCCCACGGCGTGCGGGATGCCCTGGCCGCCGGGGTCACCGAGACCGGTGCGAGCGTCATCGCGGTCGACGACGGCGTCGACACCGGTCCGATCCTCGCGCAGGAGCGCATCCCGGTGCTGCCGGGTGACACCGAGTCGACGCTGCACGACCGCATCAAGCCGGTCGAGCGCCGCCTGCTCATCCAGACCATCCTCGACATCGCCAACGGCACCACCGACCTGAAGGGCACCCCGAGCGCATGAGCGTGCACGCAGCCGACCCCAGCCTCTACCGCGACCGAGACGTGGTCCCGGTCCGCCGTGCACTGATCTCGGTGAGCGACAAGTCCGGCCTGCTCGAGCTCGCCGGCGCCCTGGCCGACTCCGGGGTCGAGATCGTGTCGACCGGCTCCACCGCGCAGACCGTCCGTGACGCCGGCTACGCCGTCACCGACGTCGCGAGCGTCACCGGGTTCCCCGAGTCGCTCGACGGCCGGGTGAAGACCCTGCACCCGTCGGTGCACGCCGGCCTGCTCGCCGACCTGCGGCTCGAGTCGCACGAGCAGCAGCTCGCCGACCTCGACATCGCGCCGTTCGAGCTCGTCGTCGTGAACCTGTACCCGTTCGTCGAGACCGTGGCGTCGGGTGCCGACACCGCGACCGTGGTCGAGAACGTCGACATCGGCGGCCCCGCGATGGTCCGCGCCTCGGCGAAGAACCACCCGAACGTGGCGATCGTCGTGTCCCCGGCGTCCTACCCCGAGGTCGTCGAGGCCGTCCGTGCCGGCGGCACCACGCTCGAGCTCCGGAAGCGCCTCGCAGCCCAGGCCTTCGCGCACACCGCCGCCTACGACACCGCGGTGGCGTCCTACTTCGCGAGCGACGTCGTCACCGCCGCTGCGGCCCCGACGACCGCCGGCGACATCCGGACCCCCGGTGCGTTCGACGAGCACCTGGCGGTCGAGGCCGAGCTGTCGGCGACCCTGCGCTACGGAGAGAACGCCCACCAGGCCGCGGCGCTCTACACGACGTCGGACGGCACCGGCATCGCACAGGCGACGCAGCTGCACGGCAAGGAGATGTCGTACAACAACTACGTCGACGCCGACGCAGCGGTCCGTGCGGCCTTCGACTTCGACGAGCCCGCCGTCGCGATCATCAAGCACGCCAATCCGTGCGGCATCGCGATCGCTCCGGCCGACTCCGCCGACCCGATCGCCTCGGCCCATGCCGCTGCGCACGCCTGCGACCCGCTCTCGGCGTTCGGCGGGGTCATCGCCGCGAACCGCCCGGTCACCGTGGCCATGGCCGAGACCGTGAAGGACATCTTCACCGAGGTCGTCGTCGCCCCCGGGTTCGACCCCGAGGCGCTCGAGATCCTGTCGCGCAAGAAGAACATCCGCCTGCTCACGCTGCCGGCCGACTTCGCGCTCGCCGACCGCGAGGTCAAGCAGATCTCCGGCGGGTTCCTGGTGCAGGACGCCGACCGCTTCACGGGCTTCGACCAGGCCACCTGGACCCTCGTCGCCGGCGAGCCCGCCGACGAGCAGACCCTCGCCGACCTGGCCTTCGCGTGGAAGGCGAGCCGTTCGGTGAAGTCGAACGCCATCCTGCTGGCGAACCAGGGCGCGAGCGTCGGCGTCGGCATGGGCCAGGTCAACCGGGTCGACTCCTGCCACCTCGCGGTGAACCGGGCCGGTGACCGTGCGACCGGCAGCGTGGCGGCGTCGGACGCGTTCTTCCCGTTCGCCGACGGCCTGCAGGTGCTGCTCGACGCCGGTGTCCGTGCGGTGGCGCAGCCCGGTGGCAGTGTCCGCGACGACGAGGTCATCGCCGCGGCGAAGGCCGCCGGCGTCACGATGTACTTCACGAGCGAGCGCCACTTCTTCCACTGATGTGAACAATCGGTGGCGAACCATTGCGCGCCGTGAGTCACTGTGAATAGTCTGTAAGGCTCCGCGGCAGGCAGCCGACGATCCCTCGGGACCGGCGGCACCGCGGACACAACGGTGACGAAGACGACGACTGGAGTGACGATGGACAACATGACCGGAACCGTGGCGACGGCCGCCCGTGCAGGTCTCGTGTCCGTCGTGGGGACCACTCCCGCACGGCGATCCCTGATCGCACCGCGGCCCCGCGCCGCGGCCGCCGTCTAGTCGGGCCGTTCCCACGGCCCCGCGGCGCAGCACCACCGGCGTCCGCGAACCACCCGCCTGAACCCGGGGGACGACGCTCCCTCGGTGCCTCCGGCCCGACCGACGTCACGCGAGTGACGGCGGAGACGCGACCACGCGCCCGGCCGATGATCACCACGCAACGCCACACCGAGCCTCCAGGCCGAAGCCGCGCAACGCGAGCAAGCAGCAAGCAAGCAAGCAAGCAAGCAAGCAAGCGAGCAAGCAAGCGAGCACGCACCGCGCAGCGCGACCCGGGGACCCGGCAGACGCATGAGGACGCAACGCATGTCCAAGTCGCCCACCACGGCGCGCCCGTCCACCTTCCGCGCGATCGCGCGGATCTACCCCTACGTGAAGCCCTACCAGGGGCGCCTCATCGGCGGCATGGCCGCAGCGATGGGAGCCTCCCTGGTGGCGCTCGCAATCCCCTACGTGCTGCAGTGGCTCGTCGACGGTCCGCTGTCGTCGCGCGACTCGGCACAGATCTGGCCCGCCGGGCTCGGGGTGCTCGCCCTCGGCGTGCTCGAGGCGTTCTTCATCGCCTCGCGCCGCCGGCTGGTGATGCGCCCCTCGACCCGCATCGAGACCAGCATGCGCAACTCGCTCTACGCGAAGCTGCAGGACCTGCCGGTCGCGTTCCACGACCGCTGGGAGTCCGGGCAGCTGCTGTCCCGTTCCGTGTCGGACCTGTCGCTGATCCGGCGCTGGCTGGCCTTCGGGGTCGTCCTGCTCGTCGTGAACATCGTGACGATCGTCGTCGGCTTCGTCGTGCTGTTCACCTTCGGGTGGATCCTCGGGCTCATCTTCCTGATCGCGTCGATCCCGCTGTGGATCAACGGCCTGCTGTTCGAGCGCCGGTACTCCGCCGTCGCACGCCGTAGCCAGGACCAGGTCGGTGACCTCGCCACGAGCGTCGAGCAGTCGGTGCACGGCATCCGCGTGCTCAAGGCGTTCGGTCGCGGCGGCGCGAAGCTCGAGGAGTTCAGCGAGCAGGCCGAGGCCCTGCGCGGCACCGAGATCAAGAAGGCGAAGGCCATCGCGGGCATCTGGCTGTGGCTGCTGCTCGTGCCCGACGTCGCGTTCGCCCTGTGCCTGCTCGCCGGCATCTGGCTCGCGTCGCAGGGGCAGCTCAGCGTCGGCCAGCTGTTCGCGTTCTTCGCGACGGCGACGGTGCTGCGGTTCCCGATCGAGTCGATCGGCTTCCTGCTCTCGATGACGTTCGACACCCGCACGGCGGTCGACCGTTTCTTCGAGGTCATGGACTCCGAGAACACCATCACGGACCCGGAGCACCCGAAGACGATCGCCGAGCCGCACGGTGCCCTGTCGTTCAACGGCGTGCACTTCCGGTACCAGGACTCCGCGCCGCAGTACCCGGACCTGATCAACGGCGTCGAACTGCAGCTGCAGCCGGGCGAGACCATGGCGCTCGTCGGGCTCACCGGCTGCGGCAAGACGACGCTGCTCTCGCTCGTGCCGCGTCTGTACGACGTGACCGGCGGTTCGGTGACGATCGACGGGGTCGACATCCGCGACCTCACCCGCGAGGAACTGCGCCGGCACGTCGGCGTCGCCTTCGAGGACGCCACCCTGTTCTCGTCGACCGTGCGTGAGAACGTGCTGCTCGGTCGACCGGACGTGCAGGGTGCCGAGGCCGAGGCGCTCATGCGCGAGGCGCTCGACATCGCGCAGGCGTCCTTCGTGGACGACCTGCCCGACGGCGTCGACACCCGGGTCGGTGAAGAGGGGCTGTCGCTGTCCGGTGGCCAGCGTCAGCGCCTGGCACTCGCCCGCGCGATCGCCGCGCGGCCGTCGGTGCTCGTGCTCGACGACCCGCTGTCGGCGCTCGACGTCGACACCGAGGCGCGGGTCGAGGCGGGCCTGCGTCGCGTGCTCGCCGACACCACGTCGCTCATCGTGGCGCACCGTCCGTCGACGGTGACGCTGGCCGACCGGGTCGCCCTGATGGAGAACGGCGTCGTCACGGCCGTCGGGACCCACCACGACCTGATGGCCACCAACGAGCACTACCGCTACGTCATCTCGTCGCTCGACGACGACGACGCGACCGCACGACAGGAGGCGATGGCATGAGCCAGCAGACCGACCAGAACCTGCCGGGAGGCACGGCGTCCGTCCCGCAGGAAGCTCCGGACGAGCAGGCTGCCGCCCCCGTCACCGCCTCGATCACCACCATGGGCGTGCGCGGTGAGGAGCGTGAGGACTTCACGAAGGCCGAGAGCAAGCGCCTGCGGCGCCGGTCCCTCGCCCTGCTCGGGTCCCTCGCCGCACCGCTGAAGCTCCGGCTGGTGCTGCTCGGCATCGTGGTCGTGGTCTCGACCGCCGGCACCGTCGCGGGTCCGGCGCTCATCGCGTGGGGCATCGACAACGCCCTGCCCGCGGTGATGGACCAGAACGACTGGGTGCCGGCGTTCGGCGTCGTCGCGACGTACATCGTCGTGGCCGTCCTCGGTGCGGTGCTCACGGCCTGGTACACGGTGCTCGCGGCACGGATCAGCCAGGCGATCCTGTTCGACCTGCGCAAGCGGGTGTTCCTGCACACGCAGCGGCTCTCGCTCGAGTTCCACGAGACCTACACGTCGGGCCGGATCATCTCGCGCCAGACGAGTGACCTCGACTCGATCCGCGAGCTGCTCGACTCCGGACTGAACCAGCTCATCCAGGGCGTGCTGTACATGGCGTTCACCGCCGTGGCCCTGGTGCTGCTCGACCCGACGTCCGGGCTCGTGCTGGCGGTGTCGCTCGTGCCGCTCTGGTTCCTGATCCGCTGGTTCCAGACGAACTCGCAGACGCTGTTCCGCTCGACCCGTGTCACCTCGGCGCGCGTCATCGTGCACTTCGTCGAGACGATGACGGGCATCCGAGCGGTGCAGGCGTTCCGCAAGGAGTCCCGCAACCGTGACGAGTACGGCGGCTACGTCGAGGACTACCGGGTGGCGAACACGAAGGTGTTCAACCTGTTCGGGACCTTCGACCCGGTGCTCGTGCTCATCGGCAACGCGACGCTCGCCGCGGTCGTCATCGTCGGTGGTTTCCGGATCGTCGGCGGGACGCTCGAGGTCGGTGCGCTGCTCGCGGTCGCGCTGTACGCCAAGCGCTTCTTCGACCCGGCGCAGGAACTCGCGATGTTCTACAACGGGTACCAGTCGGCCTCGGCGGCGATGGAGAAGATCTCCGGTGTCCTCGAGGAACGGCCCAGCGTGCCGGACCCCGTGAAGCCCACCCGTCTGGCGGACGCCACCGGGAAGATGGACTTCGACGAGGTCGTCTTCGCCTACAACAAGGGCAAGGTCGTGCTGCCGGAGTTCGACCTGCACATCCCGTCGGGGCAGACCATCGCCCTCGTCGGGTCCACCGGTGCCGGCAAGTCGACGCTCGCCAAGCTCATGGCCCGCTTCTACGACCCGACCCAGGGCTCGGTGAAGCTCGACGGCGTGGACCTGCGCGACCTCGACACGAAGGACATGCGCCGCGCGATCGTCATGGTCACACAAGAGGCGTACCTGTTCTCCGGCACCGTCGCGGACAACATCGCGCTCGGCAAGCCCGGTGCGTCGCGTGCGGAGATCGAGGCGTCGGCCAAGGCCGTCGGCGCGCACGAGTTCATCATGGCGCTGCCCGACGGGTACGACACCGACGTGAACAAGCGCGGCGGTCGTGTCTCGGCGGGTCAGCGGCAGCTGCTCTCGTTCGCGCGAGCGTTCATCGCGGACCCGAAGGTGCTCATCCTCGACGAGGCCACGGCGTCGCTCGACATCCCCTCGGAGCGACTCGTGCAAGAGGGTCTGGAGACCCTGCTCGCCGACCGCACCGCGGTGATCATCGCGCACCGGCTGTCCACCGTCGCGATCGCCCACCGGGTGCTCGTGATGGAACACGGCCGGATCGTCGAGGACGGCACCCCCGCCGACCTCATCGCCGGCACCGGGCGGTTCGCCCAGCTGCACGCGGCCTGGCGCGACTCGCTCGTCTAGGCCCCGATCGGGCTGCACCACGTGGTTGGCTTGCTCCATGAGCAACGACAGCGTGGTGCAGCCCGGCGGCGTCGCCCTGCACGACCCCTTCTACGGTGCCCCCTTCACCGAGGCCGTCCGACGGTTCTGGCGGAAGTACACCGTGTTCACCGGACGGGCATCGCGCGCCGAGTTCTGGTGGTGGTGGCTGACGTCGTTCGCGATCGGGCTCGTGCTGCAGCTCGTGCCACAGGTGTTCACGCCGGACACCCCGGCGCTCGAGAACCCCGTCGGCTCGTACCTGTTCATGCTGTGGGTGCTCGCGACGCTCATCGGGTCGCTCGCGCTCGGCGCCCGACGGCTGCACGACGCCAACCTGTCCGGCTTCTGGCAGTTCCTGCACGTGCTGCCGGGCCTCGGCTCGCTCATCGTGTACGTGCTGTGCCTGCTGCCCGCGAACCCGAAGGGTGCGCGCTTCGACCGCTGACGACCAGGGCGGACCCCGGCGGGCCGACCTGCGCGGACGGGGATCAGAACGGGTCGTCCGCGTCCGTGGCGGGTGACCAGCGCGCACGACGCATGTCGAGCCTCCAGGTCGACGTCCCCTGCACGAGCGGCGTCCCCTCGACGCGGTAGTGCTCGAGTGCCCGGGCCTCGTGGTGGAGCGGCGGGTGCCCACCCGCGCGCACCACGCGCCACCACGGCAGGTCGGCGCCCTCGTGCGCCATCACCTTGCCGACGGCACGCGACGCCCGTGACCCGAGGGCCGCGGCGACGTCGCCGTACGTCATGACGTGACCCGGCGGGATCATCCGCACCACCTCGGCGACGGCGGCGCCGAAGTCGCCGGCGGCGTCTTCGAAGGGCACAGTGTCGGACGGCACGGTGTCGGATGCCACGGCGTCGGAGCGTACGTCGTCGGGGCGCGCTAGAGCGTCAGGACCGCGAAGTGGTCGCCGTACTGGGTCTCGCGAACGACCTCGAAGCCCACGGCGCGGAAGAACGCCTCGGGGCTGTCGTCGCCGCCCGGCTCGTACACGACCGTCAGTCGCTCGAACCCACGGCTGCGTGCCTCGTCCGCCAGGCCGTGCACGGCGAAGCGACCGACGCCCCGGCCCTGTGCGCTCGCCGCCACGTTGACGCGCCAGATGCAGCTGCGCAGCTCTTCCTGCGCGTTGTCGGCGTCGAACGAACCGATGATCAGGCCGAGGACCTCGTCGTCGTCGAGGACGACACGGGTCCACGCGGAGCTCGGCTTGACGTCGGACTCGGCGACCCCGTAGGTGGTCGGCTGCACGAACTGTTCCTGGCCCGGCTTGAGCGTCAGGGAGTTGGCCGCGGCAGCGGTCTTCGCGGAGAGTTCTTCCAGGCGCAGGTCGGACATGCGGCCAGGCTAACGGTGCAGACCCTGCGGAAGCCAGAGACCGGGGCAGACCGAGACCGCACCGTTGCCGCGGTATGGTCGCGGCATGGCAGAGCATCGACGCGGAGCGAACCTCCCGTCGATCGGCGGGTTCAACCGCACCGTGGTCCTCGACGCCGTCCGCCGCTCACCCGACGGCCTGAGCCGCGTCGAACTCGCAGCCCGCACCGGACTGAGCGCGCAGACCGTGTCGAACGTCACCCGGTTCCTGATCGAGGCCGGCATGATCGTCGAGTCCGGCACCGTCGTGTCCGGCCGCGGCAAGCCCCGCACCATCCTGCGGCTCGAACCGGGCAGCCGGTACGCGGTCGGCGTGCACGTCGACCCGGCCGTCGTCACCTACGTGCTGCTCGACCTCGCCGGCACCGTCGTCGCCGCGTCCACCACCTCGACCCCCACGGCCGACGACCCGTCCGAGGTGGTGCGCACCATCGCCTCGGCCGTCGACGGGCTCGTCGCCGACGCCGGGGTGGCCGTCGACAGCGTGCTCGGCGTCGGGATCGCGAGCCCCGGACCCATCGACGTCGAGGCGGGCATCGTGGTCGACCCGCCGTTCCTGCCCCGGTGGCGGGACGTGCCGCTGCGCGATGCGCTCGCCGAGGCCACCGGCTACCCGGTCCTGCTCGAGAAGGACGTCACGGCCGCCGCGGTCGGCGAGATGTTCCTGGCGGGGGAGTCCTCGGCCCGGAACTTCGCGTTCGTGTACTTCGGCACCGGGTTCGGCGTCGGGCTCGTCGTCGACCACGAACCCGTGCGCGGGGTGGGGTCCAACGCGGGCGACGCCGGGCACATCATGGTCGACCAGGGGTCCCTCGCGGGCACCCCGGACGGCTCGGGCACGCGCGGCGAGGTCGGTGCAGCCGTTGCGCCGGACCGGCTGGTGCGGATCGCGCGGTCGCGGGGGCTCGCGCTGTCGGGCGGCGGCGCGGTCACGGAGGCTGGTGCTGGCGCAGACGCCGTCACCGCGGATGCCGACTCGGTCGACGCCGTGAACGCCGCGTGGGACGAGCTCGCCGTGGCGATCGCCGACGGGGACGACACCGCCGTCACGCTGGCGGCCGAGGCCGGCACCGTCATGGGCAACGCCGTCGTCCTCATCGTGAACCTGCTCGACATCGACCGCGTGGTGTTCGGCGGCCCGTTCTGGTCGCGCATCGCGAGTGCTGCCCTGCCGGCTGCGCGGACCGCCATCGTCGGGTCACCGTTGCTCGTGCCGAAGCACGCCGTGCAGGTGGTGGAGAGCGACCGCGGTGCCGACGTCGCCGCCGTGGGTGCCGCCTGCCTGGTGCTCGACGCCGCGCTCTCGCCGCGGGCCAGCACCCTGCTGATCCGGCGCTGAGCGCGCGGGCTCACCGGAGGCGGTGAGCGCGACCGCAGGGCGGACGGGAGGCGCGGTGCGGTCCCGACCCGCGCCTCCCGTCCGCCCGCCGCGCGTCCAGGGCGCCGGTCGCGACCCGGGACACCGCCCGTTCACCCGGCGGCCACCGGCCGGTCGCGTGGATGCTGAACAGTCGTGCAGGTCTCCGCCCGCTCTCTCCCCCGAGAAGGACCCTGCATGCGTGCTCCTGCCCTGCGCCCACCCACGATGCGGATCGGCGCAGTCGTCGCGACCGCCCTGGTCGTCGCGGCCGGTGTCGTCACCGCCAGCCCGGCCCTCGCCGCCGTCGGTGACGACGACCCGGCCGTCGGCGCCGTCGCGGCGAACGGCCTCGTCATCAACGAGGTCGAGTCGAACGCCGACGACACCGACTGGGTCGAGCTCAAGAACACCTCGGGTGCCGCGATCGACCTGACCGGGTACGCGTTCCTCGACTCCGACAGCTCGCACGACGCCTCCGTGCTGCCCAGCGGCTCGACGATCGCGGCCGGTGGCTACTTCGTCGTCGAACAGCTGTCCACGACCGCCCCCGGCTTCGACTTCGGGCTCGGTGGCGCCGACACCGTGCGCCTCTACGACCCCGCCGGCGACCTGGTGCTCCGGTACGCCTGGACGACCCACGCGGGTGTCACCTACGGTCGCTGCGCCGACGGCGTCGGGCCGCTCGTGGACACCACGTCCTCGACCAAGGGTGCCGCGAACGACTGCTCCTCGCCCGTGCGGATCAACGAGGTCGAGTCGCAGGACGGCACCCCCGGCGACTGGGTGGAGCTGACCAACACCGGCAGCACCACCGTCGACCTGGGCGGGTACGTGCTGCGCGACAGCGAGGACGACCACACGTACACGATCCCCGCGGGCACGACCGTCGCGGCGGGGGGCTTCACCGTCCTCGACGAGGCGGCGTTCGGCTTCGGACTCGGCAAGGCGGACTCCGTGCGGCTCTTCGACGCCCGCGGTGCGGTCGTCGACTCGACCTCGTGGACGGCGCACGCGAGCACGACGTACGGCCGCAACCCCGACGGCACCGGGGACTTCGCCGAGACGGCAGCACCCACGAAGGGTGCGGCGAACCGGTTCGCCGGCGTCGTCACCGCCGAGGCCTGGCCCGGCGGCCCGGACGAGACCGTGCTCGACGACGAGGACACCTTCACGGGCGACCTGAGCGGCCTCGACTGGACGACCTCGGGGACCTCGCGGGACGGGCAGCTCTGGGCCGTGCAGAACGGCGACGGCCTGCTCTACCACCTGACCTCGGACGGCACGGGCGGCTGGGCGCCGTCGAACGCCGCGGGCACCGACCTGCGCTACGCCGACGGCACGGGCACACCGGACGCCGAGGGCGTGACGGTCACGAGTGACGACCCCGGCGCCGTCTACGTGTCGACCGAGCGGAACAACGACGTGTCGAGCACGAGCCGCCCCTCGGTCCTGCGCTACGCCACGACCGACGGCTCCGAGGGCACCCTGCGCGCCACCGACGAGTGGAACCTCGCCGCGGACTTCCCCGGTCTCGGCGCGAACGCCGGACTCGAGGGCGTCACCTGGATCCCGGACACCTGGCTCACCGCGCACGGCTTCACCGACGAGCGCACGGGCGCCGCCTACGCACCGTCGCGCTACGCCGGACACGGCGAGGGCCTGTTCTTCGTCGGGGTCGAGGGCACCGCGAGCGTGTACGCCTACGCCCTGATGGACGACGGGTCCTCGGCGCGGATCGCCACGATCGCGACCTCGCTCGCCGTCGTCGCCGACGTGCAGTTCGACCCGACGCTCGACGCGCTCTGGGTGGTCTGCGACGAGGTGTGCTCGGGTCGGACCGCGCTGTACGAGGTGACCGACGGGGCCTTCGCCGCATCGACGCTGTACGAGGCACCGTCGGCCGCCGACCGCACGCTCGCCAACGAGGGCTTCGCGATCTCGGGCGTCTGCACCGACGGGGCGCGCGCGACCTTCTACGCCGACGACAACGACACGGACGGGTTCTCGCTCCGCACGGGGACGTACCCGTGCGAGGGCGGCGACACGGACCCGGGCACGGAGCCGACGCCGACTCCGACTCCGACCCCGGGCGACGGCGGCACGACGCCGACGCCGGTTCCGACCCCGGGTGGGACGCCCACCGCGGGCCCGACCCCGGGTCCCTCGGCTGCCCCGGTTGTTCCGGTGGCGCCGTCGGGGTCGCTGTTGACGGAGGCGAGTCGTGGTGGGGTGTCGGCTCCGGCGTCGGCTCGTGCGGGGGAGACGATCACGGTGACGGTGGGCACGGCGTCGGCCGGTGACACGGTGAACGTGTGGTTGTTCTCGGAGCCGACGCTGATCGGCACCGCGGTGGTGGCTGCTGACGGGACGGTTCGGGTGACGATCCCGGCGGACACGGTGGCTGGTGTGCACCGGTTGGCGGTGACGGCTGCGGACGGGTCGTTGATCGGGTGGACCCCGATCACGATCACCACGGACGGGCAGCTCGCGTTCACGGGTGCCGCAGGGCTCGGTGCCGGTGCGGTGGTGGCGTTCCTGCTGCTCGCGGCGGGTGCGGGTGTGCTGGTCGTGCGTCGCCGACGTCGGACGGTGGCTGCGGAGTAGTCCCCACGCCCCACGGGCGCACTTCGTGAGCAGGAATGGTCGGGTTCGAACAGCGGACCCGACCGTTTCTGCGCACCATGCGCGGTGGGCGCGACCGCGCGACGGACGGGAGGCGCGGTGCTGGGCCGCCCCGCGCCTCCAGGCGGGTGGGTGCGTGCGTTCAGTGCTCGGTGCTCGTTCAGTGCTCGGTGCCGTGCATGGTCTGGGTGTCGTCCTGACCGGGGATGGCGTCCTTCGTGGTCCAGCCGTACCAGCGGCCGTCGATCTCGGTGACCGCGCGACCGTCGCCGCAGGTGACCAGGCCCTTGGTCGGGAGCTCCTCGGGCAGGAAGTCGGCGGTCATCGCCGTGCCGCCGTACGACTCGTCGAGCGGGGTGCAGTCGTCCACGTCGACGCCGTCCTTCGAGGCGAACCCGATGACGTACCCGGGCTGGGAGACGTGGAGGCGGACGTCGATGTCCTTCGCGTCCTCCGGCACCCACTTCGGCATGAAGAACGCCAGGTCCTCGGACTCCCCGGAGCGCGGGGCGTCGGAGTACGCGTCGAAGTGCTTCTGCGGGGTCTTGTTCGGCACGATGTCCTGGATCGCGCTGCAGCCGGCGGTCAGCAGCAGGGCGGACACCGCGGCGGTGGAGGCGAGGGCGATCCGGAGGGTGCGGCGGGCGGTGGTGGGGCGCGTGTCGGTGCTCATGGATCCAGTCTCGCGACGGTCGCGGCGCTGAAACATCACGTGCGCACCCGGAAGCGGTCGGGGGTTAGCCCCACCTGGGCACCGCAGCACGCCGTGCCACCCGTCGAGGATCGGCCCGCGAATCCCGTCACCGTGCCGCAGTAGCGTCGGGGCATGCAGCAGGAGATCCTCCGGTACACCGCCTTCGCCGCCGAGCCGGGCGGCGGCAACCCCGCCGGGCTCGTGCTCGACGCGGCCGGGCTGTCCGACGACCAGATGCTCGCGATCGCCCGGCAGGTCGGGTACCCCGAGACCGCCTTCGTCGTCGGTTCGACGGCGACCGGGCCGCGGGTCCGCTACTTCTCGCCGAGCGCCGAGGTCCCGTTCTGCGGGCACGCCACCGTCGCACTGGCCGTCGCGTTGGCCGAGCGCGAAGGGACGGGCCGCCGGGTGTTCACGACCCTGGCCGGCGAAGTCGCCCTCGATGCGATCGTCGGTGCGGACGGCGCGGTGCAGGTCGCGATGACGAGCGTCGAGCCCGCCACACGGGACCTCGACCCGGCCCTGCTGGCGCGGCTGTTCGACCTGCTCGGACTCGAGGCGGCGGACATCGCTCCGGGGTTCCCGGTCCTGGAGTCCTTCGCCGGCAACTGGCACCCGGTGCTCGTGCTGCACGACCGCGAGCTGTTCCACCAGTTCCGGTTCGCGCCGGGGCCCCTCGCCGAGCTCAAACGCGAGGCCGGATGGGCGGGGACCGTCACGGTGCTGCACCGCACCGGGGACCGGGAGTACGAGGCGCGCAACCTGTTCCCCGCCGGGCGCATCACCGAGGACCCGGCGACGGGATCGGCTGCGGCGTCGACCGGGGCGTACCTGCGGCAGATCGGTGCAGCGCAGCCGGGCGACCGCATCACGATCCGGCAGGGGCGGCACGTCGGGCGTCCGAGTCTGCTGCTCGTGGACGTCCCCGAGGCCGGCGGGATCACGGTGACGGGGAGCGCGACGCCGATCTCCTGACAGACGTTCCTTCCCAGAACGCACGCGTTGGGAAGCGGAATCGGGCGTACCTGGTCGAAACTTCCGACCCGGTACGCCCGATTTCACCCGGTACGCCCGATTCCACCGGCCGCCTCCCCCAGAAACTCCTTGACACGGTTAAGTCAATACGGTGGACTAATCCTGCGCGCGGGCGATGGTGCCCGCGGACATCACCCGTGCAAAGGAGCACCGATGAAACGCACCCGCATCATCGCCGGACTCGCAGCTGTGGCCGTGGCCGCAGTCGGTCTGGCTGGCTGCTCGAGCTCGGGGTCCGCCTCGAGCGACACGATCAAGATCGCGTACCAGAAGTTCGGCGCCTTCCAGCAGCTCGACGCCCAGATGAAGGTCGTCAAGAAGCAGTACGAGAAGGACAACCCCGGCAAGAAGGTCACCCTCGTGCCCATCCAGGCGCAGGGCAACGACTACTACACGAAGCTCGCGCTCATGAACAAGGCGCCGGCCACCGCCCCGGACGTCATGTACGAGGACACGTTCCTCGTCAAGGCCGATGCCGAGGCGGGCTACCTGCTGCCACTCGACAAGTACACGGACAAGTGGGACGAGTGGGACCAGTTCTTCGACAACGCCAAGCAGGCCGGGCAGGGCGACGACGGCAAGATCTACGGCGTCCCGATGGGCACCGACACCCGAGCCCTCTGGTACAACAAGGACATCTTCAAGAAGGCCGGGCTCGAGGTCCCGTGGAAGCCGAAGACGTGGGACGACGTGCTCGCGGCGGCGAAGACCATCAAGGACAAGCAGCCCGACGTCATCCCGTTCAACATCTACTCGGGCAAGGCGCAGGGCGAGGCCTCGACCATGCAGGGCTTCGAGATGCTCCTGTACGGCGCCGACGGCTCCGGCAACACCCTGTACAAGGACAAGAAGTGGGTCACCGGCTCGAAGCAGTTCGAGGACTCGCTCAAGTTCGTGAAGGACGTCTACCAGGGCGGCCTCGGCCCGACACCGCAGCAGGCGCTCGACACGAACGTCGGCACGACCATCGCTCAGACGTGGCTGCCGAAGGGCAAGCTCGCGATCGACCTGGACGGTTCGTGGCAGTCCGGCACGTGGCTGAAGTCCGGCACCGCGCCGTGGCCCGAGTGGAACGACGTGATGGGCCAGGCACCCATGCCGACCCAGAACGGGCAGGCTCCCGGCTACAACTCGATGTCCGGCGGATGGACCCTGGCGGTCGGCGCGAAGTCGAAGAACCCGCAGGCGGCGTTCGACTTCATCACGAGCTTCCTCGACAAGGACGGTTCGCTGAAGTACGACACCGAGAACAGTCAGATCGCCGTCCGCAAGGACGTCGCGGACGACCCGGCCTACACGGCGGCGAACCCGACGTTCAAGTTCTTCTCGGGGCTGGTGGAGAACACCAACTTCCGCCCGGCGACGAGTGACTACTCGCAGGTCTCCAACGCGATCCAGGTCGCGATGGAAGCGGTCATGACGGGTCAGCAGTCGCCGAAGGACGCGGCTGCCGCCTACGACAAGGCCGTCACGCAGGTGGTCGGCAAGGAGAACACCGTCTCCGCTGGTTGACGGACGTCACCCACTGACGGACTGGAGGCGCGGGGCGGTCCCGCACCGCGCCTCCCGTCCGCTCTTCCCCACCTTCGGAACCCCTCCGCACCCGGAAGGCACCCATCGTGTCCAGCACCCCCCTCGCGCCGACGCTGTCGGCGCCCGGTGCGCCGAAGCGCACCGATCCACCCGTGCCGCGCAAGCGGCGACCACTGCGGAACGTCGGACGAGCGGTTCCGCTCGTCCCCGCCCTGGTCCTCCTCGTCATCTTCCTGCTCGGCCCCGTCATCTCGTCGTTCTACGGGTCGTTCACCAACTCGGCGCTGACCGGTGCCAGCGCCGCCGACCAGCAGTTCGTCGGGTTCCAGAACTACGTCGAGCTGTTCCAGGACCCGGACTTCCCGAAGTCCGTCATCCTGACCGTCGTCTTCCTGCTGGCCTCGGCCGTGGTGGGACAGAACGTGCTCGGCCTCGGACTGGCCCTGCTGATGCGCTCGGCGAACAAGGCCGTCCGGGCGATCGTCGGCACGTTCGTGGTCGCCGCGTGGGTCCTGCCGGAGATCGTGGCGTCCTTCGCGGCGTACGCGTTCTTCAACGACGAGGGGACGCTCAACACGTTCCTCGCGTCGATCGGGATCACCGGCGCGAACTGGCTCTACACGTACCCGATGCTCGCGGTGATCCTGGCGAACATCTGGCGCGGCACCGCGTTCTCGATGCTCGTCTACTCGGCCGCCGTGCAGGAGGTCCCCGAGGAGATCACCGAGTCCGCCGAGGTCGACGGAGCCACCGGCTGGCAGCGGCTCGTCTACATCACGCTCCCGGTGATCCGCCGGAGCATCTCGACGAACCTCATGCTCACGACGCTGCAGACCCTGTCGGTCTTCACGCTGATCTTCGTGATGACCGGCGGCGGGCCGGGCACGAACTCGTCGACCCTGCCGATCCTGGCGTACCAGGAGGCGTTCAAGTTCTCGCAGCTCGGCTTCGGGACCGCGATCGCGACCATCCTGCTCGTGGTGGGGGCGGTCTTCTCGATCATCTACATCCGGGCCCTCAAGCCGGAGGTGGACTGATGGCCATGACAGCCCCGTCCCTCGACCAGACCACGACCCGCTCGGTGACCGCACCGGGGTCGATGCACATGACGTCACCGCGCGGCCGCACCATGCGGTGGGTGTCGAACACCGTGCTGCTCGTCATCGCGGTGTGCTTCGCGGTGCCGCTGCTCTGGCTCGTGCTCGCGTCGTTCGACACCCAGGCGTCGCTGTCGGTGAAGCTGCCCTCGCAGTTCACCCTCGACAACTTCGCGAAGGTGCTCACCCCCGAGCTGTCGTTCATCCCGCTCGCGAACAGCCTGCTGCTCTCCGGCGGCACCGCGGTCGTCACCGTGGTGTTCGCCCTGCTCGCCGCGTACCCGCTGTCCCGGTACAAGATGCGCGTCAACAAGCCGTTCCTGTACAGCATCCTGTTCGGCACCGGTCTGCCGATCACCGCGATGATGGTGCCCGTCTACGCGCTGTTCGTGTCGCTCAACCTGATCGACAACGTGTGGGGCTGCATCTTCTTCCTCGCCGCCACGTCGCTGCCGATGGCGATCTGGATGGCGAAGAACTTCATGGACTCGGTGCCGATCTCGCTGGAAGAGGCGGCGTGGACCGACGGCGCCTCGATGCTCACCACCCTGACCCGCATCGTGATCCCGCTCATGCGTCCGGGCATCGCGGTCGTCTTCATCTTCGTGTTCATCCAGGCGTGGGGGAACTTCTTCGTCCCCTTCGTCCTGCTGCTCTCGCCCGAGAAGGTGCCCGCCGCGGTGAGCATCTTCAACTTCTTCGGGCAGAACGGGGCGGTGGCGTACGGCCAGCTCGCCGCGTTCTCGATCGTCTACTCCGTGCCGGTCATCGCCCTCTACGTGATCGTGTCCCGAGGCCTCGGCGGCGGCAACGCCCTCGCCGGCGGCATCAAGGGCTGACGCCGGCCCCCACCCCCGCAAGACACCGGTGTTCGCGCGTCGAACACCCGCGAACCGCGGTTCGATCCGCGAACACCGGTGTTCCGCGAACCAGAAAGGAAGCACATGCACCAGGACGAACCGCTCGTCGAGGCCCGGATCGCCCGCCTCGTGCGCGACCGCGTCGACCCCGCCGTCCTCCGTCGCTCGGCGCCGGTGACGATCGAGGCGTGGGAGGTGCCGGGCGAACCGGTGCCGTTCGACGCCGCCGTGGGCGAGACGTACACACCGTTCACGGTGGGGTCGCACTGGGGCGGACGCCCGTGGGGCACGACGTGGTTCCGGGTGACCGGGACCGTGCCGGCGGACTTCGGCACCGCGCCGGGGACCACCGCCGAGCTCCTCGTCGACCTCGGGTTCACCAAGCGGCAGCCCGGCTTCCAGGCCGAGGGACTCGCGTTCCGCGCCGACGGCTCCACGATCAAGGCGATCGAGCCGCGGAACGACACCGTGCCGCTCGAGGTCGGCCCGGGGGAGTCCTTCGAGCTCTGGATCGAGGCCGGGGCGAACCCGGACATCGGCGGCGACTCGTTCCAGGGTGCGACGCCGCTCGGCTCGCGCTCCACCGCCGGCGACGACCCGATCTACCGCCTGAAGGCCCTCGAGGTCGTCGAGCGCGACGACACCGTGTGGGAACTGCAGCAGGACCTCTGGGTGCTGCGCGGGCTGATGGCCGAGCTCCCCACCGACGGCACCCGCGGCGCCGACATCCTGCGGGCACTCGAACGCGCCGCAGACGCCCTGGACCCGGACGACGTCGCCGGCACCGCCGCGGACGCCCGTCAGGTCCTGGCGCCCGTGCTCGCCGTCCCCGCCAGTCCCGCCGCCCACCGCGCGATCGCCGTCGGGCACGCCCACATCGACTCCGCCTGGCTGTGGCCCGTGCGCGAGACGAAGCGCAAGTGCGCGCGGACGTTCTCGAACGTGCTCGACCTGATGGACCGCGACCCCGACTTCACCTTCGCCTGCTCGTCCGCGCAGCAGTACGCGTGGATCCGTGACGAGTACCCGTCCATCTGGACCCGCATCAAGCAGCGCGTCGCCGAGGGCCGGTGGATCCCGGTCGGCGGCATGTGGGTCGAGTCGGACACCAACCTGCCCGGCGGCGAGGCCCTGGCCCGCCAGTTCGTCGCCGGCAAGCGCTTCTTCCTCGAGGAGTTCGGCATCGACACCCCCGAGGCCTGGCTCCCCGACTCGTTCGGCTACTCGGGCGCCCTGCCGCAGATCGTCCGCGCCGCCGGATCGAAGTGGTTCGTCACCCAGAAGCCGTCGTGGAACGAGACGAACGTCATCCCGCACACCTCGTTCCACTGGGAGGGCATCGACGGCTCGCGCGTCCTGACGCACCTGCCCCCGGCCGACACCTACAACTCCGACGTCTCGCCCGCCGACCTGCGCCGCGGCGAACGGAACAACAAGGAACGCGGCACCGCGAACACCTCGATGCTCCTGTACGGCTTCGGGGACGGCGGCGGCGGTCCCACCCGCGAGATGGTCGGCGCCGCACACCGCCAGCACGACCTCGACGGGTCGCCCCACGTCACGCTCGGCACGCCGGCGCAGGTGTTCGAGCAGCTCGAAGCCGAGCTGCCGACGCCGGGGGTCTGGTCGGGGGAGATGTACCTCGAGTTCCACCGCGGCACCTACACGTCGCAGATCCGCACGAAGCAGGGCAACCGCCGCTCCGAGCACCTGCTGCGCGAAGCCGAGCTCTGGGCAGCGACGGCGGCGGTCCGGCTCGGCAGCGAGTACCCGTACGCCGAACTCGAGGACGCCTGGCACACCGTCCTGCTGCAGCAGTTCCACGACATCCTGCCCGGGTCCTCGATCGCGTGGGTGTACGAGAACGCCGAGGAGCAGTACGCCCGGGTCGCCGAGGTGCTCGAGGGGCTGATCGGCAGCGCGACGACGGCGCTCGCGGGCAGCGCGACGACGGCGCTCGCCGGCGCCGACGACGCCGCGTCGGTCGTGCGCTTCAACGCCTCGCCGGTCGCGGCAGGGGACGTGACCGCCCTGGCAGGTTCGGTCGTCCACGCGCCGCGACCCGTGCCTCCCGTCCGGAGCGGCGACCGCTTCGTCTTCGACACCGGCGTCGTCACCGCGACCATCGACGCCGCCGGCCACGTCGTCTCGTTCGTCGACCACGCCACCGGACGCGACGCGATCGCGCCCGGCGCCGCGGCGGCGGAGTACACGGTGTTCCGTGACACCCCGAACCAGTGGGAGGCGTGGGACATCGACCGCGCGTACCAGCGCAACGGCACGGTGCTGTCGGCCTCGTCCGTCTCGGTCGACGGCTCCTCGCTCGTGGTGGAACGGTCCTTCGGATCGTCGACGCTCACCACACGCTACTCCGCCGTGCAGGGCGAACCGGAGCTGACCGTCGAGACCGAGGTCGACTGGCACGAGCACCAGAAGCTGCTGAAGCTCGCGTTCCCCATCGACGTGCTCGCGTCGTCAGCCTCGAGCGAGATCCAGTTCGGGCACATCGACCGGCCGACGCACCAGAACACCTCGTGGGACCACGCCCGGTTCGAGACCTCGGCACACCGCTGGGTGCACGTCGCGGAGCCCGGTTTCGGCGTCGCCGTGGCGAACGACTCGACCTACGGCCACGACATCACGCGCGAGACCCGGCCGGACGGCGGGATCACCACGCTCGTGCGGGAGTCGCTGCTGCGCGGGCCGACGTTCCCGGACCCGAACGCCGACCAGGGGCACCACGTGTTCCGGACGGTGCTGCGAATCGGGGCCTCGGTGCTCGACGCCGCCGACTCCGGGTACCGGCTGAACCTGCCGGTGCGGAGCGTCCCCGGGTCGGCCGAGGTCACGCCGCTCGTCACGGTGTCGTCGCCGCAGGTGTTCGTCGAGGCCGTCAAGCTCGCCGAGGACCGCTCCGGAGACGTCGTCGTGCGACTGTACGAGGGACTCGGCGGCCGGGCGTCGGACGTCGGGGTCTCCTTCGGGTTCGACGTCGGGTCGGTGGCACAGGTCGACCTGCTCGAGCGGCCACTGGAGCGCTCATGGTCGGCCGGGGAGCCGGTCGTGCTGACCCTGCGGCCGTTCGAGATCGTGACGCTGCGCGTGCGTCGGGCCTGAGGCAGCGGGCCCGGCGTTCGGTCGGGGAGAGACCGCGGCGCCGGACGGGACACGGGTGCGTTCCGTTCGGCGCCGTGTTGCGCGGGGGTGTGCGTGCGCGTGCGGGCGGCCGAGGTGGGTGGGGCGGGTGGCCTGGTCGAATCGGGCGTAGCTGGTCGAATCGGGCGTACCTGGTCGGAACTTCCGGCCAGGTACGCCCGGTTCCGCTTGGCATCGCGGCCGTTCTGGGAAGGAACTCCTCCCCTCCACAACCGCCCAGGCCTGGAGGCCCGTCCACAGTTCCGGACATCGGCCCCAGGAGCGGGTGGCTGAGCGGGCATCGTCACGTGCATGAACGAGTCGCTGCCCATCCTCCGAGCCTCCGCCATGCACGAGGCCGGCCTCGATGCCACCACCCTGCGCCGCCGGACCCGGACCCAGGGTGTCGGCCGCCTGGTCCGGGTCGGACCGAACGCCTTCGTCGACGGCGCCGCGTGGGATGCCGCCGGGCCTCGTCAGCGGTACGTCACCCGGGTCTTCGCGCGGCTCGGACGGCTCGGCACGCGGGCGACGGCCTCGCACCTGTCCGCGGCGGCCCTGCACGGCCTCCCGGCGCTCGCCGGGTGGGACGTCCCGGTGCACGCGACGGTGCCGGAGTCGATGTACCGGGGCAGGAGCGCCGAGCTGGTCCTGCACTCGAGACCCGTCGGCCGGGCCGAACGGATCACGGTCGGTGCGATCGCCGTCACCTCCGTGCCCCGGACCGTCGTCGACATCGCGATGTCCGGCGACCTGCGGGCCGGCGTCGTCATCGCGGACGCCGCGCTGCGACGTGGGTTCGACGACGCCGACCTCCGACGAGCGGTTCCTCCGAAGGCCCGCGCCCGAGCCCTGGCGCAGCAGGTGCTCGACCTGGCCGACGGTCGGTCCGGGTCGCCGGCCGAGTCGCTCGCTCGGGTCGTGTTCCGGGAGCTCGGACTGCCCGCGCCGGTGCTGCAGCAGGAGTTCGTCGTGGACGGCCGTCGGTCCGCGGTCGACTTCTGGTTCCCGGACCACGGGGTCATCGTCGAGATCGACGGACGGGCCAAGTACTCGCAGGAGCGCTACCTGGGCGGCCGGAGCCCGACCAAGGTGTTCCTCGACGAGAAGCGGCGGCACGGTCGGTTGCTCACCGTGCCGGGTGTCCGGACGATCATCCGGCTCGAGTGGCGAGACCTCTTCGACCTCGAAGCGCTGGCACTGCGACTCCGGGCGGCGGGGCTCCCGTGCGCGGTCCGCCCGGTCCGGAGCGCTCGACGCCGCGCGGGGTGACCGTTCGACGCCGCGCGGGTGACCCTCCGGCACCGCACGGGGTGGCCGTTCGGCGCCGGTGAACCGGCACAGCACGCTCTGGCTAGCGTGGCGGCATGGCAGTGCAGGAGATCTGGCTCGTCCGTCACGGCGAATCGGTCGCGAACGTCGCGGCGGCTCGGGCCGAAGCAGCGGGCGACGACGTCATCGACGTCGAGTTCCGGGACGCCGACGTCCCGCTCAGCCCGCTCGGCACCGATCAGTCCCGGGCCCTCGGGCAGGAGCTCGCCGACCGCGGGATCGACGACGTCCCCGTCGCGCTGTGGGTGTCGCCGTACCTCCGCGCACAACAGACCATCGCGATCGCGCTCGAGGCAGCCGGCCTCGCCGAACCCGAGAAGCGGGTGGACGAGCGGCTGCGCGACCGCGAACTCGGCGTCCTCGACCTGCTGACCCTGCAGGGCGTCCGCAACCGGTACCCGGACGAGGAACGCCGCCGGCAGTGGCTCGGCAAGTACTACCACCGGCCGGCGGGCGGGGAGTCGTGGGCCGATGTGATGCTCCGGCTCCGGTCGCTCCTCGGCGACGTCGAGCGGGTCGACGGCGCCGAGCGCCTGGTGATCGCCGCGCACGACGCCGTGGTGATGCTCGCCGTCGCGGTGTGCCTCGACCTCGACGAGCCGGCGCTCATGGAGTTCGCCCGGACCCACGCCGTCGCCAACGCCTCCCTCACCCGACTCCGTCGCGACGACGCCGGATCGCCGTGGGTGCTCGAGGAGTTCTCCTCCGTCGGGCACCTGGACGACGACGAGGTCACCCAGCACACCGGCCGGAAGGACGACGAGCATGTCCACTGAACCCGTCACCCCGAACTTCCTGCGGGACTGGCCACTGCCCGAACCCGGTGCCGGCAAGTACGGCCGCGGGCAGGTGCTCATCGTCGGCGGCGCCGCTCGGACCCCGGGCGCAGCGATGCTCTCCGCGCTCGCCGCACTCCGGGTGGGCGCCGGTCGTCTCACCCTGGCGGTCGGCCGGAGCGTGGCGAACGAGGTCGCGGTCGCGGTGCCCGAGTCCGGGGTCGAACCCCTCGACGAGGACCAGGACGGGCACATCGCCGTCGGCGCGATCGAGGGCATCGCGGACAGCGCGTCGAGTGCCGACGCCGTGCTGGTCGGGCCGGGGCTCGACGAGCCGGACGGTTCGCGTGACCTCGTGGCCGGACTCGCCGACGTCGTCGGTCCGCACACCACCGTCGTGCTCGACGCCTTCGCCCTCGGGGTGGCCGCCGACGTGCGGGACCGCCTGGAACCGCTGCGTGGACGGCTCGTGATGACGCCGAACTCCGGCGAGGCCGAACGCCTGCTCGGGCGTGAGTGCAGCGACGACGACGTGGCCGACGCCGTGGCGATCGCGAACCGCTTCGGTGCGGTCGTGGCCCTCGGCGATGCCATCGCCACACCGCAGGGTCGGGCGTGGCTCAAGGGCACCGGCTCCGGCGGTCTCGGCACGAGCGGCAGTGGGGACGTGCTGTCCGGTGCGGTCACCGGCCTGCTCGCCCGCGGCGCCGATCCGGCACAGGCCGTGGCGTGGGCGTCCTACGTGCACGCTGCCGCTGGCGACCGACTCGCGGTGCAGGTCGGGCCGCTCGGGTACCTGGCGAGCGAACTCGTGACCGAGATCCCGCGGGTCCTGGTCGAGCTCGGGGCCTGAGCCCGCCCGTTCTTTCCCAGAACGCCCGCGATACCTGGTGCTTCCGGGCATACCTGGCGAGAACTTCCGACCAGGTACGCCCGAAACGACCAGGTACGCCCGAAACGACCAGGTACGCCCGAAACGACCAGGCCGCCCGACCCGCCCGGCACCACTACCCCCGCAGGGACTCCACGGCCTTCTCGATCCGCCGTGCCCGGGTCTCCGGGGCCTTCGCCTGGGTGACCGGGTCGGCGAGTGCCCGCTGCCGCGAGTTCGACAGGGCGTCGAATGTCGCACGCACGCCGGCCTCCTGCAGCGCGGCCGCCAGGTCCTCCGGCAGGTCGACGGTCCGGGGCAGGGTGTCGACCTCGAGTGCGACCTCGACGGTGTCCCCTGCGGCGATCCCGGCGGCCTCACGGTGTGCGGCCGACAGCGGCACCAGGAACTGCTCGTCCATGACCCCGACGGTGGAGCGGTAGGTGTAGCCCCGGTTGATCGTGACGACCACCGCGGGGCGCTTGCCGGATCCGAGCGCCTCGATGACGGACTCCGGGACGGGGAGTCCGGTCGCCGTCTTCCGTGCTTGCAGGACCGTCGTCGTGAACCGCATCCGTGCCTCCAGGCCTGATGTGGGCGCGACCATGCGCCCAGATCGAGCAAAGCGTACAGCCGCACCCGCTGTTCCGCCGCCGTTCACCACCGGAGCACGGGCCGGAAACCGGCCGCGTCCACGATCGACCAGAACCCGGACCCCCGGTCACCTCAGCACCTTCCCCCACCCGAAAGGCCCACCCGTGCAGCACAAGCGCACCCTGGCCGGCATCGCCCTGGCCGCCGCAGCGATCGTCACCCTCGCCGGATGCTCGGCGACGAGCTCCGCGAGCGCCGGCTCCGACGGCGACGCCGACTGGAAGACCGCCACCAGCGCCCAGTCCGCCGGCGGCATGGACGCCCTCGTCAAGGCCGCCAAGGCCGAGGGGCAGCTGAACGTCATCGCGCTGCCGCCGTCGTGGGCCAACTACGGCAAGATCATCGACGGCTTCACCAAGAAGTACGGCATCAAGATCAACTCCGCGAACCCGAACGGCTCGAGTGCCGACGAGGTCGCCGCCGTGAAGTCGCAGAAGGGCCAGTCCACCGCGCCCGACGTGCTCGACCTCGGCAACGCGGTGCTGCAGGAGAACCTCGACCTGCTCACCGACTACAAGGTCGCGAACTGGGACGACATCCCCACCGACCTGAAGGAGAAGGACGGCGCGTGGACGCGTGACTACACCGGCCTGATGTCGATCGGGTACGACTCGTCGAAGATCTCCGACGCCCCGAAGGACCTGCAGGACCTGCTCGGCAGCGAGTACAAGGGCAAGGTCTCGATCGCGGGTGACCCGACGCAGGCCAACCAGGCAGCATCGGCCGTCTACCTGGCGGCGCTCGAGAACGGTGGCTCGGCCGACGACATCACGAAGGGCGTCGACTACTTCGGCGACCTGAAGAAGGCCGGCAACTTCCAGAACGTGCTGCCGACGCAGGCCACGGTCGCCTCGGGTGAGACCCCCGTGGTCATCCAGTGGTCGTACAACAACCTGGCGTGGGGACCGGCAGCGGGCGCGAGTGGCAACAAGGACTGGAAGACCGTCGTCCCGAAGGGGCAGGCGCTCGGCTCGTACTACTCGCAGGCCATCACCAAGGACGCCCCGCACCCCGCGGCCGCCCGCCTGTGGCAGGAGTACATCGCCAGCCCGGAGGCCCAGAACCTGTACCTGCAGGCCGGTGCCTTCCCCGCCACCCTGTCGGCGATGGAGAAGTCCGGCAAGGTCGACCAGGACGCCCTCGACGCCGCCGGTGGCGCGCCGAAGGACTACGTCGAGCTGACCGACGCGCAGGTCGCCGACGCCGCGACGGTGCTCAAGGCCAAGTGGTCCTCGACGATGGGGTCCTGAGCAGCATGACCACCGCATCGGCAGACGCGCCCGCGACGAGCGCTCCGAGCACCGTGCGCCCGGCGTCCGCGCCCGCCGATGCCGTCCGTCGCGGCGCCGGACCCCGTGTCCGGCGCCGCGTCGGTCTCGCCTGGCTGGGGCTGACCCCCTTCGCCGCCTACGTCCTGCTGTTCCTCGCCGTCCCCGCCGTGATCGCGATCGGCAGCGGCTTCTTCGACGGCTCCGGAGCGTTCACGTTCGCGAACCTCGCGGCCTTCGCCGACCCGTCCGTGCTGCGGGCGTTCGGCGGGTCGTTCGGCCTGTCCGCCGCCTCCGCGGTCATCGGAGCCGTGCTCGGCGCGGTCGTCTGCTGGGCGCTCTCGGCACTGCGGCCGGACGGACTGGTCCGGTCGATGATCGACTCGGCGGCGAGCGTCCTCGCCCAGTTCGGCGGCGTCATGCTCGCGTTCGCGTTCATCGCCACGATCGGCGTGCAGGGACTCGTCACGACGTGGTTGGTCACGGTCTTCCACGTCGACCTCAACGCGGACGGCGCCTTCCTGTACACCGTGCCCGGGCTCGTCATCCCCTACGTCTACTTCCAGGTGCCGCTCATGGTCCTCACGTTCATGCCCGCACTCGAGGGCGTCAAGGCCCAGTGGGGCGAGGCCGCCGCGACCCTCGGCGCCTCGCGCCTGACGTACTGGCGCCGCATCGCGTTGCCGGTCCTGGCGCCGGCGTTCTGGGGGTCGCTCCTGCTGCTCTTCGCGAACGGCTTCTCGTCGTTCGCCACCGCCGCGGCCCTCATCTCGCAGGGCGGCATCGTGCCGCTCACGATCCGCACGCAGCTCACCAGCGAGACGCTCGTCGGCCTGCAGAACGTCGCCGGGGTGCTCGCGTTCGGCATGGTCGTCGTGATGGCGGTCGTGATGGGCGCCTACTCGCTGCTGCAGCGCCGAGCCGCCAGGTGGCAGCGATGAGCGCGGCGGCACCGGTCCGCCCGGTGCGTCCGGCGCAGCCGGTTCGGCTCGGAGGCCCGTCCCGCGTCCGCCGCTTCGGCACGGCCCCGTCCCGTGGTGCGGCCGTGACCGTGCTCACCGTGATCGGGCTGCTGTTCGCCGTCCCGCTGGTCGCCCTGCTGCAGTTCACGTTCCGGCAGGGCACCGACGGCGGCCTGACCTTCGCGCACTGGGCAGCGATCGGCGACCCGGCCAACGCGTTCACCTACCAGCCCGTGTTCGACGGGCTCGGGGCGTCGCTGCTCATCGCCGTGATCACCGTCGGGATCGTGCTGCTCGTGCTGCTGCCCGCCCAGATCATCACCGCGCTCCGTTACCCGAGGCTCCGACGCATCCTGGAGTTCGTCTGCATCGTGCCGATCACCGTGCCGGTCGTGGTGCTCGTCGTCGGGTTCATCCCCGTGTACCAGGTCGTCTCGCAGGTCTTCGGCTCCGGCGCCTGGACGCTGGCGTTCGCGATCGGCATCGTCACGCTGCCGTTCGCGTTCCGCCCGATCGCCGCCGCCATCACCGCGATGGACCTGATCGTCCTGTCCGAGGCCGCCCGCTCACTCGGTGCCTCGTGGTGGACCGTCACCTGGCGCGTGCTCCTGCCGAACCTGCGCCGGGGCATCACCGCCGCGTGCTTCCTCACGATCACCGTGGTCCTCGGCGAGTACACCCTCGCCGCGTTCCTCTCCCGCAGCACGTTCCAGACCGGGCTCGTGCTCGTGCAGGGGACCGACCCGTACGTCGCCGCGATCTTCTCGGTCGCCGCGCTCGTGTTCGGCTTCGTGCTGCTCGTCCTCATCGGCCGCATCGGGACCCGTCGCACGGGCCGGGTCCGCCGCACCCGCACCCGCACCACCCGTCGTCCCCGCACCCAGGAGTCCGCATGACCGTCACCGCTCCGGCAGCCCCGGCGTCCCTCGCCACCACCGGTGCCGTCGTCGAACTCCACGCCGTCGAGAAGCACTACGGCGCACACCGTGCGCTCGCGGGACTGTCCCTCCGTGTCGAGCCGGGGGAGTTCGTGTCGCTGCTCGGCCCGTCCGGCTGCGGCAAGACGACGGCGCTCCGGGCGCTCGCGGGCCTCGAGGCGATCGACGCCGGCTCGATCCGCATCGACGGCCAGGACGTCGCCGACACCCCGGTCAACAAACGCGACATCGGCATGGTGTTCCAGCAGTACTCGCTGTTCCCGCACATGACGGTCCGGCAGAACGTCGCCTTCGGCCTCGAGATGCGCCGGGTCCCCGCCGCCGAGCGCAGGAGCCGCGTGGTCGAGGCCCTCGACATGGTCCACCTCGGCGAGTTCGCCGAGCGCTACCCGCACCAGCTCTCCGGTGGGCAGCAGCAGCGCGTCGCCCTGGCCCGTGCCCTGGTCACCCGCCCCCGGGTGCTCCTGCTCGACGAGCCGCTGTCGGCCCTGGACGCGAAGGTCCGGGTCTCGCTGCGCGACGAGATCCGCCGCATCCAGAGCGACCTCGGCATCACCACGGTGTTCGTGACGCACGACCAGGAGGAAGCGCTCGCCGTCTCCGACCGGATCGCCGTGATGCAGGCGGGCGACATCGAGCAGATCGGCACGCCCGAGGAGCTCTACCGCACCCCGTCGTCGGCCTTCACGGCGGACTTCGTCGGTCAGTCGAACCGGCTGCAGGGCGACCTGCGCGGGGGTGACGTCTTCGTGTACGGGTTCCGGGTGCCGGCGCTCGACTCCTCGGCGCCGGACGGCCCGGTGCTCGCCTACGTCCGGCCGGAGGACATCGCCTTCGCCCCCGAGGGCATCACCGGCACCGTCGTCACCTCGAGCTTCCTCGGGTCGATCCGCCGCACCACCGTCCGCCTGGACGACGACACCGTCGTGACCGTCCAGCACGAGGTCGGCGATCGCCGGGCCACCGGCGACCCCGTCGCCGTGCGCCTGCTCGGCGCACCCGTGGCGGTCGCGCCGCTCGCGTAGTCGCGACGACGTTTCGCGCTGAGCGACAGTCCACGCGCGACCAGATGCGTGGACTGTCGCTGTGCACGAAACGTCGGGGGACGCGGACGGGAGGCCCGTGGCGGCCTGGCACCGCGCCTCCAGACCGGTGGGGTCAGCGCTGGAAGCGCGCCTCGCGCTCGTCCGCCAGCCCGGCCTCGACGCGTGCCCGCATGTTCTCGGACATGTCGGGCAGGGCGTCGAGTCGAGCCCAGAACGCCTCGGTGTTCTCGCCGTCGGCTGGGTTCGGCGTCCCGGAGACGTACCGGCAGGCGAAGACCAGGTCGAGGTACTGCGACCGGTCGCCGTTCGGGTAGGTCATCTCTGGCAGCACCTGCACCCAGGCCAGGCGTTCGGCGACGGCGACGACGTCGGCTTCCTCGAGGACCTCGCGTTCGGCGGCGACGGCGGGTTCCTCGCCCGGGTCGACGATCCCGGTGACCGGCGTGTACGCGCCCGTGTCGGCCCGTCGCACCACGAGCAGTTCGCGCTCGGCGCCGGAGCCGCGCGTCACGATCGCGCTCACGCCCGACAGCCAGAGCGGCGCCGTGCCGATCTTCTCGCGCAGGGACAGGACGAAGTCGGGGGTCGGCATGCCTCCACGCTACCCACACGACCCCTGTCGCAGACTGGTCATGACCAGTAGGCTGGGCGTGTGGAGATCATCATCCTGCCCACGCCGGACGAGGTCGGTCGCGTCGCCGCGGCCAAGATCGCGTCCGTCGTCGCCAAGAAGCCGTCCGCCGTCATCGGTCTCGCCACCGGATCCAGCCCGCAGGGCATCTACACCGACCTGCAGCGCCGGGTGCAGTCGGGCGAGATCTCGTTCGCCGAGGCCCGTGGGTTCGCCCTCGACGAGTACGTCGGCATCCCGCTCGAGCACCCCGAGTCGTACGCGGCCGTGATCGCCCGCGACGTCGTAGCGCCCCTCGGCTTCGACGCGTCGCGCGTGCGGGTGCCGGACGGCCGTGCCGCCGACCTGGAGTTCGCGGCCAAGGAGTACGACGCCGCGATCCGTGCCGCGGGCGGGATCGACGTGCAAATCCTCGGCATCGGGGCCAACGGTCACATCGGGTTCAACGAGCCGACGTCGTCGTTCGCCTCGCGCACCCGCATCAAGACCCTCGCGCCGTCGACCCGTGACGCCAACGCGCGCTTCTTCGACTCGCCCGAGCAGGTCCCGACGCACTGCATGACGCAGGGGCTCGGCACCATCCTCGAGGCCCGCGAGCTCGTCCTCGTCGCCCAGGGCCCGTCGAAGGCGGCGGCCGTCGCCGCTGCGGTCGAGGGGCCGCTCAGCTCCTTCGTGCCCGGTTCGGCCCTGCAGCTGCACGAGCACGCGACCGTCGTCGTCGACGAGGAAGCCGCCGCCGGGCTGCAGCTCGCCGACTACTACCGCTACACGTACGCGAACAAGCCGGCCTGGCAGCGGTTCGAGTAGCGCCCGACCATCTGCTGCGGTAGACGCCGGCGTCTTGCTCAGACGCCGCCCGAGCGCCGACACGCCGCCGAATTCGGGGGCGTGTCGACGATTGCGGGGCGTCGCACGCGCACGCCGGCGTCTTCCGGCCCGATCCAGGTCCGGTGTCAGGCGCGCGCGGCTGCGGCGAGGCGGCTGAGCCCCTCGTCGAGGGTCTCCGCCGAGCACCCGAAGTTCAGCCGCGCGAAGCCCCGGCCCTGCCGTCCGAACGCCGGGCCGGAGCCGAGCGCCACCTTCGCCCGGTCGACGAGCTCCGCCGCGGGGTCGTCGCCCCACGGCAGCGCCCGCAGGTCGAGCCACGCCAGGTACGACGCCTGCGGCTGCCGGTACTCGGCGCCGGGCAGCACGTCGCCGATCCGCTCGGCCAGGGTGCGCCGGTTCGCCGCGAGCTCGGTGAGCAGTGATGCCAGCCACGGCTCGCCCTCGCTGAAGGCCGCGACGCTCGCGGTGTAGCCGAGGATGCCGGTGCGCTCGACGACCTCGGTCGGCAGGCCGTCGAACAAGGCGCGGGCCCGCTCCGAGGCGCCGATCATCATCGCGCACTTCGTGCCGGCGAGGTTCCAGGCCTTGCTCGCACTCGTCAGGGCGACCCCGAGCGATGCGGCCTCGGGGCAGGACTCCAGGAACGGCGTGAACACCGCGTCGGCGTGCACGAGCGGCGCGTGGATCTCGTCGGACACCACGACGGCGTCCCACTCGGCGGCCAGCTCCGCGAGTGCGACGAGCGATGCACGGTCGTGCACCAGGCCGAGGGGGTTGTGCGGGTTGCAGAGCAGCACCGTGCGGGCTCCGTCGGCGAACGCCTGCGCGAGGCCGTCCAGGTCCATCCGCCAGCCGGCCGTGGTGTCGAAGGGGTCGGCCGGGCCTGCGGGGGCGAGCAGCGGGACCTCGGTGACGGTGCCGCCGGCCTCGGACACGTACTCCCAGAACGGCGGGTACACGGGCGGCATGATGACCACCTGGTCGCCTGGCTCGATGATCCGGCGCAGCACCTCGACCGCCGCGACCGACACGTCCGTGGTGGTGCGGACCAGATCGGGGTCGACCCGCCACGCCCACCGGCTCTCGGCGAAGTCGGCGAACGCCTCGGGCAGGGCCCGCCCGTGCCCGACGTACCCGGTGTCGCCGTTCGTCACCGCGGTGACCAGGGCGTCGCGGATCGGCTCGGCGAGCATGCTGTCCATCTCGGCGACGAACATGGGGAGCACGTCCGGCGGGTAGGCCGTGTACTTCTCGCTCGTGCGGGACCGGTACGCATCGAAGACGGACACCATGACGCTCATGCGCCCATCCTGACAGCGAGGCACGCGGGGCGCGAGGGTGGTGGTCAGGCCGGGCGGAGGCCCGCCAGCAGCACCTCGACGTAGCGCTCGGGGTCGTGCACCCGGGAGCCTCCCGCCACGGCGGCCGCACGCATCCCGCACAGCAGCCGTCGCAGGTCGTCCGCGTCGACGTCGGCACGCACGAGCCCCTCGGCCCGTGCCCGAGCGAGCAGTGCGTCGACGGACGCCACCATGTCTCCTGCGAGCGCGGCGGTGTCGGCACACGAGAACCCGCCGTTCGTCAGCAGGTCGCCGAGGGCGGCATCGTCGACCATGCTCCGGAACGCAGCCGTCACGACCCCGCGGAGCGCGTCCCCGGTGTCCGGCACGGTGACGGCGACACGGACGAGGTCGAGCATGTCCTCGAGCGCGTCGATCGCGAGCGCCTCGAGCAGGTGCTGCTGCGACGGGAAGTGCCGGTAGGCGGTCCCGACACCCACACCGGCATCGTGTGCGACGGCGTTCAGGAGCGGCTGCTCGCCGCGCTCCAGGAACGACCGGGCGACGTCGAGCAGCGCGGCCCGGTTGCGCTGCGCATCGGAACGCAGCGCTTCGGGACGGGCCATGGCGATCGTCATGCGGACACTCTATCCGGTTGTGCTAGCGTTCCGGATGGATCATCCGATTCGATACGGAGTGCGGACAGGAGACGACGATGGAACCCTTCACGTGGGAGCCCGAACAGATGGCGGACCAGCACGGGCGGACGGTCGTGGTCACCGGTGCGACCGGCGGACTCGGTCTGGTGGTCGCGACCCGACTGGCCGCCGCTGGAGCGCGCGTCATCGCGGCGGTCCGCAACCCGGACAAGGCGGCTCGCGTCCTCCCCGCGGGTCTGGAGGCGCGGGTCGTCGACACCGCGTCGGTCGCCTCGGTCTCGGCGTTCGCCCGGCAGCTCGCCGCGGACGGCATCGTCGTGGACGCCCTCGTCAACAACGCCGGCGCGACGCTCGGCGCGTTCGGGCTGACCGACGAGGGCATCGAACGCACCTGGGCCACCAACGTCGTCGGCCCGGCCGTGCTCGCCGACGCGATGCTCCCGGTGCTCGGTGGACCGTCACCCCGGGTCGTGCTCGTCGGGTCGAACCTGTCGCAGCGCACCCGCCGCGTGCCTGCACCGGGCGGGGTCGACGATGCGAGCGGCTACTCCCAGTTCGCCGTGTACACCGACTCGAAGACGGCGGCGACGGCGCTCGCGGTCGACCTCGGCGAGCGGCTCCGCGCGGCCGGCTCGGACGTCCGCTCGGTCATCGCACACCCCGGCATCGCAGCGACGGGGATGAACGACCAGGCCGAGACCCTCACGCAGCGCCTCGGTGGCCTGGTCGCCCGCAGCATGGCCCGGACCGCGGAGGACGGCGCTCGCTCGACGCTCTGGTCGGCCACCGCACCGGACGTCGCCGAGGGGGTGTTCGTCGGGCCGGCGCTGCGTCGGGGTGATCGGCGGCTGCACGTCGTCCCCGTCCGCGGGGCAGCCGCCGACCCGGGGTTCCGGCAGCGGGTCCGCACCTTCGTCGACGAGGTCGCCGCGCGCACGACGGCCTGATCACGTACCGGTCGGCACCGTTCCGTGCGACACTCACCCGATGGTGGGGGTGGACGACGCAGCGACGGACGACCCGGTGGGCGCGGAGTACGCGCGGCTCGAGCGGGAGCGCCGGAAGGGCCGCGGCGTCCGGGTCGAGCGCCGCGTCGCGCTCGCCGCGGTGCTGGTGCTCTGCGTCGTTCCCGTCGCGATGTTCGCCACGATCGTCTCGACACTGCGCCTGTTCGGGGACAACGTCGAGAGTCCCGGTGCGGTCCACACCTACGAGTTCTTGCTCGTCCTGGGACCCGTGGCCTGCTTCGTCGCCGTGCTCCTCGGCGTCCGGACGGGGCGCACCGGCGTCGTGGTGACCGCCGTCGTCATGGTGCCGATCGTGCTCGTGGCCGCCTACGTCCTCGCCGTCCCGCAGGGGCGCTGGAACCAGACGGAGCAGGACACCCGGCGTGATCGCGAGGCGCCGGCCTGTTACAGCGGCACCGACAGCTGCGCGGAGTACGGCGGCTGACCCCGAGCCGGCACCGGAGGGCGCCGGGGCCCGTCGCCGAACCCGACGTGAACAGCGGGAGAGCGCTCGGTGACGAGAGCGGCGTCCCCCGTCCGAGGGGGCTAGCGTCACGAACGTGAACCGATCTCGCGTGCACCGTCGCCCGCTCGTCCGTCCGCTCCCGCTCGCCGCGGTGGCCACGATCGCCGTACTGCTGGGCACGGGGATCGTCGCCGCGCCGGCGGTGGCCTCGCCGTCGACGCAGCCCGGGCGGACCGTGAGCGATCCGGCCCGGTACGTCGACCCCTTCGTCGGCACGAGCAACAACGGCAACACCTGGCCCGGGGCCACCGCACCGTTCGGCATGGTGCAGTGGAGTCCCACCGGGACCGCGGGCGACCAGACGTCGACCCCGGTCGCGAACGGCTACTCGTACGACGTGAACCGGCTGCGCGGGTTCAGCCTGACGCACCTGAACGGGGCCGGGTGTGCTCCGGGTGCTGCGGGAGACGTGCCGATCATGCCGGTCACGACCCCGGTCACGACCTCGCCGTCGGCCGACTCGAAGGACGCTGTCTACGCCGCGGGCTACTCCCACGACCAGGAGTCCGCGAGCCCCGGACGCTACGGCGTCACGCTCGACAACGGCGTCCGCACCGACCTCGCCGTCACCACCCGCGCCGGCGTCGGCGCGTTCACGTTCCCGGCCGGCAAGGACGCGAACCTGCTGTTCCGCACGTCGAACTCGATCAACGGCAGCGAGGCCGCGATCACCCGCGTCGACCCCCGCACCCGCACGGTCAGCGGCAGCGTCCTGACGGGCGGCTTCTGCAGCCGCCGCGCGAACGGCGGCGGCGCCACCAACCCGGACCGCCGCAGCTACTACCGCCTGTACTTCACCGCGACCTTCGACACGGCGTTCGCGAGCACCGGCACCTGGAAGGACGGCACGGTCCAGCCTGGAGGCACGTCCTCCTCCGGTGGGGAGGGCTACCTGACCGGGGCCGACCGCGCCGGACGCGGCTCCGGCGCGTGGGTGGGGTTCGACGCGCGTCGCGGAGCGACGGTGCAGGCGAAGATCGGCATCTCGTACGTGAGCGCGGCCGGGGCGGTCGCCAACCGTGACGGCGAGGTGACCAAGCGCTCGACCGTCGCCAGCGTGGCGTCCGACACACGGGCGTCCTGGAACCGTGAACTGTCGCGCCTGCGCGTCGGCGGCGGCACGGCGGACCGGACCACCCAGCTCTACACGTCGGTCTACCACGCACTCATGCAGCCGAACACGCTGAACGACCGCGACGGGCGCTACCTGGGACCGGACCTGCGGGTGCACCGGATGGACCGCGGACACCGGGCCGTCTACGGCACGTACTCCGGGTGGGACCAGTACCGGGCGCAGATCCAGCTGCTGGCCTTGCTGCGGCCGGACGTCGCCGGGGACATGGCGCAGTCGATGCTGCGGTTCGCCGAGCAGAACGGCGGGGTGTGGGACCGGTGGCTGCACCTCGGCGCGCCGACACACGTGATGACCGGCGACCCCTCTGCCGCGACGCTCGCCACCTGGTACGCCATGGGCGTCCGGAACTTCGACGTCCGGGCCGCCTACGCCTCGCTGAAACGCCAGGCGACGGTCGAGAACGCGGACGCCGAGAGCGACATCGGGTGCCCGGGGCAGTGCCTGGCGCAGCGGCCCGCACTCGACGAGTACCTGGAGCGGCAGTACGCGGCGAACGACGACTGCTCCTGCTGGGGCGGTGCCGCCGAGACCCTCGAGGACTCGATCTCCGACAGCGCGCTCGGGTACTGGGCAGGTTCCCTCGGACTTCGTTCCGACGCCCGGATGTTCGCCGAGCGGGGGACCTCCTGGAAGAACACCTTCAACGCCGCCGTCGGGTACCAGGCCGCGCGGCAGGCCGACGGCTCGTGGACGCCGGGCTGGTCGCCGTCGACGGGGACCGGGTTCGCGCAGGGCACCAGCGCGCAGTACACCTGGCTCGTGCCGCAGGACGTGCAGGGGCTGTCCAGCGCGCTCGGCGGTGACGACGCCGCGGTCGCACGGCTCGACGACTTCTTCCACGACGCCTCGGGCAACTGGGCGGTCACCGGTGGCGACGCCACGAAGTTCGACCCGACGAACGAGCCCGACATCCACACGCCGTGGATGTACAACGCCCTCGGCAAGCCCTGGAAGACGCAGGAGACCGTGCGGCAGGTCGTGGACGACGCCTACTCGACCGGCCCCGGCGGCCTGCCCGGCAACGACGACCTCGGCACGATGAGCGCCTGGTACGTCTTCGCCTCGATCGGCCTGTTCCCGCAGACGCCCGGCCGAGCGGACATGCTCATCGGCAGCCCGACGTTCAGCACGGTCGACATCCGGCGCTCGAGCGGCGAGCGGATCGTCATCCGGTCGACCGGGACCGAGCCGTACGTGCAGGGAGCCCGGTTGAACGGGCGGACGCTCGAGCAGTCGTGGGTGCCGGCGTCCTTCGTGACGCGGGGCGGCACGCTGTCGCTCCGGGTCGGGGAGACGGCGGACACGTCGTGGGCGAGCGGCGAGCGGGGGCGCCCGGTCGACCGCTGACGGATCGTTGTCACGAATCAGAACCATTGGGCTATAGGTAGGACGACGAGCAGCGGCCGTACCGACGACCGCGCTTCGCGGGGTCAACCGCACCTCGACCGCAGGAGAGCGACCCGTTGGATCACCGAGGCGAGAGTCTGTTGCACGCACACTACGATTGCTCGAGCCGCCGGCGCTGAGCGCGTTCACACCCCCTTCTGCATGCCATCTCTCGACAGGTCTATCGACTGTCCCCCGAACATGCGATAGTGGCGCCATGAGTGCTTCATTCCGGGCGAGGAAGTTCGTTCAAGCCAGTCGGGGCGCGGCACCCCGCCAGATTGCACTCAATGCCGGAATATCCAGACCTGCAAACTGCATCACGCTTCTCACCGGACCGAACGCGGTGGGTAAGTCTCGCACCCTTGCTGATATTGCTGAGATATTCGCGATCGCCGACCACGCAAAGCCTCGGCCAGGATTCGCGGCAAGCTTCGAATATAGCCTGGGCGATACTCGGTGCACCTTATCCTTTGACGGGCGCCAACTGCTTGCGACTCGTAATGGGCGAGCAATTTCGGCGGAGAAACTTCCGGGGCCAACGCGCGTTGTGGCGGTGACTACCAGCGCGTTCGACCGCTTCCGCCTACCGATGCAGCGCACCCGTGACGAGCGATATCGTTACCTAGGCTTGAAGGATTCTCGTGGACGAATCTCGGCCACCGCTGGGGTTTACCGCTCTCTAGAAGAGCTCTTTGACCGCAGTGATGATAATTCTTCCCATCGCTCCAGGATTGGCTCGGTCTTCCGTGACTTAGGATTCGAGGCCCGCGTTGAAGTGCTCTTCAGCTGGACAAGCCGCGGCAGAGCCTTCGCAAGCGGCGCAGAGTTGGATTCGCGCCTCGATCAGGAAACCCGACAAGTCCGGCAGTTCGCGCGAAGTATGCCCGATACGGCTTCTGACGAGGAGTTAAGGTCCGCCGCGAGGCTACTCGACTCCTCAGCGTTTGAAGAGAAGGCGATGCTGTTTGCGGACTTCGATCGTCCGCACTCCTACGGTTCGGAGCACTTCCAGGCAATGCGTGCACTTCGTCGAGCTGGGATGGTGCGAACTTCAGGCGTTATGCTGGAGCGCTTGGAAACTGGTCAGCGTCTGGATATCCAAGATGCTAGTTCTGGGCAATTGTCACTCGTCAGTTCCTTGCTTGGTATTGCGTCCGCAATTGACGATAACAGCCTAATCTTGATTGACGAACCCGAAATTAGCTTGCATCCGGCGTGGCAGAGCACTTACGTAGACAAGCTTATGCAGATGTTCGCCGCATTCAGGGGCTGTCATTTTCTCGTAGCCACTCACTCGCCGTTAGTGGCGTCCGGCATGGAAGAGCACGACGGAAACCTCGTGTCACTTGAGACGGATCGTCTTAGTGTCGACGAACTACACGGGTCAACAGACGAAACACTAGTGCGAGCCTTCGGGGTGAGTACTTCCGGGAACTTGTACATGAAGCAGCTTCTTGTCAAAGTCCTCCGCATGGTCTCTGGCGGTGAGTACAACAGTGATGAGTTCGACGCGGCAATGCTTGAGCTGCGGCAGTCGGCCAGTGCTCGTGGAGTCGCGAAAGAAGTCAAAGAAATCATCGCGGATATCACTGCCTCAGTGGCAAAAGCTCGGAACAAAGCATAATGCGCTACCTGCCGCCCATCAGCTACAACGTGGCGGATGTGCAATTTGTGGCCGCCTTTGGCAGGCGCGCATCGAAGGGGGCGGAATTCTGGTCGGAAGATGCTTCCGATGGGATCAAGGGTAGAATTAAGGAGCATTATATTGACAAGCAGCAAAAGCGCTGTTGCTATTGCCGAAACGTCTTCCCTTCTTCAAACAGACGTATTTGGGATGCCGAGCATGTTGTGCCGCGCGTGTTGCGTCCTGATTTCATGTTCGTTCCGGAGAATCTCGCTGTTTCGTGCCCGTCTTGCAACGGCGCAAAGAGTGATGATCAGACTCTTGTAGACCCAGATGTTCCGGCTTACCCACTCGACCCAGCAGCCTTCTTGATTGTGCACCCGCACTTCGATCATTATTCCAGGCATATTGCCCAATCTGGGTATGTGTATGCGCCGGTCGAAGGTTCCCAGAAGGGTATTTTCACAATCAAACGTTGTGACCTTCAGCGGTTCGCGGGTGAGGTATTCGCCTGGCCGGAGCCAATTCTCGACGACCGGTTCGAGGAAGACGCAATCGGCTTGATGGAGGGAGCGAGTTCAAGCGTGCGGGCCGTGAGAAACTTTCTTGCCACGGTAGAGGTTTCGGAGAAATCATCGTAGCTAGGGTTTCGGGCGCTCGCCGAGCGGGTGAGTGACCGCTACCCTTTCAGTAGTCAGCTGCATCGGGGTTCATCCAGAACGGTGACCAGTAGTACCCGTTTGGGTCGTCGAACTGCCGCTGGTACGTGGCGGTAAGTCGCATCCTGCAGGGTTGCAATGGCTGCGCCGTGGTCGGTGCCGCTGCTGTACCGGCTGGTCTTCTTCACGCGGATGGCGTCTGCGGCGGCGATGCCCCGCGAGTCGATCGAGTCGTGTACGACTTCATCGAGTCGTTCTCCAGAACCCGGGGGGACCGAGAGAGTTCGGCGCGCTCTTCGTCAGCTCTTCCGGCGCGAATCTGGATGCGACGGTTCCGACGGTCGTGCTCGCCGCCTCCGTCTGCCTCGACTGCTCACGGCACGGCAGCCTCGACGCTGCGAGCGACGAGCCGAGACGCGCACCGGCCGCGTTTCCGGCATGCTCGTCCCACGGAGTTCTCGTGCGGATGTGGTCGGGGTTGATGGTCTTGCTGCTGGCAGCTGTCGGGCTGTTCCTGCGCTCCGCCGTCAGCGCAGTCCGGCGGGATGGACTCGGACGCGGCCGAGTGCACCGCGGGTCCGCCGCCCCCTGGTTCTGATGCTCGATCGGGCTGTCAGCTGCGGTCGGTGTCCTGCTCGTGGTGTGGGTCTTCCTGCTCGATGGCTGATCGCCGCCGTCCCCACCGCGTTCCGGAGCGGTGTCGCAGTGAGCTCGGTGAACCTACCGGCCCCCTCCACCGCGGCGGCTCAGCGCAGCTGGCGCCCGCCGCCCCACACGCGCTGCACCTCGAGCGACGGCGACAGCGCCACGAGGTCCGCGGCGAACCCCGGCGCCAGCCGACCCAGGCGGTCGCCGAGCCCGAGCGCGGCGGCCGGCACACTCGTCAGCGCCGCCACGGCCTCGGGCAGGGTCCGCCCGGCGAGCGAGACCGCGTTGCGGAGCGCCACGTCCTGCGTCAGCGTCGACCCGGCGATGGTGTCGGTCCCCGCGACGTGCGCGACCCCGTCGGTCACCGTGACGTCGAGCGACCCGAGGCGGTACGAGCCGTCCGCAGCGCCGGCGGCACCCATCGCGTCGGTGATGAGCGCCACACGACCCGGCGTCGCCCGGAAGAGCGTGTCCGCCACGACCGGGTGCACGTGCACGGCGTCCAGGATGAGCTCGAGCGTCACGCGGTTGTCCGCCACGGCAGCGCCGATCGGCCCGGGTGCGCGGTGGTGCAGCCCGGGCATCGCGTTGCAGGCGTGGGTCAGGATCGTCGCCCCGGCGTCGAAGGCGGCGCGGGCCTGGTCGTACGTGCCGACCGTGTGCCCGACGGCGACCGTGACGCCGGCCGCGACGAACCGGCGGACGGCGTCGAGGGCTCCGGGCAGTTCGGGCGCGATCGTCACCTGTCGGATGACGCCCTCGCCCGCTCCGAGCAGCGCGTCGACCGCGGCGGGCGTCGGATCGATCAGGAACGACTCGTTGTGCGCACCCTTGTTGTGCGGGGACAGGAACGGTCCCTCCAGGTGCACACCGAGCACGAGCGGGTCGGTCGCCATCACGGCGCGGACGTGGGCCAGCGACGCCGCGAGGGCGGGGACCGGGTTCGCGACGAGCGACAGGACGGAGCGGGTCGTGCCGTGCGAACGGTGCATCGCGAGCGAACGGTCGAACGAGTCGTCCTCGTACGCCTCGGTCGCTCCACCGTGCCCGTGCAGGTCCACGAAGCCGGGCGTCAGGACCGCGTCGCCCAGGTCGACGACCCGGTCGGCCGCGGGGGCCTCGGGGCCGGAGCCGGTCGCGTGGATCGTGTCGCCGACGACCAGGACCCAGCCGTCGGCCGTGGTGCCGGCCGTGTCGACGACGCGGGCTGCGCGGACCAGCGTGCGCTGAGCCTCCTGGCCGGTCTGGAGGCCCGTGGTGCTCATGCGGTCTCCTTGCGGAACGCGATCAGGCCGCTCAGGGCGGCGATCACGATGAAGACGATCCCGACGACCGGGTGCCCGATGGAGATCCAGGTCGCGCCTGCGGCGACGACCAGGGCGACCTCGACGATGGTCTTGCCGACGATGTCGGTCTCGATCGGGGACCGCGGCGACCGGAAGAAGTACCAGACGACCGCGGCGAACAGCGGGGCACCGACCATGAACAGGTAGCCGGGGAGCGGGAGCTGCCACGACCAGTAGCCCCAGAAGGCCAGGGACAGCAGGCCGAACACCATCACGGCGATCCGCAGGACCATCCAGGCCTCGAACCGCCGTCGCGGCTGCCGGACGGCGGCCGGGTCGGGAACCGATTCCCAGTCGACGGGGGACTGCGGGGCGTTGGTCATGGTGCTGCCTACTTGAAGATGATGGTGCGGGCGCCGTCGAGCAGGACGCGGTCCTCCGCGATCCAGCGCACCGCCTGGGTGAGCGTGCGGGACTCCTCGTCCTGCCCGATGGACACCAGCTCGGCCGGTTCCTTGGTGTGGTCGACGCGGACGACGTTCTGCTCGATGATCGGGCCCTCGTCGAGGTCGCTCGTCACGAAGTGCGCGGTCGCACCGATGAGCTTCACCCCGCGGGCGTGCGCCTGCCGGTACGGGTTCGCGCCCTTGAAGCCGGGCAGGAACGAGTGGTGGATGTTCACGGCACGGCCCTCGAGCGCGGCGCAGAGCTCGGGCGACAGGATCTGCATGTAGCGGGCGAGGACGACGAGCTCGATGTCGTGCTCCTCCACCGCCTGCAGCACGCGTCGCTCCATCTGCTCCTTCGAATCGGCGTCGGTGACCGGGCGGTGCTCGAACGGTACGGAGTAGAACGCGGCGAGCTCGGACAGGTCCGCGTGGTTCGACAGCACGAGGGGGACCTCGATCGGCAGCTGTCCGCCGCGCTGCCGGTAGAGCAGGTCGTTCAGGCAGTGGCCCGCCTTCGACACCAGCACGAGGGTGCGCAGCGGACGACCGACGACGTCGAGCTGGACGCGGGCGTCGTAGCGGGCGGCGACGGGGGCGAGCGCTGCCTCGAAGGCGGCGCGGTCCACCGGCGCCATCACCTGCAGGCGCATGAAGAACGTGTTCGTGTCGGCGCTGGAGAACTGCTGCGACTCGGTGATGTTGCCCTGGGCGGCGACGATCGCTCCGGAGACGGCGTGCACGATCCCGGGCTGGTCGTCGCAGACGAGCGTCAGGGTCCAGTGCGTGGGGGTCGGGTCGGTCACCGGATCAGGGTACCGGCCGCGGGGGATGTGCTTCGTGAGCAGGAACGGTCGAGTGGGCAGCGGCGACTCGACCGTTCCTGCTCACGAAGCGTCAGGCGCAGCGGCGGTGGCGTCGGGCGCAGGCGCAGGCGCGGGCGTAGCAGTGGTGGCCTGCCCGGCGTCGGCGTCACGCAGGCGACGGTCGGCCAGGGTCAGCACGGTCAGGAGCACCGCGACGCCGAGGATCACCCACGCCAGCACGTGCAGGTCCGGCGTCGTCGGGGCCTGGCCGAACACGCCGCCGATCAGCGAGGACGCCGCGATCGCCCCGATGTACACCGCGGTGCGGGACAGCCCGGCCGCGGTGCCGATGTACTCCGCGGGGACGAGCCGGTACAGCGCCGCCTGGTTCGACACCGACGCCAGGGCCTGCGGCACCCCGAACAGCGCCGGGGTCAGGGCGAGCAGGACGACGGGCGACCCGGTGTGCAGGAAGAGCAGGAGCACACCGCCGAGGATCGGCACCAGCGCGGCGACGACGAGTGGCCCGCGGATCGCGGTCTTCCGTGCGACGACGAACGAGGCCACCCCGGCGACGATCGCGGCCGGCAGCTGGATGTACCCGGCGACGTCGCTCGGGTAACCCGCGACGTCCTGCACCCACTGCGAGAACCCGTAGGTCATCGTGTAGGCGAGCAGGTACGTCAGGAACAGGCGGCCGTACGTGCGGGACAACGCGCCGTTCCGGGCGAGCAGCCGCACGTCGACGAACGGTCGCACGGCCCGGAGCTCCCACGCCACCAGGGCGACGAGCAGCACGAGCGCCACCGCGAGCAACCACCACAGCCCGGCGGACAGGTCGAGCAGGAAGACGAGCAGCGCCGAGACGGTCCCGGTCATCAGCACCATGCCGAGCGGGTCGAGCGCCTGCAGCACCGGCAGGTCGGCGTCGTCGCGCGGACGCAGCCGGTCGGACGGCAGCCAGAGCGTCGCCACGACGATGCCGAACACCGCGAGCGGCACGTTCACCAGGAAGATCGCGTGCCAGCCGAACGCGGCGATGAGCGCCCCGCCGAGCGGTGGGCCGGCGGCGGCGGACACGAGCGACGTGATCGACAGCGCCCCGAGCACGAGCGGCGGCGTCGGCTTCCCGATCCGGGCGGAGTGCTGCCGGAGCGTGGTGAGCGCCGCCGGGTAGGCCGACGACGTCCCGATGCCGATGAGCACCCGGGCGAACACGGCGCCGCCGAACCCGGTCAGGACCTCGGGCACCACCCCGGCGATCCCGACGATGACGAGCCCGGTCAGGAACACCTTCTTCGGGCCGAACCGGTCGGCGAGCTTGCCCATCGTGGGCTGCGCGATCGCACTCGCCAGGTACAGGGCCGCGACGAGCCAGATCGCCTGCGCCGCACCGATGCCCAGGTCGCGGGAGATCGGGGTGAGGGCGACCGACACCATCGTGGTGTTGATCGGGTTGAGCAGGGGCCCGACGAGCACCGGGATGAGGAGCTTCGGACCGAAGCCGCTGCCCGTGGTCGTGTCGGGGGTCGTGGTGGTGGTGGACGTGAGAGCGCTTCTTCCGGTTGCAGGACTGGGGGTGCGGGTCAGGGATCGACGATCGGCCCGAGCAGGTCCATCGCCCGCGCGACGACGCGGCGGTCCGCTTCGGGCAGGGTCGCGAGCCGCTCGGCGAGCTCGTGGTTCCGCGCGGCCCAGGCGGTCTGGCGCGCGTCTCGGCCGGCCGCCGTCGCGCTGACGATCGCCCGCCGGCCGTCCGTCGGGTCGGCCTGCCGCTCGGCCAGGCCGAGGTCGACCAGGGCCTGGACGGTCGCGCCCATCGACTGCGGTCGGACACCCTCGGCTCGGGCCAGGTCGGCGATGGTGGCCGGCCCGTGTCGCAGCAGGCGTCCGAGGGTGGCGGTCTGCGACGCCGTGACGTCGTCCGACTTCGAGGCCAGCAACGACCGCCGCAGTCGTCCGTGCATCGTCAGCACGGCGTCGGCCAGGTCGGTCGGGTCGGTCTCCGGTGCGTCGGTCACGCCCCGGAGGCTAGTCCGTCACCAGCCCACCTTGCAAGTTTGCCTTCCGATACCGGTCAAGGAACGGCGGAACCGTCGTCGCCCGCGTCCGGCTCGAGCAGCGGGAGCAGGGTCGCCGAGATCGGTTCCGCGCCGTCGCCGAACCACGCGTTGCTCGCCCGGACGATCGGGTGGGCGCGTGCCAGCAGCGCCTCGCCCTGGTCGGTCAGTCGCATCCGGGAGGCCCGTCCCCGGCCCGGTGCAGCACCCCGCTCCACGAGTCCCCGCGTCGAGAGCCCCCCGACGAGCGTCGTCATGCTCTGCGGTCGGACGCCGACCGCCCGCGCCAGGTCGGCCTGGCTGAGCTCGCCGGCCGCTGCGAGCTGGATGAGCGCCCCGAACTCGACGGGTGTCAACCCGAGCGGCGCCAGCTCGGCCGCGAGCCGGCGGGAGAGCGTCCGTGCGGCCCGGATCACCGTCCAGGCCACGATGCCGTCGACGTCGTCACGCGGGGCTGGGAGTTCCTGGGGCACGGGGCGATCGTACCGGCGTACGTTCACGTATCAGGAAACTGATACCAGAACGGGTCAGTGGAACGAGGAGCAGACATGGGCGAGATCGTGGCGGTCACCGGCGTGACCGGGGACGTCGGGGGCAAGACGGCGGAGCTGCTGCGGGCGGCAGGGGTGACGGTGCGAGCCGTGGTCCGACGACCCGAGCAGGTCGACGCGCTCCGGGCGCGGGGCATCGACGGCCGCCTGGCCGACCTGGACGACGAGGACGCGCTCACCGCGGCGCTCGACGGGGTCGACCGGTTCTTCCTCGTGACGCCGGTCAGCCAGCGGCAGCGCGAGCAGGGCACCACCGGGGTCCGTGCGGCGCAGCGGGCCGGGGCCGGCCGGATCGTGCAGTTGTCCGGCGGGGACGCCGCCGAGCACTCCCCGATGTCGTGGGCGAGCGCCGCCTGGCACATCGACCGGCTGGTGCGCGAGAGCGGGCTGGCGTGGACGATCCTGCACCCCTCGTCGTTCATGACGAACGTGCAGCCCTCGGCGCCCGCGATCCGACGGGGGTGGTTCCCGCACACCACGGGCCGCGGGGTGATCGGCTGGATCGACACCGAGGACATCGCCCGGACCGCCGCCCGGGTGCTGACGGAGGACGGCCACGACGGCACCGAACCGGTGCTCACCGGGCCGGACCTGCTCGACGCGCGGGGTGTCGCCGCCGCGCTCACCGCCGGGCTCGGCCGACCCGTGCGCGCCCTGCACCTGCCGAGTCGGGTCTACGCCGGTGTGCTGCGCCTGAGCGGGGTGCCCGCCTGGCAGGCCGAGGGGCTCCGGCAGCAGTTCGGCCGGGTCGTCCGACGCGGCCTCGACGGCGTCGACGTGATGAGCGACGACGTCCTGCGCATCACCGGCACCGCACCCCGGAGCCTGACCGACTGGGCGCGAGCCCACCGCGACGACCTGCTGGGGTGACCCGTCGCGCCGGAGGTGATCCGGGCCTCCAGGCCGTGGGCCGTCAGCGCGACGTGAGCGTCACGACCAGGTGCTCCTGCACGTAGCCGAGCCAGTCGTAGACGTCGCGCAGGCCGACGCCCGCGTCGGCCTCGACGGAGCGCCCCTCGTCGTCGGCGTCCTCGATGCCCAGCCGGTCGGCGATCGTCAGCCGCAGGTCGGTGAGGGTGCGGAGCCACGCCTGCTCGTCCTCGGCGTCGAGCGAACCGTCGCGGGTGCCCGTCAGCCAGTCGTGCACGATCGAGGCGTTCGTCGTCTTCTGCGTGAGCAGGTCGGACTGCGTGTACTTCCGGAACTCCGCGCTCGCCTCGTCGTCACCGGGGTAGGCGTCCGGGAACATCCGCTCGCTGATCGGGTCCGTGGACAGGTCGCCGCCGAGCACCTGCCGCAGCTGCTCGGTGAGCGAGGCGAGCAGGTCGCGCTCGCCGGAGGACAGGCCGAGGTGGACGCCGTCGGCGCGGCGGACGAACGGGATCACGCTTCGGGGGCCTTGTCGACGGTCGCCTGCAGCCCGTAGCCGTGCATGGACTGCACGTGGGCCTCCATCGATTCGCGCGGACCCGACGCCACGATCGCCCGACCGTCGTCGTTCACCTGGTGCATGAGTCGCTCGGCCTGCTCGCGCGAGAACCCGAAGTGCCGCTGGAAGACGTAGGTGACGTACGACATCAGGTTCACCGGGTCGTCCCACACCACCGTGACCCACGGGGTGTCCGCCCGCGCACTGGTCCGTTCGTCCGTGGTGGTCCGTTCGTCCACGTCGGGCGAGAGCAGCGTCATGCATCCAGGGTGACACAGGGCGGGGTCGCTCGGTACGATCGTCAGGTCGCGACTGGCGTTGGATGGGTCACCATCGGGGAGCGACAAAGACACGGTGCGCGGCCGTACGCCTGGGCTGCACCGACCGACCGTCCGAGTGCGACCAGCTGGTCGTCCGCACACCGTAGGAGTCCCGTGTCCATTGCCGATCTGCCCCCGTTCGTCTCCGACTCGGCCGAGGTGGCCGAGCAGGCCGCCGCCCGCGCCGCGTTCAACGCCCCGCTCACCGAGGTCGACCCTGAGATCGCCGCCGTCCTGCAGCAGGAGCTCGGCCGCCAGCGCGACACCCTCGAGATGATCGCGTCCGAGAACTTCGTGCCGCGCGCCGTGCTCGAGTCGCAGGGCTCCGTGCTCACCAACAAGTACGCCGAGGGCTACCCGGGCAAGCGCTACTACGGCGGCTGCGAGTACGTCGACGTCGCCGAGCAGCTCGCCATCGACCGTGCCAAGGCGCTCTTCGGTGCCGAGTACGCGAACGTGCAGCCGCACTCCGGCGCGACGGCGAACGCGGCCGTCCTGCACGCCATCGCCTCGGCCGGCGACACCATCCTCGGCCTCGAGCTCGCGCACGGCGGGCACCTGACCCACGGCATGAAGCTCAACTTCTCCGGCCGCATCTACAACGCCGTGGCGTACGGCGTCGACTCCGAGACGTTCGAGGTCGACTACGACGACATCCGCGCCAAGGCCATCGAGCACCAGCCGAAGGTCCTGATCGCCGGTTGGTCCGCGTACCCCCGCCAGCTCGACTTCGCGAAGTTCCGCGAGATCGCGGACGAGGTCGGCGCGAAGCTCTGGGTCGACATGGCGCACTTCGCCGGCCTCGTCGCCGCCGGTCTGCACCCGTCCCCGGTCCCGCACGCCCACGTCGTCTCGTCGACGGTCCACAAGACCCTGGGCGGCCCCCGCTCGGGCATCATCCTGTCGAACGACGAGACCCTGTTCAAGAAGCTCAACTCCGCGGTCTTCCCGGGCCAGCAGGGCGGCCCGCTCATGCACGTGATCGCCGCGAAGGCCACCGCGTTCCTGCTCGCCGGCACCCCGGAGTTCAAGGACCGTCAGGAGCGCACGATCCGTGGCGCCCAGGCCCTCGCCGCCCGCCTGACCGCCGACGACGCCAAGGCCGCGGGCATCGACGTGCTCACCGGCGGCACCGACGTGCACCTGGTGCTCGTCGACCTGCGCGCGTCCGAGGTCGACGGCAAGCAGGCCGAAGACCTGCTGCACGAGGTCGGCATCACCGTGAACCGCAACTCCGTGCCGTTCGACCCGCGCCCGCCGATGGTCACCTCGGGTGTCCGCATCGGCACCTCGGCGCTGGCGACCCGCGGCTTCGGCGACGCCGAGTTCACCGAGGTGGCCGACATCATCGCGCTGACCCTCATGCCGAACCCGGACGTCGCAGCGCTCTCGGCCCGCGTGAAGGTCCTGACCGACGCGTTCCCGCTCTACGCGTGAGCGGTTCGGTCAGCGCGGCGCTCCCGCGCGAGCTCTGGGCCGGTGAAGGGAGTGCCGTCCGCATCGACGGCACCGCCCTCGCCGCCCGGACGCTCGACGAACTCCGGGGCCGGATCGACCGCCTGCACGAGCACGGCATCCGTCCGGGCCTCGGCACGATCATGGTCGGCTCGAACCCCGGCTCGATGTCCTACGTCGCTGGCAAGCACCGCGACTCGGCGTCGATCGGGCTCGACTCGCACCGCATCGACCTGCCCGAGACGGCGTCCGCTGCCGACATCCGGGCCGCGATCCTGCAGATGAACGACGACCCCCGGGTCACCGCGTTCATCGTGCAGCTCCCGCTGCCGCAGGGCATCGACCCGACGCCGATGCTCGAGCTGATGGACCCGGCGAAGGACGCCGACGGCCTGCACCCGACGAACCTCGGCGAGCTGGTGCTCGCCGTGCCCGGTGGTGCCGGCACGATCGACGCACCGCTGCCGTGCACCCCTCGGGGCATCGTCGCGATGCTCGACGCGTACGAGATCCCCATCCGTGGTGCGCACGTGACGATCATCGGGCAGGGGCTGACCGTCGGACGGCCGCTCGGTCTGCTGCTCACGCGGCTCGAGGCGACCGCGACCCTGACGCACTCGCTGACCGCGGATGTCGCCGCGGAGTGCCGTCGCGCCGACATCATCGTCGCCGCGGCCGGGGTCGCCGGGCTCGTCAAGACCGACTGGGTGCAGCCCGGTGCCGCCGTCATCGACGTGGGGATCACCCGCGTCGTCAACGAGGAGACCGGCAAGGCGAAGCTGCACGGCGACGTCGACCCCGCGGTCGCGTCGGTCGCGGGCTTCCTGTCGCCGACTCCCGGTGGTGTCGGGCCGATGACCCGCGCGATGCTCATGAAGAACGTCGTCGAGGCCGCCGAGCGTCAGCTGTCGTAGCGCGCGGGCTCTCGCGTGCTGATGGAGTGCAGCAATGGTCGGGTGGCGTCATCGCACCCGACCATTGCTGCTCACGAAGTGCACTCCGCCGGTGCTACGGTCGCGGCATGGGGGACGAACGACTGCAGACGGCGCCGGTGATGCGCCCCCGGCCCGAGCCGTCGCAACTGACCAAGGACGCCCGGTGGCTGATCGTCATCGTGGCGCTCTGCGTGCTGTTCCAGGCTCCGGGGTCGACCTGGTCGATGACACTCGCGCACGCCGGCCAGGAGTACACGTTCACGTCGGGCCCCTGGTTCGGGTGGACGCTCGCGACGGTGGGGTTCGCGGTCGCCGGGTTCGTCGTCGCGATCGCCCGCCGTGGTGCAGCCCGCTTCGACGAGCACACCGTGATGGGCCTGACCCTGGCTGCCGTGCTCGGGACGACCGTCGTGGTGTGGCTGCTCATGCCGGCGCAGACCGCGTGGGTGGAGTGGGCCGTGGAGCACGGTCGGACGCACCCGTTCGTGCTCGGGAACGTCGTGGAGTACGTCCGGTACGCGGACTACCTCGGCTGAGCGGGCGGACGCGCGCGGTCGCGGCGGTCGGGGTGCTGCCGTTCTTTCGCGCTGAGCGACAGCCCACGGGCTGATCGCCGCGTGAGCTGTCGCTGAGCGCGAAACGTCGAGCGCCCGAGCGCCCGCGCGCGCCGCAGCCGTCAGTCGCGCCGGGCGCCCTGCGCGGCGTGCACCGTGAACACGTTCGGCTCGCGGTACCCGGCGTCGGCGAAGGCAGCGGTGACGGCGGCGGTGATCGCCCCGCGCGACTCCTGGTCGACCAGCGCGATCGCCGCGCCGCCGAATCCACCCCCGGTCATGCGGGCGCCGACGGCACCGTGCTCGACCGCCGTGGCGACGGCCAGGTCGAGCTCCGGCACGGAGATCTCGAAGTCGTCGCGCATCGACTCGTGCGACGCGACGAGCAGGGAACCGATCGCCCGGGGGCCCTGTTCGCGCAGCGTGCGGACGGTGTCGAGGACGCGCTGGTCCTCGGTCACGATGTGCCGAACGCGGCGGAAGGTCTCGTCGTCCAGGAGCTCCTGCGCACGAGGGAGGTCCTCGACGCTGACGTCACGCAGGGCCTCGACACCGAGCACCCGCGCACCCTTCTCGCACGAGGCCCGACGAGCCGCGTAGCCACCGGTCGCGTGAGCGTGCTCGACGCGGGTGTCGATGACCAGGACCTCGAGGCCGTTCGCCTCGAGCGCCAGGTCGACGACGGCGGTGTCGAGCGTGCGGCAGTCGAGGAACACGACGGCGTCCTGCTCGCCGAGCAGCGAGGCGGACTGGTCCATGATGCCGGTGGGGGCACCGACGGCGTGGTTCTCCGAGTACTGCCCGACGCGCGCCAGGGTCTTCCGGTCGAGGCCGAGTTCCCACAGGTCGTTGAACGCCAGCGCGACACCGCACTCGATCGCCGCACTGGACGACAGGCCCGCACCGACCGGGACGTCGGACTCGATGAAGACGTCGAACCCGGTCTTGTCGCCCAGATCGGCACCGGCCTGCTCGCGCAGGGCCCAGGCGATGCCGAGGACGTAGGCCGACCAGCCGCTCATGGCCTCGGGCGACAGGTCGTCGAGGGACAGCGCCACCGGCTCGCTCGTGGCGTCGAAGGCGGAGGCGACGCGGATCGTCCGGTCGTCGCGCTGCGCGATGGAGGCGGTGGTGCGACGGTCGATCGCGAAGGGCAGCACGTACCCGTCGTTGTAGTCGGTGTGCTCACCGATCAGGTTGACGCGACCTGGGGCGGAGTACCGCACCGTCGGCTCGTACCCGTAGACCTGCTGGAACGTCATGCGCGCTCGACTCCCTGTCGGATGAACTCGGCCGCCTTCTCGGGCACGAGGTCCCCGATCCAGGCGCCCATGGCGGCTTCGCTGCCGGCCAGGAACTTCAACTTGTCCGCCGCACGTCGCGGCGAGGTGATCTGCAGCATCAGCCGCACGGTGTCGCGGGCGGTGTGCACCGGTGCCTGGTGCCACGCGGCGATGTACGGCGTCGGGTCGCCGTAGAGCGCGTCGAGCCCACGGGTGAGCCGGAGGTGCATGTGCGCCAGCTCGTTCTTCTCGGCGTCGGTCAGGCCGGCGAAGTCGGGGACGTGACGGTGCGGCAGCATGTGGATCTCGATGGGCCAGCGCGCGGCGAACGGGACGAAGGCGGTGAAGTGCTCGCCGGCGAGGACGACCCGCTCGGAACCCCGCTCGTTCGCCAGGTGCTGCTCGAACAGGTCCGGGCCGAACCGTTCGATGCTCGCGAGCAGTCGCTGGGTGCGCGGGGTGATGTACGGGTACGAGTAGATCTGCCCGTGCGGGTGGTGCAGCGTGACGCCGATCGCCTCGCCCCGGTTCTCGAAGGGGAACACCTGCTGGATGCCCGGCATCGCGGAGAGTGCGGCGGTGCGGTCGGCCCAGGCTTCGACGACGGTGCGGGCACGCGACTCGGAGATGGAGGCGAAGGACCCGGAGGTCTCGGGCGAGAAGCACACGACCTCGCACCGGCCGACCGAGCGGAGCTGGCGGTTCAGGCCGACGTCGCTCAGGGACTCGAGCGACTCGGGAGCGTCGTCGGCTTCGAGCAGCGGGCCGAACGACGGCGAGCGGTTCTCGAACACGGCGACGTCGTAGCGGCTCGGGATCTCGGACGGGTTGGCCGCGCTCTGGGGCGCGAGCGGGTCCTGGTCGGCCGGCGGCAGGAACACCCGGTTCTGCCGGGACGCCGCGATCGACACCCACTCGCCCGTCAGGACGTCCTGCCGCATCCGCGCCGTCTCGGGCCGCGGGTCGAGCACGCGCTCGTCGATGCTGCGTTCTGCGGGCAGCGTCGAGTCGGCGTCGTCGAAGTAGAAGAGGTCGCGGCCGTCCGCGAGCTTCGTCACGCGCTTGGTGATCACCGGAACAGCCTAGCGCCGATCCGAAGCGTTGCGAAGGACATCGGAAGCAAGCGAAACTGTCCACATGACGGACGCCGACCTCTCCTTCCTCGCCGGCGCGCTGCCCGCGCCCCTGCGGCAGGACCGCATCGTCGCGATCGTCGACGGCGCCCCGGGCATGGTCCGGACGGCCGCGTTGGCCGCGTCCCTCGGCACCAGCGAGGTGACGGTCCGCCAGGACCTCGCCGTCCTCGACCAGGAGGCCCGGATCCGCCGGGTGCACGGGGGTGCGGTCCGCCTCGGGGCCGGGTCCACCGAGCGCCCCTTCGAGGAGACCGCCGTCGAGCACCAGGTGGCCAAGGCGGCCATCGGCCGTGCGGCGGCGGCGCTGGTGCGCCCGGGGGAGTGCGTCGTCCTCGACGTCGGCACCACGCCCGCCGCCGTCGCCGAGGCGCTCGTGGCGCGCACCGAACTCACCGGCGTCACCGTCGTCACGAACTCCCTCACCACGGCGCTCGCGCTCGAGCGAGCCGTCCCGCGCTTCACCGTGATCGTCACCGGCGGCACCCTCCGGCCCCTGCAGCACTCACTCGTCGCGCCCTTCAACGGCGCGGTCCTGCCGATGATCGCCGCCGACCTCGTGTTCCTCGGTGGCACCGGCCTCGACGTCGACCACGGCCTGACGAACGTGAACCTGCCCGAGACCGAGGCCAAGCGGATGCTCGCGGGGACGGCCCGGCGTACCGTCGTGGTCGCGGACGGGTCGAAGTTCGGCCGGGCCCACATCGGGGTCGTCCGCGCGCTCGAGGACATCGACGTCGTCGTCACCGCCGAGGCCGACGCCGCCGCGGTCGCCACGATCCGGGCGGCCGGTGCCCAGGTGATCGTCGCCGACGGCGATCAGCACACCGAACCAGCCGGAAGGAAGAACACCCCATGACCGCAGCACCCACGGGTGGCCAGTACCGCCTCCACCACGCCGGGCCCGACGGGGTCGTCGAAGCCGTGGTCACCGAGGTCGCCGCGGGCATCCGCGAACTCCGCGTCGCCGGCTTCGACATCACCGAGCCGTTCCCCGTGACCGAGCAGCCGCCGGGGGCGAACGGGATCGTCCTGGCACCCTGGCCGAACCGTGTCGCCGGTGGCGTGTGGGAGCTCGACGGCAAGCGGCAGCAACTCGACGTCTCGGAGCCGAAGTACGGCAACGCGTCGCACGGACTGCTCCGGTTCGCCCCGTACCGGGTGGTCTCGCAGACCGAGACGTCGATCCAGCAAGAAGCGACGATCCACCCGCAGCACGGGTGGCCCTTCACCCTCGAGACGCGCGTGCTGCACGAACTCGTCGACGACGGCATCCGCGTCACGCACGAGGTCACGAACCGTTCGGGCGTCCGTGCACCCTTCGCGATCGGTGCGCACCCGTACCTGCGCGCCGGTGACACCCCCGCCGACGACCTGGTCGTCACGCTCGACGCCGCGACCGCATTCACCGTCGACGAGCAGAAGGTGCCGAACGGTTCGGTGCCGGTCGAGGGCACGCCCTACGACCTGCGCCAGGGGCGGCGGGCCGGGGACTCGGACCTCGACACCGCGTACAAGGACGTCACCCCGGACGCCGAGGGGATCCGCCGGACGACGATGCACGGGCCCGAGGGCGACGGGGTCGAGCTCTGGCAGGACGCCTCGTTCCCCTACGTGCAGGTCTTCACGTCGCGCGAGTACCCGCGTGGCGACGGGAAGGGCCTGGCGGTCGCGGTCGAACCGATGACGGCGCCTGCGAACGCCCTGAACTCGGGCGAGGGCCTGCGCTGGCTCGAGCCGGACGAGACCTGGACCGGTTCGTGGGGGATCCGCCGCGTCTGGTCCTGAGGACTCCGGTCGGCGCGCACTGCTGACACGACGAAGGCCCCGCCGGGTGTCCGGCGGGGCCTTCGTCGTTCGTGTCGGGAGCCGGGCGTCAGCCGCGGCGCATCCGGAGCGCCTCGACCGCGAGGGACTCGGTCGCGTACCGGCCGACCTCGTGCGCCCATGCCGGGTCGTCGCCGCGGAGCGCGATGAAGTCCTTGCGCTGCCGGCAGACGTAGCCGAGCACGGCGGTGGCCGTGGCGACCTCGATGAAGTCCTTGCGGATGTGGCGGGTCGTGACCTGGGCGTTGCGGCGGAGCGTGTCGAGCAGGAGCTCGTTGCTCATCGTCGTGTTGGTCGCTGCTGCGAGCTCGACGATGCGGCGCGCGTCACCGGTGGTGCTGGTCTGCGTGGCTTCGATGGGCTCGATCACGGTGTACCCCGTTCGTTCGTGGTGGTGCTGTGTTGCAGGATCCGTCGATCGGATCCGAGAACGACACTATCGGCGCTATGCCAACAATCCGCTGAGGGTGGGCTGGGCTGTGCAGGGGATCCGCCATGAGCCAGCTGAGGAGGACTTGTACCCCGGTGCCGCGGCCCCCGGCGCCCGGTCGCGTCGTCAGGAGCAGCGTTCGCTCGGCGCGGCCCTGGTGAGTTCCTCGAGCGCCCCGTCGATCTTTTCGGCCAGGTAGCGGTACCCGTCGTCGTTGAGGTGCTGCCCGTCGCCCGCCGCGTAGCTCGCGCTGTTGGCCGACGTGAACCACTGCCGGTCGATCGCGTCGATGAACGGCACCCGGGCGTCTCGTGCGCCGGCGGCGACCGCCGCCGAGATGGCGACGGTGGTCTTCGCGCGGGGCTGCGGTGCCGAGGGGCCGACCGCCACCACGACCGCGTCCGGCCACTGTCGCTCCGCGGTCCGCAGGGTCTGCTCGACGCGGGACTCGAGTGTCGCTGCGTCGACGAGCCAGTCGTTCTGGCTGCCCTGCACGATGACCAGCTCGGGATCGAGGGACGCGTGCCGTTCGATCCGCGCGATGTAGGTCCGTGCGGAGGAGTGCGACCTTCCGGTGTTCACGTAGCCGCTCCCGGGCACGCCGTCGATGGTGGCGTCCCAGCCGCGTTCCGCGACGAGGTCCTGCGCCCAACCGTGCATGCCGTCGTACGAGCCTCGCCCGGTCGTGTACGAGTCGCCGACGATGAGCACGTCCGAGCCGGCGGCGATCGCCGATGCCGCCTCGCTCGCCGACACGGTCGGCGCTCCCGGATCCGGCTGGCACGCGTCCGACACCGTCGGGAGCAGGACGAGGAGCCCGGCGACGCCGAGGCTCATCGCGCCGAGGGCGACAGCCGGTACCAGGCGTCGCCTCCGTCGTCGTCGTCTGAGCAGCAGCGAACGGGGACCGTCCGGCCATCCGCCGTCGGTTCGTCGGGCCACGGCCGGGATTCTACGCGGCCCGATCCGCACCTCGGCTGACCGGTGAGGAGTGTCCGCGAACACCGCTGGCGGCACGCGGAGCGCTGTCCTGGGCGTGGTTGGCTGGACACCCGCGACCGAAACCGACCCTGGGAGCTCCCGTGACGACCGTCACCTACGCCGGCGACAGCATCACCAACCCCGAGAACTCGTTCTCCTGGACCCGGTTCCTGACCGGGACCGATCTGCGGCTCGTCAGCGGTGTCGGCATCAGCGGCGCGACGTCGGCGGCCGTGCGGAACGCCGTGGCCCCCGTGGATGCCGACGTCCTCGTCGTCATGGTGGGCACCAACGACATCCGCCTCGGCGTGGGTCGGTCGACCATCCGCGACAACATCGCGGCGATCGTCGAGGTCGTCGGTGCCGACCACGTCGTCATCGGGCAGGTCGCACCGTCCAACCTGACCGACTACGGCGCCGACCACATCGACCGTGCCGCCGGCGGGTTCGCGCACAACCGCGACCTCGCGCGGTTCACGGCCGATCGGGGGTGGCTGCTCGTCGACCCCTGGTTCCCGGTGCGTCGCCTCGACGGCACCTACGCGTCCGGTGCGGCCGACGTCGACGGCGTCCACCCGACGGTCGCGACCGGCACCACGGCCGGGGCGATCCTGTCCACCGCCATCCGCATCGCCGCCGGTGGAGCGTCTGCCTGACACAGCGGCGTTCGGGAGGGTGTGGGCCCCGTGGGGCTCGAACCCACGACCCTCGGATGAAAAGCCGGCGTTCGGGAGGGTGTGGGCCCCGTGGGGCTCGAACCCACGACCCTCGGATTAAAAGTCCGGTGCTCTACCAACTGAGCTAGAGGCCCTCACCCGCAAGGCTAGCGGGTGAGGGCCTCCAGGAAGGAACCGTCGGTCCGGGTCAGCCCCGACGTCCGGTGAGCGAGCGCAGCAGCCACGCGATGACCGCGATGACGAGCAGCACGATGCCCACCCAGAGCAGGAACTTCAGGCTCGCGGCGAACCCGCCGACGAACAGCAGGATGACTGCGATCACAGCCAGGATGATGAGCAGGGCGTTCATGGAAGATCCTCTCCTTCACGTGCAGGGAGGAGCGCCTCCCTGCCGCAACACGGTACGCGTGGCGCAGCCGTTGCGTTCTGGGCGAACGGGACGCGGGCGTGTCACCGGCCGCGCCTACACTGCTGCGGTGCCTCGCGATCACCACCGTCCCGTCCACTTCACCGACGCCGAGTTCGCCGCCATCCAGGGCGGTGAGGACCCGGCGCTGGTGAACCGTGTCGCGCACGAGACCGCGAACGCACTGCTGCACCGGGTCCGCGAAGACCCGGACCCCGCCGTGGTCGAGCGGCTCGTCACCTACACCGACGTGCACGGCATCGACGCCATCGCGGAGCTGTGGGCACGGGTCGGGGCACACACCCTGCCGGGGGCGCTCTGGCGGGTGTACCTGGTGCGCATCGTCATCCGGCAGAACCCGGAGGAGATCGCGTACCTGTTCGAGCGGGGCACGGCGCAGATCGGCACGATCGACCAGGCGGTCGCTGGTGCCGAGGAACCGACGGGCCCGGCCGAGATCCTGACGCTCGCCGACCGCATCCTGCACGGCCTGTACACGGGCGACCTCGCGGTGGCGCTCGACCGCGGGGCGTCGTTCTGTCGTCTGGCCGCCGCCGGCGCAACCGCCGTGGCGGACGAGTCGGACCTGGTCGCGTCCGAGCGCGCGAGCGAACTCACGACGCGGGCGCTCCGCCTGACGGAGCTGGCGGCCGACCTGACCGAGGCGGCGGCGCTCTGGCGCCGCGACAGCCTGGACTGAGCACGCGGCGGGACGGACCCGAACCGGGCCTCCAGGGCCGTGCAGCAGTCCGGAACGCATCCGGGCATGAAAAGACCGGGCCGCAGAAGCGCCTCTCGGCGCGAGGCCGCTCGAAGCGGCGAATTTTGGAGCCCGGGGCTTGCTGCGGCCCGGCGAGACCAAGTCTACGAGACGCTGGCTGATCACTCGACCCTGTTCACTCATGGTGGACAGAACCGGCCCGGGCGTGCCCGCGGGAACCCCTTCGAAGGCTCGCCGCGCCCATCCCGCCGAGAAATCCCGACCCCCATCCAATCCACAGCGGGGACCGCGCCGAATCATCTGCGTGACGGTCGGAATGCCCGTCACGAAGCGAGAGGCCCGGTGTGACCCGGACCGGCACCGCCGGTCAATTCCCTGTGGGTCACGCCGGCCCCTCGTCTCGACCGCCCATGCGGAGCCTTCGTGCTACCCGCCTGGTCAACGAAAGCAACCGAGAGGAGGGAAACCTGCAATGCTTGCCCTCGTGGATAGCGACACCGAACGCTGGAGCTCGTCAGAGCCAGCTCAGGCATCGCCGGACGACCTCCTCGCCCGGGTCGCCGCCGGTGACCAAGCCGCCTTCGCGGACCTCTACGACGCACTCTCCGGTCGGGTCCTCGGTCTGATCACGCGCCTCCTCCGGGACCGCGCGCAGTCGGAAGAGGTCACGCAGGAGGTCTTCCTGGAGGTCTGGCAGCAGGCAACCCGCTTCGACCGGAAGCGCGGTACCGCGGCCAGCTGGGTCCTCACCATGGCCCACCGCCGAGCGGTCGACCGGGTCCGTGCCTCGCAGTCGTCGCACGACCGCGACACCAAGATCGGCATCCGCGACCTCGAGGCCGGTTTCGACCAGGTCTCCGAGTCCGTCGAGATCCGCATCGAGCACGAGCGCGTCGGCCGAGCGCTGGCGAAGCTCACCGAGTTCCAGCGGCAGGCCGTGCAACTCGCGTACTACGGCGGCTACTCGCACAGCGAGATGGCCGAACACCTCGGTGTCCCCATCGGCACCGTCAAGACCCGTCTCCGTGACGGGATGATCCGACTCCGAGACGAGATGGGGGTGACCTCATGACCGAACGCCACGACGACCCCGCACTGATGACGGGTTCCCACGCCCTCGACGCGCTGTCCGACGACGAGCGCGCGCTCCTCGAGGACGCCCTCCGGACGTCCCCCGAGCTGCAGGCCGAGAACGACTCGCTGCGCGAGACCGCGCTGCAGCTCGCCTACGCCGTCGCACCGATCGAGCCCCCCGCGTCGCTCAAGGCGTCGCTGCTGGCCCAGATCGCCACGACCCCTCAGGCCGCACCCCTCGCCGACACGACGGTCGACCGGACCCCGGTCGCCGAGACCACCTCCGTCCAGGAGGCCCGTCCCGAGCCCGCCAGGCACGTCGCCTCGATCGCCGACGGCCCCACCGCCGGTGGCCGGGCTTCCTCCGAGGCTCGCCGCCGCTGGTTCCAGCGTCCGGCGGTCATGCTGACGGCCGCAGCTGCCGTCGCCGCGGTCTTCTTCGGCGGACTCGGCGTCGGATCGATCTTCGACCCGAACGGCTCCGGCACCGGCACCACGCAGGCCTCGAGCGGCCTCGACCGCATCTACGCCGCGTCGGACTTCCAGCGCACCACGACCAAGGTCGCGGGCGGGGGTTCGGCGACGGTCGTGTGGTCGAACGACCTCGGCAAGTCCGCGGTGATCCTCGACGGTGTCGAGCAGGCGCCGAAGGGCAAGACGTACGAGCTCTGGTACATCGGCTCCGAGGAGCAGGGCGGCACCATCAAGTCGGCCGGCCTGGTCGACGGTGCGGCCGACGGTGTGCACTCCGCCGTGCTCAAGGGTGCGATGTCCGAGGGCGCGACGATCGGCATGACGGTCGAGCCCGAGGGCGGTTCCGAGCAGCCGACCACCTCGCCGATCATGGCGGTCCCGACCACCACGGCCTGATGCCAGGGGCGGTCCTGCTGGACTGCCACCGACGCACAACGACGAAGCCGCTGTCACACGACAGCGGCTTCGTCGTTCCGCGTCAGCGTCGTGATCGCACCGCCGCGCCGGGCGCGACCACGAACGCCGCCGCAACCACGAAGGCCCGGTGCGCGTCCTTGGCGGACGTGCACCGAGCCTCCAGGCAGTCCGTCAGCGCGACGGACGGATGCCGATCAACCGAAGCGGCCCGAGACGTAGTCCTCGGTGGCCTGCACGGACGGGTTCGAGAACATCGTCGCGGTGTCGTCGAACTCGATGAGCTTGCCGGGTGCACCGGTGCCGGCGATGTTGAAGAACGCCGTCTTGTCGCTGACGCGCGACGCCTGCTGCATGTTGTGGGTCACGATCACGATCGTGAACTCCTTCTTGAGCTCCTCGATCAGGTCCTCGATGGCGAGCGTCGAGATCGGGTCGAGGGCCGAGCAGGGCTCGTCCATCAGGAGTACGTCCGGCTCGACCGCGATCGCGCGGGCGATGCAGAGACGCTGCTGCTGCCCACCGGACAGGCCCATGCCGGGCTTGTCGAGGCGGTCCTTGACCTCGTTCCACAGGTTCGCGCCCTGCAGCGAGCGCTCGACGATGTCGTCGGCCTCGGAACGGGAGACGCGCTTGTTGTTGAGCTTCACGCCCGCCAGCACGTTGTCGCGGATCGACATCGTGGGGAAGGGGTTCGGACGCTGGAAGACCATGCCGACCTGCCGACGGACGAGCACGGGGTCGACGCCGGCGCCGTACAGGTCGTCGCCGTCGATCTTGACCGAGCCCTCGACCCATGCGCCGGGGATGACCTCGTGCATGCGGTTCAGGGTGCGGAGGAAGGTGGACTTGCCGCAGCCCGACGGGCCGATGAAGGCCGTGACGGTGCGGGGCTCGATGGTGATGTCGACACCCTCGACCGCCTTGAACTTCGAGTAGTAGACGTTGAGGCCGTCGACCTCGATGCGCTTGGACACGTTGATCCTTCTGGGTGGGTGGTGTCGCTGGTTCCGCGGGGGCGGAGGGTCAGCGGCTGAGCTTGGGGGCGAAGAGACGGGTGATGAACCGGGCGAGCAGGTTGAGCAGCATCACGATCAGGATGAGCACGAGGGCCGCGGTCCAGGCCCGGTCGACGAACGGCACCGGGTTGGCGCCCTGCTGCGAGTACTGCGTGTACGCGTACACCGGCAGGGTCATCATCGGGTCACGGAACAGGTTGTAGTTCATGCTCGCGGTGAAGCCGGCCGTGACGAGCAGCGGGGCGGTCTCACCGATGACGCGGGCGATCGAGAGCATGACGCCGGTGGTGATGCCGGCGAGGCTGGTGGGGAGCACGACCTTGAGGATCGTGAGGTACTTCGGCACCCCGAGGGCGTACGAGGCCTCGCGGAGTTCCATCGGGACGATCTTCAGCACCTCTTCGGTGGAGCGCACGACGATCGGGATCATCAGCACCGACAGGGCGACGGAGCCGACCAGGCCGAAGCGGGCACCCGGGCCGAGGAACAGCGCGAAGAGCGCGTAGGCGAACAGACCGGCGACGATCGACGGGATGCCCGTCATGACGTCGACGAAGAACGTGATGCCCTTCGCCAGTGCGCCGCGACCGTACTCGACCAGGTAGATCGAGGTGAGCAGGCCGATCGGCACCGAGATGAGCGCCGCGAACAGCGTGATCTCGAGCGTGCCGATGAGGGCGTGGACCGCGCCGCCGCCCTCGGAGATGACCCCGCGCATCGAGTACGAGAAGAAGTTCGCGTCGAAGCGGGCGATGCCCTTGGCGATGACCGTCCAGAGCAGCGACACCAGCGGCAGGACCGCGATGACGAACGCCGTGATGACGAGCGAGGTGACCAGGCGGTCGACCGCCTTGCGGCCGCCCTCGACGATGCGCGAGATGACGACGATGAGGACGTCGAACAGGACCGTGCCGAGGAAGATCGCGGCGACGACGTTGAAGTCCTTGACGGCGCCACCCGCGTTGAGCAGGGCGAAGACCAGGACGAGGGCGACCCAGCTGCCGACCAGCAGCAGCCACGGGACGGAGGCGTGCAGCTTGCCGTTGGCGTAGACGTTGCCGGCGGTGCCGGTCTGACGGAGCGCGAGGGACATCGGGTGCGACCTCTCAGCTGACTCGGCTGCGGACGATGTACCGCGCGAGCATGTTGATGACCAGGGTGATGACGAAGAGGATCAGACCCGACGCGATGAGCGCGTTGAGTGCGGTGCCCGAGGCCTCGGCGAACTGCAGGGCGATGTTCGCGGCGATCGTCGAGGGGTTCTGCGACGTCAGCATCTGGAACGTGACGTTCGTCGAGACCGACAGCACCAGCGCGATCGCCATCGTCTCGCCGAGTGCACGGCCGAGGCCGAGCATGATCGCGGAGACGATGCCGGACTTCGCGAACGGCAGGACCGACAGGCGGATCATCTCCCAGCGGGTCGCGCCGAGGGCCAGGGCCGCTTCCTCGTTGAGGGTCGGGGCCTGCAGGAAGATCTCACGCATGACCGCGGTCATGATCGGGATCGCCATGACGGCGAGGACGATCGACGCCGTCAGGATCGTGCGGCCGGTGCCGGACACCTGGCCGGAGAACAGCGGGAACCAGCCGACGTACTCGTTCAGGAACACGTAGAACGGCTTCACCAGGGGCGCCAGCACGGCGATGCCCCAGAGGCCGTAGACGACCGACGGCACGGCGGCCAGCAGGTCGATCACGTAGCCGAGGACCGGCGCGAGTCGACGCGGCGCGAAGTGCGAGATGAAGAGGGCGATCCCGAGGGACAGCGGCACGGCGATCACGAGCGCGATGAGCGCGGACCAGACGGTGCCGAAGACCAGGGGGCCGACGAAGTCCCAGAAGTTCGTCGCCTTGCCCGGCAGCTCGCCGACCTTGGCGGAGAAGGCCGGGATGCTCTGCCACACGAGGAACGCGGCGACGAGCACGAGCACGAAGAGGATGAGGCCGCCGGCGATGACCGACGCGGCGGAGAAGACGCGGTCGCCGACACGGACGACGGCCTTCGGCTTGATCGGGGTGACGGTGGCCCCTGGCTGGGCCGGTGCGGTCGTCATGGGGTACTCCTGTCGGAGGAACGCCGGGGGAGGCGACGGGTTCTGGGGTGGTGGTGCGGTGCCCGTCCGGGTGGTGTCCTGGACGGCTGAGTGCCCGGACGCCGGTCGTGTGGGTGGGACCGGCGTCCGGGCGCTCAAGGGGCCTTACTTGATGGACGCGACCGCGTCCTTGGCCTTCGACGCGAGGTCGGAGGAGAGGGCGGCCGACTTGGCCTCCTTGGCAGCGGCGTCCTGAGCGGCGCTCGAGACGACGTAGTCGAGGTAGCCCTTCACGAGCTCGGCCTTGTCGGCGTCCTTGTACTCCTGGCACGCGATGGCGTAGGAGACGAGGACCAGCGGCCAGGCACCGTCAGCGGTGTCCTTGCGGTCGATGTCGATCGCGAGGTCGTTGTCCTCGCGGCCGGTCGCGATCTTCGAGTCGGCGACGACCTGCGCGGCACCGTCGGCCGAGATCTCGGTCGCCTTGTCGCCGACCATCAGCTTCGCGCGGTCGAGGTCGCCCGCACCGGAGTCGTCGATGTAGGTGATGGCGTTGGTGGCGTTGCCCATCGCGGAGGCGACACCGGAGGTGCCCTTCGCGCTGTCACCGACCGAGTACGGGAAGGTCTGGCTGGGCTCTTCGGTCCAGACGTCAGAAGCGTTCGCGGAGACGTACTCCGAGAAGTTCTGCGTGGTGCCCGAGTCGTCCGAGCGGTGCACGACCGTGATGTTCGCGTCCGGCAGCTTCGCGTCCTTGTTCAGGCCGGCGATCTCCGAGTCGTTCCACTTGGTGATCTTGCCCGAGAAGATCCCCGCGATGGCCTTCGCGTCGAGGGTCAGGTCGCTGACGCCGTCGACCTTGTACGCGATCGCGATCGGGGAGATGTAGACGGGGATGTCGATGCCCTTGGTGTCCGCCTTGCAGGACTCGAACTTGCCCGAGAGCTCCTCGTCCTTCAGCGCGGCGTCGGAGCCGGCGAAGTCCGCGGCACCCGACATGAAGTTCTCGCGGCCGGCACCGGAGCCGTCCGGCGTGTAGTTCACGGTGACGCCCGAGGCTTCGTTCTGGAAACCGGCGGCCCAGGTGGCCTGCGCGGTCTGCTGTGCGGACGAGCCGGAGCCGGTCAGGGTGCCGGAGAGCTTCGAGTAGTCGCTGCCGCTGGTGGAAGAGGAGGACTCGGTGCTGCCCGCGTCCTCGTTTGCCGCGCACGAGGAGAGCACGACTGCGCCGGCGATCGCGATTGCTGCGATCGAACCGATTCGCTTGATGTTCACAGGGGTCCCTTCGGGAATGGAATGCAGTGGGACCACTGCGGTCCCTGGGCCGGTGCCGACCCGGGAGCGACTGTAGGGACGCGAGGTGACCGCAATCACCCCCGCTGGTGAACGGGAGGTGAACGAGGGGTTGTCCGCGTCGGGGCGGCGTGCGCCGCACCCGCGCAAGGAGCAGGATCGGGGGCACTGTGCGCTCGTTTGGAAGATGCGCACGCATGATCGCGGACGAGCGGTCGGGAGGCCCGGATCGCGTTCCCGGGCGCGGCGCGGCCCCGTCCTGTGGCCGGGTGCCGGGCGCGTCGGCAGCCGTGCGGCGGCGCTGCGGTCGGGCGACACTGTCGTCCGCCGACGCTGCGGTCGGGCAGGGCTGCGGACCGCCGGACCGTTGCGGTCCGCCGGTGGCGGGCTACGCCGGGATCGTGTTGCGGTGCGTCTCGACCGCGACGAGCGTGTCCCCGGCGATGTGCATGACGGAGAAGTCCCCGACCGACAGCATCGCGGCGCGGCGCAGGTCGAAGCGGCCGGACTCGTCGGCGGTCGCGGTGGCGATCCGGGCGATGATGTCGGGCAGTACCGGGCCGTGCGAGCACAACACGGCGGTCTTGCCCTTGTCGAGCCGGCGCCGGACGACGCCCTTCACGTCGGCGGCTCCGCGGTCGTGGGCGTCCTGGCTGAGGTCCGGGGTGCTCGAGACGCCGAGCTTGGTCGCGGCGGACAGCGGTTCGACGGTCGCGAGGCACCGCGCCGCCGTGCTGCTCACGATCTTCTTCGGGCCGAACGCTGCGACCGGTGCCGCGGCCGCCTTGGCCTGCGAGCGGCCGACGGGCAGCAGTGGACGGGTGGCGTCGGGGCCGTCCCAGTCCGAGCCGGGCACCGTCTTCCCGTGGCGCAGGGTGATCAGGGCGAACGTGCGGTGCTGTCCCGCGGCGGCGCGTTCGGCGAACCGGTCGAGGATCGCGACGTCCCGCTCGTACGTCAGGCGATTGCGGGCGTCGTCGATGGTCACCCACTCGAGCGCCGCGACCTCGTGGTTCGGCACGAAGGCGCCCGCGCGGGCGTACTCCTTCGCCGAGACCCGGGCCGCCCAGTAGTGCACGACCTTGTCGCGGCCGTTCGGCAGCACGTACTCGGCGGTGCCGAGCGGTGCGCCGAGGTGGACGCGGTACCCGGTCTCCTCGTCGATCTCGCGCACGGCGGTCGTCGGGACGGCCTCGCCCGGGTCCACCTTGCCCTTGGGCAGGGAGACGTCCTTGTGGTGGTCGCGGTGGATGAGCAGCACGAGGGGCGTGCCGTCCTGTTCGCGCCAGACGACCGCACCCGCAGCGACGACGGGGCCCGAGGGACCGCCGCTCACCGAGTCGAGCGCTTCCGGGCCGAGATCTTCCGCATGGTCACATTCTGCACGTCCTCGAGCGGACGGCCCGCATCGTCGGTGGAGTGCCGCGTCCACTCGCCGTCGGACTCCAGGTGCCACGAGCTGGCGGTGTCGGCCATCGCCAGGTCGAACATCTCCTGGACCTCGTTGATGTGGTCAGGGGCGACCAGTCGCACGAGCGCCTCGACGCGTCGGTCGAGGTTGCGGTGCATCATGTCGGCGCTGCCGATGAACACCGCCGGGTCGCCGTCGTTGTGGAACGCGAACGCGCGGGAGTGCTCGAGGTAGCGCCCGACGATGCTCCGCACGCGGATGGTGTCGCTGACGCCTTCCATGCCCGGCTTGAGCGAGCAGATGCCGCGCACCCACACGTCGATCGGCACCCCGGCCTGGCTCGCCAGGTACAGCGCGTCGATGATCTGCTCGTCGACCATCGAGTTGACCTTGATCCGGATGCCCGAGGGCTTGCCGGCGCGGGCGTTGGCGGCCTCGGTCTGGATGCGCTTGAGCAGGCCCTTCCGCAGGTGCAGCGGTGCCACGAGCAGGCGCTTGAACTTCTTCTCGATGGCGTAGCCGGACAGCTCGTTGAACAGGCGGGTCAGGTCCTTGCCCACCGTGTCGTCCGAGGTGAAGAGCCCCATGTCCTCGTAGATGCGCGAGGTCTTCGGGTTGTAGTTGCCCGTGCCGATGTGGCTGTAGTGCTTGAGCGTCCCGCCCTCTTGCCGGATGACGAGCACCAGCTTCGAGTGCGTCTTCAGCCCCACCAGGCCGTAGACGACGTGCACGCCGGCCTTCTCGAGCTTCCGGGCCCAGGTGATGTTGTTCTGCTCGTCGAAGCGAGCTTTGATCTCGACCAGGGCGAGGACCTGCTTGCCGGCGGCCGCAGCGTCGATCAGCGCCTCGACGATGGGGCTGTCCCCGGAGGTGCGGTACAGGGTCTGCTTGATCGCCAGGACGTTCGGGTCGGCCGCGGCCTGCTCGAGGAACGCCTGCACGCTCGTGGCGAAGGACTCGTAGGGGTGGTGGACCAGGACGTCGTTCGCCTTGATCGCGCGGAACAGGTCGGGCTTCGTGTTCGGCTCACCCGGCTGGAACTGCACCGGGGTGGTCGGCACGTGCTTGGGGTAGTGCAGGTCGGGGCGGTTGATCTTGGAGATCTCGAACAGTCCGCCGAGGTCGAGCGGCGACGGCAGCCGGAAGACCTCTTCCTCGGTGATGTCGAGTTCACGCACGAGCAGGTCGAGGGTCACCGGGTCCATGTCCTCGGTGATCTCGAGGCGGATCGGCGGACCGAACCGGCGGCGCAGGAGCTCGCGCTCGAGGGCCTGGATGAGGTTCTCGGCCTCGTCCTCCTCGATCTCGACGTCCTCGTTGCGGGTGACCCGGAACACGTGGTGCTCGAGGACCTCCATCCCCGGGAAGAGGTCGTCGAGGTGGTTCGCGATGAGCTCTTCGAGCGGGATGAAGCGCATCCGGCCGGAGTTGTCGTCGGGGAGCTTGATGAAGCGGGAGAAGTTCTGCGGCACCTTGAGGCGCGCGAACTCCTGGCGCTGCGACTTCGGGTTGCGGACCCGCACCGCCAGGTTGAGCGAGAGCCCGGAGATGTAGGGGAACGGGTGCGCCGGGTCGACGGCCAGGGGCATGAGCACCGGGAAGATCTGCTCGTTGAAGTACTCCCGCATCCGCTGCCGGTCGGCTTCGTCGAGGTCGGACCAGTGCTCGATGTGGATGCCCGCGGCGTCGAGGTCGGGCTTGAGTGACCCGATGAAGGCCTGGGCGTGCCGGTCCTGCAGCTCGTGGGCCTTCTTCGCGATGTCCCGCAGGACGTCGCTGGGGGCACGGCCGACGTTGGTCGGGACGGCGATGCCGGTGTCGATGCGGCGCTTCAGGCCGGCGACGCGGACCATGAAGAACTCGTCGAGGTTGGACGCGAAGATCGCCAGGAAGTTCGCCCGCTCCAGCAGGGGCTGCGTGCGGTCTTCACCCAGCTCGAGCACGCGCTGGTTGAACCGGAGCCAGCTGAGCTCACGGTCGAAGTAGCGGTCCGTCGGCAGTGACTCGTGCTCGATCTCGATGACTTCGTCGAAGTCGTCGAGGTCGGGTGCGACGGATTCGCCGTCGAGCTGCGGTTCGGTGTCCATCCCCACATCCTGCCACCCGGCCCCTGCCACCGGAGGGGCCCCGGTGGACGCTGTGGAAACCGGTGGTGAACCGTTCGGATGTGGAGGAAGGGTCACGATATACCGACGGTGACATCTGCCTGGGTTTGTGGGTATGGTGGGCCGTGTCAGAGCCTCCGGGGGGATTCCACTGCGCGGGGGTGCAGCTACGAATGAAAGAGGTTCATCATGTCGCGTGTCCTTTCGACCGAGCAGGCCAAGACCGCCATCCGTCAGGTCCAGTCGATCATCAACGGTGGTTTCACCGACCAGATCTCGCAGCTCGACGCCCAGGGCCGGATCCTGTCCGACTCGAACGTCTGGGACGGCCCGCTCGCGGCGACGTTCCGCGGGTCCACCTGGCCGGAGACCAAGGCTGCTCTGGACAAGGCGAAGACCGAGCTCGAGCAGCTCCGCACGCAGCTCGACAAGATCTCGCAGGACATCTTCACCGCAGGTGGCGGCGCGTAAGCACCGGCCTGTTCCCGCCCGGACCGTCGCACTCGCGGCGGTCCGGGCGTTCGCGGTCGGTGGGGCCGCTTCACCAGCACGATCAGCACGACTTCGGGGGATGAACCATGGTGGACCTGCACGGCAATGAGCCAGTCAAGTTCGACAACGGCACGGCCGACGCACTCAGCACGGCGCTGAACGACGCGGCCGAGTCGATCGAGGGTCAGGCCGGCTCGCGGCAGTCCTACGTCACCACCGCATCGCAGGAGTTCCGCGGGCACTTCTCCGAGCTCTTCGCGCAGAACGCCGGCACCGCGAAGAGTGACGCCGAGGACATCGCCACCAACCTGCGCACCGTCGCGGGCTGGGTCGACCAGATGAAGGCGGCCGCCGAGCGCGAGAACGCCCGTCGCAAGAAAGCCCGCGACTGGTACGCCGAGTACGGTGACCGGAACTTCTTCGAGTGGATGCACGACAAGGTCGCCGGCGCACCGGAGCCGCCCAAGGTCGAGCACGAGGATGCTCCGACCTTCGCGCCCGCCAGTGCGAAGTCGACCACACGCCAGACCCCGAATCCGGGCGCGGGTGGGAGTGGTGGCGGCGGGACCTCGTCCGCCAAGCCGGAGGACCTGCGTTCCTTCGCCGCCGGATCGACCTCGCTCAACAGCGACCTCGCCGGGAAGCCCGCGGGGCTCCGCGGCAAGCTCGACGACTTCGCGACGAAGTGCTCGTGGGGAACGATCAACGCCGACGGGCTCGTGTCAGCGTTCGACAAGTGGCTTGCTGCCAACGACCAGGACGTCACGTGGGCGAACACGATCGCCGATGCATTCGCGGCCGCTGGCGGCGAGGGCGCCGTGTCCACCGTCTCGGACGCCGCGCTCGCCGCAGCCCTGGCTGCCGCCGGGGTCTCGCAGTCCCGCACCGACCTGCAGTTCGATCCACCATCGGCCTACGGCGCCCAGCCCACCACCGGCTTCTCGATGGACCCGGTGAACACCACGACGGGCAACTTCCTCGAGCCGGAGCTCGACCTGGCGTTCACCGGTGCATCTGCGGCGCTGCAGGTGACCCGCATGTACAACTCCCTCGACCAGCACGTCGGCCTCTTCGGTCCGGGGTGGGCGTCGATCCTCGAGACCCGTCTGCTCCTCGACGACGAGGGCGCGTCGTTCGTCGGCGCCGACGGTCGCCAGGTGCGCTTCCCACGTGACGGCGAGGGGTGGGCCCGCGGCGTCGGCGAGAACCGCTGGCTCGCGGCCGAGGGCGACCGACTCGTCGTCCGCGACAACCAGGGTGAGCGCATCGACTTCTCGCCGTCCGGGCTGTGGCTCGGACAGCGCGGCGGTGCCGGCACCGCGGTCCGCGTCGAGCGGGACGCCGACGACGTCGTCGTGCGCCTGGTGCACGAGCGCGGTCGCTCGATCGACATCGACCACGTCGACGGCCGGGTGGCGGTGCTCCGCGCCTCCGACGGCCGCCGGATCGAGTACGGGTACGACGATCGCGGCCGACTCGCCTCGGTGACCGACGCCGTCGGCACCCGGGCCTACGGCTGGAACGACGACGACCTCATCACGACGGTCACGAGTGCGGCCGGTGTCGTCGAGGTCGACAACACCTACGACGACCAGCGCCGCGTGGTCGAACAGATCACCCCGCACGGCCGCACCGTGCGGTTCGCCTACCTGCCCGGCCGCGTCACCGTGGTGTCCGACCACGACGGCTCGCGGTCGAACTCCTACATCGCCGACGCCAAGGGGCGTCTCGTCGGGGTCATCGACTCCGACGACCGACGCCAGTCGATGAGCTACGACCGGCACGGCAACCTGGTGTCGGCGACCGAGCGCGACGGGTCGGTGACCGTCCACGCGTACGACGACCGCGGCCGGAAGACCCGGACCGTCACGCCGTCCGGCGGCGACCTGACCTACGGGTACGACGACCAGGACCGCGTGACGACGGTCGTCACCGAGGCCGGTGCCGTCGTGAGCTACGAGTACGTGGGCGACGACCGCGACCCGTCGGTCATCGTCGACCCGGTCGGCGGCCGGACGGAGCTGACCTGGCAGGACGGCTCCCTCACCCATGTCGTCGACCCGACCGGCGTGGTCCTGACGCTTTCCTACGACGCGTTCGGTGAGCTCGTCTCGACCACCAACGCCGTCGGCGACACCGCTCGGATCGAGCGCGACGCGGCCGGTCACCCGGTCGCCGCGATCAGCCCATCCGGTGCACGGAGCGAGTACCGCTACGACGCCGCCGGGCTCCTCGTCGAACGACGTGACGCCGACGGAGCCGTCTGGCGCTTCGAGTACGCCGCCGGAGCACGGATCGCTGCGATCACGGATCCGCTCGGAGCACGGACGACGCTCGAGTACGCCCCGAACGGCGAACTCGCGACCACGACCGACCCACTGGGTCGACGCGTCTCACGGACGTTCGACGACCAGGGGAACCTGGCGGAGCTCGCGTTGCCGGGCGGCGCGGTCTGGACGTTCGCGCACGACGCCTTGTCGCGCCTCCAGGCCGTCACCGATCCCGCTGGCGCGACCTGGCGGCGTGAGTACGACGTCGTCGGCGAGCTGACGGCGACCGTCGACCCGACGGGCGTCCGTCAGGAGTTCTCGGACGACGTCGCGACCGGCGTCGCGACGCTGCGCGACGCCTTCGACACCGCGACCGTCCGGTTCGACGAGTACGGCCGACCCGTCGAGTCCACGTCTGACGAGACCGGTTCCGAACTCATCACCTACGACGCCGCCGGTCGCCCCTTCGAACTCGTCGACGGCGAAGGCGGACTGACCCGACTCGAGCGCGACCTCGCCGGTCGCGTCGTCGCGTTGGTCGCCCCCTCGGGCGCGCGCTCCACGTACGAGTACGACGCCTGCGGGCGTCCCGCCGCAGCCACCGACGCCGCGGGGGCGCGGACGACGCTCACCTACGACGCGGACTCCCGTGTCGTGGCCCGGACCCTGCCCACCGGCGAGGTCGAGGAGATCACGTACGACGCCGTCGGGCGCGTGGTCACGCAGTCGACTCCGGGTTCCGGCACCGCGCGGTTCCGCTACGACCAGGCCGGGAGGCTCGTCTCCAGCCACGACGCACGCTTCGGCCGTCGTCGGTTCCGCTACGACGCCGCCGGGCAGCTGATCCAGGTCGTCAACGGTCTCGACGGGGTCACCTCGTTCGAGTACGACGAGCGCGGGCGCCTGGTGACGATCACCGACCCTGCCGGCGGGACCACTCGACGGGAGTACGACGCCGCCGACCACGTGGTCGCCGTCACCGACCCGCTCGGACGGACGACCACGGCGGCCTACGACCCGGCCGGGCGCCAGATCCGCCAGACGGATCCCGACGGCCGCACCACCGAGTGGACGTACGACGCAGCCGGCCGCCAGCAGGCCGTGCTCGTCGACGGTGCGGTGCAGTCGGAGATCACCCGCGACGCCGTCCACCGAATTGTCGTCGTGTCGGACCACACCCGTGGTGCAGGCCGGACGATCGAGCACGAGCTCCAGCACGACCGCCGCGGCCTGCTCGTCCGCCGAGCCCGAGGCGACCAGTCCGTCGCGTGGGAGTACGACGCCGACGGCAACCGCACTACTCGGGTCGACCCGAACGGCACCCGCACCACCTACCGTCGCGATGCCGTCGGCCGTGTCGTCGGGGTGGACCGTGACGGCACCGCTGCCGGCGCGTTCACCTACGACGCCTCGGGTCGTATCGTCCAGGCGGCCACGGGCGACCTGGTGCAGTCGTGGTCGTACGAGGGAGGCGCCCTCGTCGCGCACACCTCGACCACGCTCGACGGTGCCAGCAGCACGCGGATCGAGCGCGATGCCGATGCGCGGATCACCGCGGTCGACGGACCGTCCGGAGCGGTGTCCTACGAGTACGACGCCGCCGGGCAGCTCGTGCGCGCCGGGAACTCGACGTGGGCCTACGACGACGGTGGGCGACTCGTCGTCGAATCCGTCGGCGGTGTCGAGACGCGCCACGAGTACGACGCTGCCGGACAGCTGGTCGCGACGACCACCGAGGCCGGCCGCACCGAGTACGTCCACGACGGTCTCGGCCGCCGCATCCGGCGGACCGCAGCCGATGGTTCGACCACCGAGTACGCGTGGTCCGACCTGGGGTACCTCGCTGCCGTCGTCGACCGCGACGCCTCGTACGCCGAGACCGGTCGGCTCGACGTCTGGGTCGACGCGCTCGGTGAGCTCGCCGAGGTGGGTGGGGTCGCCGCGTGGTGGGACTCCGCCGCGGTCGTGCCGTCACTCATCAGCATCGCCGACACGTCGCTGCTCGACCTGCCGGGGGGTGTCACCGCGATCGGCGATGCCGTGACGCAGCCCGCTTGGCGGAGTGCGCGCGCGACCGATGCTGCGGACCCGTGGGCTGCGCTCGCTGCCGTCACCGACGTCGGGCTGCCCGCGGGGGTGTCCCTGACCGGCTCGGGTGGGGTGTCCGTCGCAGGGCTGGAGTGGCTCGGGGCCCGTGTGTACGACCCTGCGGCGCGGGGCTTCCTGTCGGTCGATCCGCTGGCTCCGATCCTGGGTGCCGCGTGGTCGGGGAACCCGTACTCGTACGCGGGCAACGATCCGTTGCAAGCCGTCGACCCGCTCGGGTTGCGGCCGGCGACTGACAAGGACTTGCAGGCCTACCGGGATGCGAATCAGGGTGCAATCGCCAACGTGCGTGACTGGGCCGACGAGCACTCGGAGCTGATCTCGAACATCGCCATCGGCCTCGGCGTCGCAGCGACAGTCCTCGCGATGTGCACACCGATCGGCCCGGTGGTCGCGATTGCCGTGATGGCCGGCGGCGGAGCTGCTTTGGCCGGGGGGCTATCGATCAAGGAAAACAGGGGGGAGAACGGCAAGGTCGATTGGGGAAAGGTCGGCCTGGACACTCTCGTTGGTGGTGTGTCGGGAGCTGCCGGAGGGGGAAGCGCGCTGGGTCTCTCGAAACTCGGGACAGCGGCTGCTCGCGCAGGTGCTCCAGTGCTCCAGCGGATCGGCACGCAGGCCTTGACATCGACTACTCGCTCGGCGATCTCGTCAGGAGTGTCAGGTGCCACGCAGAACGTCGGCGGGTACATGTTCGACGAAGACGTCTCGCACACTGCCGGCGGTTACGCGGCGTCTGCGGCGTCCGGCTTCGGTCTGGGGGCGGGCTTCAGCCTGGGATCCGGGGCGCTCGGAGCTAAGATCGTCAAGAACTTGGACCTCAGTTCTCCATCAGCGACCGCTTTGATCGGTGGTGCGGTGAACCACAGTGCAGGCGGCTTTGGTGCCGTGGCAAATGAGCTGGTCCGCCCGGGCGGGGATCAGAGTCGCGCAAACCTGGTCCAGACCTTTGGAACAGGGTTCCTTGCAGGGGCGCGGGGTCCTACCGTCACTTCACATCGTGCGCCATGAGTGGCGGGCGACGAGAGAAAGAGAGCGTAACCGTGCCGAATACGGAGACCCGGCTTGGGACGGACGTCGCCAGGCGGCGTGTATTTCGGAACCGCACCATCGCCGTGCTCTTGCTCTTCCTCGTCGTTGTCTTCCCGATCTTGGCATTCTTTGTAGCGCCGATCGCTTTGGGCGTGTACGACGATTCTCACCCAATGTCCGTAACTTGCACTGTTGAATCCGCAAAAGCGGGGAGTACTTCGAGTCGTTCCTTGAAGGGCGTCGGGAGTTCGGGCAGTCAAGTTGTCATCGAGACAAAAGGCTGTGGGCGGTTGCTGATCGACTCAGGTATCAACAAGGACAATGTCGATCGGGTGGCCGACGAACTCAAGGCGGGGCAGCGCTACCGATTCATAGTTGGAGAGGGGACCTACCGGTTGCGCTCGGTTCTTCAGCTGGTCAAGGTCGCACCTGATGTGCGCGACTTCAAGGCAACCCAGGAGTAGCGTGCGACGCGGTCTCGACGTTCACGCATGGTCTCTAGGGGTTGGGTCCCCGCACGCGGGTGGCGTCGAGCAGCATCGCGGCGTCCTCATGGCTGCGGCGACGATCGGTGCACTCGGAATCGCCTTGCCCCTCGTGCTCGCTGGTGATCATGCTTTCGCAGCGACGCCGTACTCGGTCCTCGGCGGTCCGTGCCCTCGATGGCGGTGGCCGGACGTGCAAGGCGATGATTTCGGCAGGACCTTACTGAGCGGGGCCATACGCGGCGCTGACGAGCCGATGTGCGGGTCCCAGCCGCGCATAGAGGCCAGGGTCGGCTGGTGAAGTCCACCGAAGATGATCGGGTTGCGTCGAAGCTGCTCCGAAAGAGGAAAAGCAGGGCACCCGTCTGGGGGAATCGAGTGATTGCAGTAGCAATCGTGCTAGGCGTCATCGTGATTCCTCTCCTGGCATTAACGGTCGGACCGACCTGGCTCGGGCGATACGATGATTCTCATCGAATCAAAGTAACCTGCAAAGTTGATTCCGCCGAAGCAAACATTGCGTCTTCACGGTCTGCGAAAGGCGCGGGAGGCTCGCGACCGCAGGTGACCTTCCATACAGACTGCGGGAATCTCATCTACGCAGACGGGGTCGATCGATCGAGTATGAAACGAATAGCCGGCTCGGTTGAATCGAACGCGCCGTATCGGTTCGAAGTTGGTGCTGGCTCGTTCAATCTGCGGAAGGGTCTCAAGTTTGTCAAAGTAGCTCCGACGGTTTACGGCTATAGCCAAGTCCGCAAGTAGGGGCGAAAGAGTTCAGTGAAGCACCTAGCTGCTAGCCTCTACGGGATTTCGAACAGGTTTGTGTGGAAGATGAGCTATCGACCGAAGCCAGTGACCTCGCTTTTTCTACTATCCACCTCGACCCCGGACTTCCCAGCGGAGCGGACGCGATGCGGGGATCCATGGCACGTGGAGACACCGAACGTCCGGTTGGCGAAGAAGGCGGCTGGAGGCGATCATTTACTGGTGAGTGCTGCTTCTGATGGCACGTTTCGTCCTGCTCATAAGAGCCCTGCACGTGTCTTTCTTGAGCGGTTGCAGGCCGTCGGACTGTTGTTCTTGATCATCGGGCTCCCGGTGGCCACGTTCGGTTTCGGCCCGTCGATTCTCGGGCGGTACGACGATGGGCACCGCATGAACGTCGTGTGTCGGGTCGATTCGGCAGAGGCGAACATGTCGTCTTCCCGGTCCGCGAAGGGAGCCGGCGGTGCACAACCCCAGGTCACCTTCCACGCGAATTGCGGGAATCTCCTCTACCTGGAAGGCGTGGATCGGTCCAGCATGCAGCGAATAGCGTCCGCGGTGGAACCAGGCGAGCGCTACCGATTCACTGTCGGTGCTGGCTCGTTCAGGCTGCGTGCCGGCCTCAAGATCCGGAAGGTAGCGCCGGAGATCTACAGCTACACCGGCGTGCTCGCCTCGGAGACGCCCCGGCGTGGATCGCGTGACAGCCCAAACGACGAGTGAGCCGGAGCGGTGATGTTGAGACGAAGGAGCACACGGGACGAGGTCGTCGTGCTGTGCAACGAGGTGGCCGGATTCCTCTGCCGGATGGGGGCTCGTGAGGCGGAGGGCTTCTACCTCCGCCAGGCCGAGGCACTCCGCGTCGAGGAGGCGTGGCTTGCTCGGCGGCGGATCTACCGAAGGATCTACTCCGCGTCGAACACGGGGGCAGGGGGCATGGGCGACATGTTCGTGGTCACGCCTGACGGCGCGGGCGATGTCCCTGCGACCAAAGCGTTCCAGCGGTCACTCTCCGCGCTGCTGCGGGCGACGCGCACATTCCCGTGATGGACTCGCTGTTCCAGCACTGAAGGAGCACAGCAAACATGACAATGTCGGAATTGCTCAAGCAACTCGACGACCACGCCGTCGAGGACGCCGCGTCGGCTGTGCAGATAGCCCCCATGCGATCTGCCCTCGTCGCCACGTTCGGACAGCCCGAGCATGCGCCGTGGTCGACGCTGGCTCCGGAGGTGTACGGCGTGAGCGAGCCGGGTGAGCCCGCGGCCGGTGTCGATGAGTGATTCAAGGGCTGAGCGACTCGCACGGCGAAGACGCGTACCGCGAGACAGGATCATGGCTTCGATCGTCTTCGCCTTCGTCGTGCTCGTTCCCTTGCTGGGCTTCTTCGTCGGGCCGATCACGTTGAAGGTCTACGACGCAGGACACCGGGTGCACGTCGTCTGCACCGTCAGCTCCGCGCACAGCAGTGCGGACTCGTCTCGCTCCCTGAAGGGCGTGGGCTCGTCGACGTCGCAGGTCGTGTTCGAGACGTCCGACTGCGGAACGCTCGTGCAGACCTGGGGTGTGAACCGCGACAACGAGGACGAACTGGCGCGGGGCGTCATCGAGGGGGAGCGCTACCGGTTCGACGTCGGCGAGGGTTCCCTCACGATGCGGGCATTCCTGAACACGATCCGCCAGGCCGTGTACGTGAAGAGCTTCGAGCCCGTGCGAACACGGTAGGTCCGTCGGCCAAGTGCAGCAGCAGCGCGCCGCTCAGCGCCCGAAGGCCCCGACGAACTCACCCCACTGCGCGGGCGCCCGCTGCTCGAGCCATGCACAGAGCTCGGGATAGGCGGCGTCGATCGACAGGACGCTGATCACGCCGCGTTGGCCGTTCACCTTGATGTCCAGGCCACCGAACCGGTTGGTGGTGGGCCGGATGCGCTTGATCGCCGCCAGGTCGACGGTCCGCGCGGCACGGAACATCGGCGTCACGACCAGCTGCGAGTCGTACGCCTCGACGCGACGGCGCTTCTGACCGACGCCGAGGTAGACGAACAGGATCCCGAACAGCACCATGCCGACGCCGGCGATGAGCATGCCGATCGCGTCGGGGTCGTCGAGCAGGCTGAGCGTGGCCAGGAAGAAGAACCCGCCGACGACGATGACGACGATCCCGATGATCCGGAGCAGCAGGTAGCTGAACCGGCGAGCACGGACGGTGAAGAGCACGCCGTACGCCTCGTCGCCCACGACGGTGGACGGTGGCCGCTTCCGGTCGTTCTGACGGACGAGCGCGCTGACGGCGGCCGGGATGGCGATCATGGCGATCAGCGCGATGAGCACCGGCGACAGGTTGATGTTCACCGGTCCGCCCCCGTTCGTGCGTTCGTGCGCCGGCGTTCGAAGGGCGTGACGCCCTGGTCCCCCTGGATCATGCGTGCAGAGTATCAGCGCCCCGTGGACAGGTACGGGCACCCTCGCGGATGCTCTATGTTGGATTTCAGTAGCGAGCTGTGGCCCGAACGGGGGTGGCTCCCGGGGAAGACCAGCCCGGACCTGACGCCGTTCAGCAACTAGCATCGATGTGCTCGACGATTCTCTTGGGGGGAAGACCGTGATGAACCAGCGTGCCGGGAACACCGGAGCACGACGGACCGGACGACGGATCGCGGGGACGGTCGCCGTCACGGGGATCGCTGCGCTGGTGCTCGCCGGCTGCACCTCCGACGACAAGCCTGTTGCCGACCCCTCGCGGGTCCTGCAGACCGTCGACACGCGCCTCGCCGCGGACGGCTCGATCACGTCGATCTCGGACACCGCTATCTCCGTCGCAGGCAAGGACTCCTCGTCCGCGACGACCGAGCACGACCCCGCGAAGGCGGCGAGTGACCTGCCACTGCGCATCACGACGCAGTACTCGACCAAGAAGAAGACCGGCACGGACCTGGCCGACCTCGACGGGTACTCGGGTCGGGTGTCGATCGACCTGACGATCGAGAACCTGACGGTCACGTCGAAGAACCTGACCTACGACGTCGCCGGCACGTCGCGTTCGACCCCGGCACTCGTGGGCGCGCCCTTCAGCATCGCGGCGTCGACCGTGTTGGCGGGGACCGCCGCCGACCGCGTCGTCACGGACTCGGCCGACTCCGGCTCGTCGACCGATGGTGTCGTGAGCACCAACGAGGACGGCGACGCGGTCGTCCAGTGGGGCCGGTTGCTCGCCCCGCCGACCTCCGGCGCGAGCAGCACGCTGCACCTCGTCGCCGACGTCGAGGACTTCACCGCGCCCACCATCGACGTCGCCGCGCAGCCCGGGCTGTCCACGGACCTGTCCTCCACGGGCGTCGTCAACGCGGCCTTCGGGTCCGACAGCGACTCCGAACTCGCGCTCCAGCGCCGCACGATCGACCTGATCTCGCAGGTGAACGAGGTGCTGGCGCGTGCCGGTGGCACCATCACCGAGGTCCGGTCGAACCTCGAGACGACGTCGGAGACCCTCGGCGTCAGCACGGCCGAGCGCCTCAAGGAGAGCAGCTCCTCCCTGGCCAGCACGATGCAGTCCCTCTCCGGACAGCTCGGCTCACTGAACAGCGACCTCGGCACCACGGTCAAGGCCACGCAGTCGACGGTGTTGCAGCAGCTCCAGCAGACCACCACGAGTCTCGACAGCCTGCTCGGCGACACGTCCGCGACCGCGCCGGCAACGGTGCTCGACGGCAACGGGTGCGCGGCCACGCCGAAGACCCCGTCCGCCGGGGGCAGTGTCTACGGCAACCTCCTCCGCGTCTCGGCGCAGCTCACCGGCTACGCCGATGCCAGCGAGGCGTGCAAGCAGCAGGTGAGTGCGCAGCTCGCCGCTGCCATCGGCCCGAAGGACCCGGACGCGACGACCTGCGCCGCGACGGACGCGCGAGACTCGCTGACCTGCACGCTCTACGAATCGTCGACCGCGATCAACGGTTCGCTGATCGGGCTGGTGAGCACCGGGCAGGCACTCGCCGCGCGGCTGCAGCCCGAGACGGTGGACGCCGCGATCGCGAGCGCTGCCGGCCTCGACGCGCAGCTCACCAGCATCTCCGATGCCCTCGACGAGTACGAGAACGGTGGCGACGGCGGCACCGGTGACGCCCTGCGCGCGCTGTCGGCGAGCGCGGACCAGATCGGCACGCGAATCGACGCACTGGCGACGGCCGTGCAGACCACGCACGACCGTGCCGAGGCGGCACGTGACCTGGTCGACGGCGCAGGGTTCCCGCTCTCGATGCAGCGCCAGAACTCGGCGGTCGCGGACCAGCTCTGCACCCTCGCGACGCTCGGACAGCTCAACCAGGCCGACGCCGATCGTCTCCGTGGCTACCTGACGGCCGAGCCCTGCGCCGGTGCGCCCGAGGGAACCGTGCTCCAGCCCGGCCTCGGGTTCACCGACCCGATGGACGAACGACTGGACGACCAGACGGCGCGCTGGCAGGAAGTCGTCGACTCAACCAGTGCCGACGCGACGGCTGAGGGGTCCATCGGCAGCGCGATCGCCGGCCTGCGGACTGACCTGACCGCGCTCGACGACAGCATCCGCGCTGTCCGAGATGCCGTCCGTGGTGGCAGCGACGACGTGGGTTCGACGATCGAACGACTTCGCGCAGCGGTTTCGGACGCCGACAGGTCGCAGACGGTCATCGCGACGCAGCTCGGGACCGTCCGCCAGACGCAGATCGACCTCGCTGCCGAGGTCGAGAAGACCTTCAAGGACGCCTCCGACCAGTCGTCGGAGACCTTCAAGAAGGCCATCGACGCACAGGTGCGGAAGGTCTCGACCACGGCGTCCGCGAGCAACCAGGCCGTCCGCGACGCCTTCGACAAGTCGATTGCCGGGCTCCGGTCCACCTCGGGTGAGGTCACGAAGGACTCGAAGGGCACGATCGACGAGCAGAAGGGCACACTCGAGCAGGAAGGCTCCGAGCTGGCATCCGCCGTCGACCGTCAGACAGCCTCGAGTCTCGAGCAGATCGCCGCGAGCACGAGCGCCTCGACCCGCGACGTGCAGGGAGCCTCCACACTGCTCACCGGCGACCTCAACCGGGTGATGCTCGACCTGGGCGACCGCAAGGTCAACGGATCCGGCATCCTCGGCGCGATGGCCACGAGCGCGGCGAAGTCCGACTCCGCCGACTACCAGCTCGCCCTGGCATCGCAGAACGCCGCGGGCTACGCGAACGTCCGCGCCGAGGACGTCGCCGGGATCCTGCTCCAGCAGGAGCAGTTCCGAGCCTCCCTCGACGCCGCGACGACGCTGCCCGCCTTCCAGCTCAAGGTGCCGGCCAGCGCGACCTCGACCACGCTGTACACCTTCCGGATCGGGGCGGACCGATGAGCGACCAGACGATCGACGAGTCCGATGGCACCGAGGCGGGACGTCCGCGTAATCGCCGTCCGCTGGTCATCGCCGCCATCGCGGTGCTCCTGGTCGCCGCGGTGGTCGCTGCCGTCCTGACCTTCCGGGCGATCGGCAGCAGCACGCCGGCCGAGGCTGTCCCGGCCACCGTGCCGGTGGAGATCACCGTCAAGCACGTCCCCGACACCACGAAGATCGGCGTCGTCGTCACCCTGGGCGACGGTGAAGGGTCCGAGTGGAACGAGGCGGCACAGGGCACCCTGGTGGCCGAGCGACGACTGGCGCTCGGCGGGACCGACATCACCCTCGTCACGAAGAACGACGGCGGGACGTCCGCGGGGGCGAAGACCGCGGTGGAGTCCCTGGCGAAGAGCGGCGTCGCGGGCATCGTCGTCGCGTCGTCCGGCAATCACGTCTCCGGAGCGCTGACGACGGCGGCCGAGAAGCACATCCCGGTGGTGGTGCCCTACGCCTCGGCCGAGAAGGACTCGTGGTCGACCGCGCCGACCGCCGAGTCGATCGGCGCCGCGATGACGACGGCGCTCGGCGACGCGAAGTCGCCGCTCCTGGTGAACCTCGGCGGTGGTGCGCCCGCAGACCTCCGAGTGGCGCACGTCCTCGACGGGGACGACACCGCAGACACCGCGGAGCTCGCCGCGACCATCGCCTCGCGGACCGGCGCGACCGACGCAGACGACGACACCGCCGAGGCCGCGGACGCCGGCCCGAAGGCCACGCCGGACTCGGACGCTGTCGTCGTCAGCGGGTCCGCGCAACGACAGGGTGCCCTGGTGGCGGCACTGCAGGCCGCAGACGTCACCGTGCCGGTCGTCCTCACCCCGGACGCGACGAGTCCGGCCTTCGGCGCCGCACTCATCGATGCCGGCGGCAGCCTGAGCGGCTCCTTCCGCACCGTCGGGGTGGCCACCGACGACGCACGGGCGCTCTCCTCGGACGCCGAAGGCCGGGCCATGTCCGCGTTCCTCGGTGGGGTCCGGGTGCTCGCCGACGATCCTGACGCCCAGAACCTGACGGGTGACCGGCCGTTCTCGGCGGTGGCCGGAGCAGCGGACGCCCGCAGCCACGACGCAGTCGTCGCCCTGGTCCGCGCGGTCGGCAAGGCCGGCAGCACGGAGCCCTCCGACGTGACCGATGCCCTCGCCGCGCTCGACCTCGACTCCGCGGCGGGCATCGCCGGTCCGGCGCTCGACTTCACGCGGCAGCAGGCGCTCGGTGCGTCCGCGACGGTGTTGGCGGCCTCGGCACAGCCACTCGGACTCCGACCCGACAACGCCGCCGCTGCTGGCTCCGAAGACGCATCCGGCGACGATGCGGCAAAAGCCACCTCGCTGGTGTGGTTCGAGGACTCCACCGCACACTGACCCACCCACGCACTACCCGAGAAGGACACCGCGAGCATGCGCCTGCTGATCGAGCTCGACGACCGACGTGAAGCGGTCGAGGTCGACGGGTGGTCCGGCGCGTCCTCGCTGGGGGAGCTCCTCTCGGCGGCGATCGGCGTCGAACTGGACGCCGAGACGACCCTCGCGGTCGACGGTCACCGCACCAGTGCGGCGACCCCGCTGCGCGACCTCGTCCTGCTCGAGGGCTCCCGCATCGGCCGCGCACCGCAGGAGCGACCGCAGACGATCGACGGGTGGAGCGTCACCCTCGCCGGGGGACTCGACGCGGGTCTCGTCGTACCGGTCCCGCGCAGCCGGAAGCTCGTCGTCGGCCGGGCGCCGCAAGCCGACGTCGTGCTGCCCACCGAGAGCGCCTCGTGGGAGCACTGCACGATCGAGCGCGAGGACGACGGGGTCCGGGTGCGTGACGCCGGTTCGACGAACGGCACCGTGATCGCGGGCGAGCGCATCGATGCCGAGGGAGTCCTGCTCACCGGGACTACGAGCGTCATCGTGGGCGGCGCCGTGCTGCTGGTCCGGCCGGCGCTGGACGAGGTACCCGTGCCGGCCGCGGGTTCGCTGGCCAACCTGACGCCCGCGGCGACCGCGCCGTTCAACCGCCCGCCCCGAGCCGGGCGGAACACCGAGACCGAGACCGTCGACCCACCGGCCAAGCGCGAGGTCCCGCAGGCCTCGAAGTTCAGCTGGATCACCGTCGCAGCGCCACTGGTCCTCGCCGGTGCGATGGTGCTCCTGCTCGGCGACGCCCGGTTCGCTCTGTTTGCGCTGCTGTCGCCGGTCACCGCGATCGGCATGTGGTTCGAGCAGAAGCACCGTCGGGCGAAGAACCTGAAGGAGGAGGACACCCGCTTCGCCGAGGCCGTGGAGTCCTTCCGCGGTGAGATCGCCGAGGCCGCAGCGGTCGAGGCGGCCCGTCGGCAGGAACTCGTCCCCGACCCGGCCACCGTCGTCCGCCGGGCCGAGCTCCCCACCACCCTGCTGTGGCAGCGACGCTCCGAGGACGCTGACTTCCTGAGCCTGCACGCCGGCACCGGTGACGCACCGTGGCGCCCCGAACTCGATCAGCGGGCGGCGTCGTCCAAGCTCGAGGACGAGGCGAAGGCCGCCGTCGCCGACAGTCGCCTCACCGCTGCGCCGGTCGTGGCGGACCTGTCCGACGCCGGCGTCGTCGGGATCGTCGGCGACCGCGAGGGCGCGCTCGCGCTGGCGCGCAGTCTGCTCACGCAGGCCACCGTGCACTGCGGGCCCGCCGATCTGACGGTGGGCATCTTCTGTGACGCCGGCCGCGCGGACGACTGGGGGTGGGCCTCCTGGCTGCCGCACGCGCGCGTGGCGGGGAGCAGCACCGGTGCCCGCTGGATGTCGGCGCAGCGCGACCAGAGCGCCGCGATGCTCCGGGGGCTGCGGGAGTCGCTCGACGAACTCCCGACCCCGAACCTGCTCGTCGTGGTCGACTCGGAAGTGCTCACCGAGGGCCGCGACGCACCCGCCCGGAACCTGCTCGGCGAAGGGCGCACCGTGCCCGGACAGTCGCTCCGTCCCGGCGAGCAGCCCCGACGGGTGAGCGGGATCGTCATCGCGACCAACGAGCAGCAGCTCCCCGCAGCCTGTACGACGATCATCACGGTCGGGGCCGACGCCGCAGCGACGGTCTACCGGCCGGAGGACCGGACCCGCGTCGAGGACGTCGTGCTCGCCGGCCTCAGCGCCGAGACCGCCGAACGGAGCGCCCGCAGCGTGGCGCACTTCGACGATCCCGAACTGCTGGTGCCGGGTGCGTCGTTGCCGTCGCTCGTCCGCCTGCCGGAGCTGCTCGCGGGTGACGACACGGTCGCGCGAACCCCGACGGGCACGAGCCCAGCCGATGCGATCCGCACGGCCTGGGACGCCCGCACCGGCTTCTCGACGCCGATCGGTTCGTCGGAGAGCGGCGTCCTCGAGATCGACCTCGTCCGCGACGGACCACACGGCCTGGTCGGTGGCACGACGGGATCGGGCAAGAGCGAGTTCCTGCGGTCGCTCGTCGCCGGGCTCGCTGCGCGGAACGACCCGACGCGCCTGAACTTCCTGCTCGTCGACTTCAAGGGCGGCGCCGCGTTCGCCGCCTGCGAGCGGCTACCGCACACCATCGGCACGATCAGCAACCTCGACGAGCAGCTCGCCGACCGGGCGATCCGTGCGCTCGAGGCCGAGCTCGAGCGACGGCAGCGGGTGTTCGCCGCGGCCGGGGCGGACATCGACAACCTCGACGCCTACCTGGCGACGAAGCCGGACGAGCCGATGCCGCGCCTGCTCCTCGTCGTGGACGAGTTCGCGATGCTGGCGAAGGACTTCCCCGACGTCCTGACCTCGCTCGTCGCCGTCGCGGCGGTCGGGCGCACACTCGGCGTCCACATGATCCTGGCCACCCAGCGGCCGGCCGGCGTGGTGAGCGAGGACATCCTGGCGAACACCAACATGCGTGTCGCGCTGCGGGTGCAGAGCCGCGAGGACTCCACCAACGTGATCGGCGTCCCCGCGGCCGCCGGCATCGGTCGCCAGCAGACCGGTCGTGCCTACGTGAAGCTCGGGCAGGACGACATCACCCCGGTGCAGACAGCCCTCGTCACCGGCCGAGCCCGTGACGAACGCGCCGAACAGCCGGTGTCCGTCCGGCCGACGGACGTCTTCGGCGTTCCGGCGCCGATGCCCGCCCCGGCTCCGACGGCGTCCGACGTGACCGACCTCGACCAGCTCATCGAGTCGATCGGGCAGGCGAACGCCGCCGCCGGCTACGCCCCGCCGCGCCCGATCTGGCCCGAGGCACTCGGCGACCGCGTCGAGCTGGGTGCGCTGGCGGCAGCCGACGCCGCTGACACGTCGCGGACGGTGCCCGTCGCCCTGGCGGACGACCCCGACCACCAGCGTCAGGTCACCACGGGATGGGACCTCGACGAGGGCAACCTCATGCTCATGGGCATCCCCGGCAGCGGGACGAGCACCGCGCTCGCCACCCTCGCCCTGCAGCTCGCCGCCGCGACGAGCCCGGACGACCTCGACCTGCTGGTGCTCGACATGGGCCCAGGGGACCTGGCTCCGCTCGCCCGGCTGCCGCACACCACGGCCTACGTCGGCTCCGGTGCCGGCGCGGGGGAGTTGCAGGCGCGGTTCCTCCGCCACCTGCGCGTCGAACTCGAGCGCCGTCGTGCCACTCCGGGCGGCCGGCGTGCCATCGTGCTGATCGACGGTCTCGCGGCACTGCGCGACGAGTACCAGGACTTCGAGGGCCAGCTGCTGCTCGACGCCCTGTACCGCGTCTACGCCGAGGGGCCCGCGCTGGGCATCTCGTTCGCCGTGTCGACGACACGGGCCAAGGCCGTGCCGTCCGCGATGGACGAAGTGACCACCCAGAAGTGGATGTTCCGCCTGGCGGACCCGTACGACTACGCCTCGATCGGCGTCCGCCCCAAGGACGTCCCGCCGCCGGTGCCGGGTCGCTTCATCGACTCGGTCCTGCGGTTGCAGTCACACGTGGCGACACCCGACGTCCCGCTCGCGCAGGCGGTCGAGCGCCTCGCGGAGCGCTGGTCCGGCACCGCTCCGAAGGCGAGTGCGGTCGGGCGGCTGCCCGATGCCGTCCTGGTCGACGAGCTCGGTGCCGGTGCGGTCTTTTCCAGCGAGCCGTGGCGGCTGCCGGTCGGGATCGCCGAGGACGACCTCGCTCCGGCCACGCTCGAGGTCTACGACGGCGAACACGTGCTCGTCGCGGGGCCGGCGCGCTCAGGGAAGTCGACCGTCCTGCTGGCGTTGGCGGCACTGGCGCGCGCTGCAGAGGGCGTCCGCCCGGCCGTCTGGGCGATCTGTGACCGTCGGTCACCGCTCGCCTCGGGATCGTTCGACCGCATCGCCGTCGGACCCGACGAGGTCCCCGCACTGCTGGCCGGGCTGCGGCTCGAGCGCGGTCCGGTCCTCCTGCTCATCGACGACGCCGAACGCTTCGACGACGGCGACCAGGCGATCGCCACCCTGCTCGCGACGGAGCGTCCCGGTCTGTGCGTGGTCGCCGCCGGTCGGTCTGCCGACCTCCGGTCGCTCTACAGCCACTGGACCCGCGCCGTCCGCAAGTCGCGGTGTGGCGTGCTCCTGCAGCCGGACGTCGACTACGACGGCGAGCTGCTCGGCGTCACGCTCCCGCGCCGTGCACCGGTCGCGCTGACCGTGGGGCGCGGCTACGCGTCGTCCGGCGGAGCCGTCCGCCTGGTCCAGACCGCGTCCGCAGGCAGCTGACCCGACCGACTGACGGACTGGAGGCCCGTGGCGACGCCGCCGCGGGCCTCCAGTCCGTCTGCTGGTCGCGCAACGGACGCAATCAGTCGCGCGTCGTGATCCCGAAGGGCGAGCTCTCGAGGTTCGTGAAGTTCCCCACCGTCGCCCGGACGGTGCACGACGGGGCGACGGACAGTGCGGTGACCACGAGCCCGTCGGACGACACGGCCAACGCGCCCGAGCAGCCGTCGGCGAACCGTACGCCGGACTCCCCGCCGGCCACGTCGACGAGCATCTGCGACGGGCGCCCGCTGCTCGGACTGCGGTACAGCGGGTTGAGCTCGTCGGCACCGTTCGGCCAGACCGGCACCAGGGTCACCGGCAGCGCCGTCTGGCTGACCGTCCGGTCGGGCGTCCGGACCTCGACACCCTGCAGCCGCTGGACGGGGTAGGCCGTCCCGCGCACGGCGTCGTCGGTCACGGCTGCGGTCGTCGCCTCTCCGACGCCGTCGAGCCAGGTCTGCAGGGCTGCACCGTCCTCGACGGCGAGTGGCACCGAGGCCTCTACGGTGACGTCTCCGCCAGCCGGGACCTCGACGCCGGACAGGCTCCACGCGCACGCGGTGTCCACGCCGGTCAGTGACGGCTGGTTGCGCTTCGCGGTGATGCCCTCGCCGGACCAGGTGACCGCGGGGCAGGAGGCTCCCGAGCGGGCACCGGGCAGCACCTCGAGGAACGGTCCGCTGAGGGTGGCTGCCTGCGCCGCGTACGTGACGCGCAGGTCCACGGTGCCCTTCGCCGGGTCGATGGTGGCGCGCCGTGTGGTCGCCAGCCCGGTGGGCAGTGGCCGGTCCTGCTGGTAGGCGTTGGCGGCCTGTGCGGTCGCGGTACCGGTGCCCGGCGTCTTCCGGAGGGCCCCTGGCAGCCACACGACGCCACCGACGACCAGCGCGGCGACGAGCACGACGCCGATGCCCCCGAACAGGAGTGCACGGTCGGTCAGCCACTCGGGGCGGGCGAACCGACGCGTCGGTTCGGGCTCAGTGGCCGGTGAGGCGGGCAGTGGCTGCCGCGCCATCGGCCGGATGACGGTCTGCGACCCGGCGGGGCCGAGCTCCGGGGCCGGCCCGACGACCGCGGCGTCGTCCCCGCTGGCGGTGGTCCGGGATCCCGTCGCGTCGTCGGGACGGACCCCACGGACGACGGTCGCCGGACGCTCGACCTCGTCGAACGAGTCCGGGTCGCTGGAGGCGACCAGTGCGGGTGCCGAGGCGAGGGACCGTGCGAGCCGACGGAGGGTCCCCGCCGCGTCGGTCGCCGACGGCCGGGCGTTCGGGTCCTTCGCGAGCAGGGCGGACACCGCGGCCCACAGGGCGTCGGGCACGTCGAGCGGGGGCGGGTTCGAGGTGACGTGGCGGTACGCCACGGCGAAGTCCGTGCCCGGTCCGGCGAACGGTGTGCGACCGGACAGCAGCTCGTAGAGCATGACCCCGGCACCGTAGACGTCGGCGGCCGGACCCGAGCGTCCGTGACTGATCGACTCGGGTGCCATGTACTGCGGCGTGCCGAGGAGCCCGGTGGTCGTGCGTTCGCGTTCGGCGACGACCGACGCGATCCCGAAGTCGGTGACCCGGACGGCACCGGTCGCACCGGGGACCCACGCGGTCTGGAGCAGGACGTTGTCGGGCTTCACGTCACGGTGGGTGACGTCCTGCTCGTGCGCCGCGGTGAGTGCGTCGAGGGTCTCGGCGGTGATCGTCAGGGCGTCCCGCGGGAGGAGCGGACCGTTCGACGCGAGCAGGTCGCGGGCAGACCCACCCGGCACCAGGTCCATGACGATCGCGAGCCGGTCGCCCTCGACGACCAGGTCGCGGACGCGCACGATGGACGGGTGCTGCAGGGCGAGGAGCACCGAGCGTTCGCGGACGAAGCGCTCGACGATCTGCGGGTCGGCGGCGAGCTCGGCACGCAGGAGCTTGGCCGCGAAGGCCTCGCCGGTCGCGGAGTGCTCGACCCGCCAGACCTCTCCGGTGGCGCCGGTCCCGAGGAGCTCGACCAGTCGGTAGGACGCACCGAGCGGTTCGCCCTGGCCGTACTGCCCTTGACGGTCCTGCGCCACGCGTTCCCCGATCCCCCGATGGCCGACCCCTCGCCGACCACGCAATGTTACCGGCCGGCAGCCTGCTCCGGCGCCGCGTACTGCACGTCGATCGCGTGCTGCGTGAACCCCGACCGCCGGTACAGCGCCAGCGCCGGCTCGTTGTCCCCCTCGACGTACAGTGCGGCGGCGGTCAGGCCGCGGCCGCGCAGCCGAGCGGTGCCCGCACGCATGAGCACACCGCCGAGTCGCTGCCCCTGCAGGTCGGGCCGCACGGCGACGGCGTAGAACTCGCCGATGCCGTCCTCGACCTTGAGCCAGCACGAGCCCGCGAGCTGCCCGGAGGCGTCGCGGAGCAGCAGCAGGTCCTCGCCTGCGAACCAGTCGTCGGCCTCGCGTGCGTGCAGGTCGTCGAGCGTCATCCGACCCTGCTCGGGGTGGTGGGCGAAGGCGGCGGCGTTCAACGCGAGCCAGTCGGTCTCGTCGTCGGTGCCGGGGCGGAACGCCGACAGCGAGTAGCCGTCGGGCAGCTCGACGTCGGCGGCGACGTCCACATCGGAGTCGGCGACGGGCGCCCGGAGCTGCAGCAGCGTGCGGACCGCGCGCCAGCCGAACCGGTCGGCCAGCGCCCGTGCTGCCGGGTGGTCCCCGTGCGCCCACGCGAGCCGGGGAGCGGCTCCGCCGCCCAGCGCGAGTGCCTGCGAAACCAGGGCCGTGCCGATGCCCCGGCCACGGGCCTCCTGGGTGACGACGAGTTCCAGCTCGCCGTCACGGACCACCGCGACCCCGTGGTCGACGGTCAGGACGGTCGCGCGCCCCGCGCGGACGTCGACCAGGGTCTGGTCGGAGAACGGGGGAGCCTCGCCGGGGGCGACGAAGCTGCCGAGATCGGGGAGCACTACTGCCCCATCAGGCGCTCGGCCTCGTCGTCGTAGACGTTGAAGCGGTACCCGACGTTGCGGACGGTGCCGATGAGCGACTCGAGGTCGCCGAGCTTGGCGCGCAGCCGTCGGACGTGCACGTCGACCGTGCGGGTGCCACCGAAGTAGTCGTAGCCCCAGACCTCGCTGAGCAGCTGCTCGCGGGTGAAGACACGTGACGGGTGGGTGGCGAAGAAGCGCAGGAGCTCGAACTCCTTGAACGTCAGGTCGAGCGGCCGGCCGCGCACCTTGGCGGAGTAGCTGGCCTCGTCGATGACGACACCGGACGCCTGGATCTTCGAGCTCGTCTGGCCCTTCGCCGCACGACCGGCCGACAGCCGGATGCGGGCGTCGATCTCGGCCGGGCCGGCGCTCTCGAGCACGACGTCGTCGACGTTCCAGTCGCTGTTCACGGCGGTCAGCCCGCCCTCGGTGACGACGAGCACGATCGGCGTGGTCGACCCCGACGAGGCGAGGATCTTGCACAGGGCCTTCGCGCTGACCAGGTCGGTGCGGGCGTCCACGAACATCAGGTCGCTCTGCGGGGCGTTGACCAGCTGTGCGGCCTCGGCCGGCACGTGGCGGATCCGGTGGCTCAGGAGGCCCAGGCTCGGCAGGACGTCTCCGGGCGCGGTCGAGGTGAGTACCAGGAGCTGTGCCACAGGACCTCCGGAGGTGGATGACGTCGTGGAGACATCCTAGTGATGCTCGGGAAGGACTCATCCGGCCGGACGGATTGCGCGTCGTCCCGCACCGCACGGCGCGAGCACCGCACGGCGCGACCACCGCACCGCACGGTGCGTGCGTTCCGCACGTCCCTGACATGATGGAGCGCGTGACCGAGCCCGTGCACCCCACCGACCAGCGTCGCCTGCGGCTGACGTCCGTCCTGCCGGTCTGGGTGCTGGCGGTCGTCGGGGCCGTGCTCGTGCTGACCGTGGCCGAGCGCGACGCCTTCGCCTGGCTGCTGCTCGTCTTCGTCGCCTGCGTGATGGTCAGCTTCGTGCTGCAGCTCATCACCGCCACGAAGGACGGTCTGGTCGAACGGATCAGCATCGCGTCGTCCGGGGCGTTCGTCGTGGTCCTCGTCACCGCGGTGGTGCTCCTGGCGCGTTGAGCCGAGCCGCGTAGACTCCGAGCATGGATTCGCTGCTTGCGCTCGAGCTCTTCTACGTCGGCCTCCTCGGCCTGGCGTCGCTCGCGATCGCGTTCATCTCGGTGGTCGTCGTCGTGAAGCTGTTCAAGGGCCAGCGTTGATCGAGCTGCCCGAGGGCCTCGCCCCCGAACTGGTCCCGCTGTCGTGGCTGGTCGGCGTGTGGGAGGGCACCGGTGTGGTCGAGTACCCGGTCGGTGACGACGACGAGGTCCGGAACTACGAGTTCGGCCAGCGCGTCAGCTTCAGCCACGACGGCCTGCCGTACCTGAACTACTCGTCCACCACCTGGCTGCTCGACGACGACCACACCCCGCTCGCCGCCGAGATGGGCTACTGGCGGATCGACCGTCCCACCGAGCCCGGCGACCGCGGCCCCGCGATGCTCCTGGGCGACGGGCCCACGCCCTTCAGCACGGTCGAGAGCGTCGAGGCGCTCCGCAACACCACGGACGGCTTCGACGTCGAGGCCGCGATCATCCACCCGACGGGCGTCAACGAGCTCTACGTCGGCCGTGTGCTGAAGGGCCGGATCGACCTGTCGACCGACGCCGTGCTGCGCTCGCCGAACGCGAAGGACTACTCCGCCGCGACCCGCCTGTACGGACTGGTCGATGGCAAGCTCTTCTGGGCGTGGGACATCGCCGCGCTCGGTCGCGAACTCACCTCGCACGCCTCGGGGCAGCTCGCGAAGGTCGACTGATGGCGGTGTTTGCCGCGCGTGACGGCTTCGTCGCCGCCGACTCCGTCGCCGCGCACTTCGGCAACCCGATCGGGGAGCAGCGCCTGCTGACCCGGGGGCGTGCCGTCGTCGAGCTCGGACTCGGTGTCGTCACCGTCACCGGACCGGACCGGCTGTCGTGGCTCAACTCGATCACCTCGCAGCAGCTCACCGGGTTGCCGACCGGCGTCAGCACCGAGACGCTCGTGCTCGACCAGGCCGGACGCGTCGAGCACGCGGCCCGCGTCGTCGACGACGGTGCGACGGTCTGGCTGCTCACCGAGCGCGCTGACGCTGCGCCGCTCGCCGGGTGGCTCGACTCGATGCGCTTCATGCTCCGGGTCGAGGTCGCCGACCGCTCCGCCGACCTCGTCACCCTCGGCTGGTTCGGGGCGGACGCCCCGTTCGCGTCCGTCGAACTGCCGGAACCGCCCGTCGCCGAGTGGGTCGACCCGTGGGGTGCCGTCACGCCGGGCGGGTGGGGCTACGCCGATCAGGAGGCGCATCCCGGCTCCGACTGGACCCTCCGCATCGCCGTGGTCACCCCCGGCACCGCGACCGCGATCGCCGCGTCGGACGTGCCCGTCGCGGGGCTGCTCGCGTACGAGGCGCTGCGGATCGCCGCGTGGCGCCCGACCCTGTCCGACGTGGACGAGCGGACGATCCCGCACGAGCTCGACTGGCTGCGCTCCGCCGTGCACCTGTCGAAGGGCTGCTACCGCGGGCAGGAGACCGTCGCCAAGGTCCACAACCTCGGGCACCCGCCGCGACGGGCCGTGCTGCTGCACCTCGACGGGTCCGACGGCGTGCTGCCGGCCCCCGGGGCCCCGGTGCTGCTCGACGACAAGCCCGTCGGACGGCTCTCGGCGTCGGCGATCCACCACGAGCTCGGTCCCATCGGGCTCGCCGTGGTCAAGCGCTCGCTCGACCCCACCGCGACCCTGCGGCTCGAGGCCGACGACGTCGTGGTGACCGCGGCGCAGGAGACCATCGTCCCGCCCGAGGCCGGTGCCACGGCGAACGTCCCGCGCCTGCCCCGCCTCGGAGCCGTCAGGCGCTCCTAGCCTGCGCGCTGAGGGTCGCAAGACACCGGTGTTCGCCGGTCGCACCGCGGTTCGCGGGTGTTCGGAGCGCGAGAACCGGTGTCCTGCGCGCTGGCGTCAGGCGGGCTCGACGGCCGACCACGGGACGCTGAGCTCACCGAGCCGCCAGCGCGTCACACCGTGCAGCACCGGCCAGCCGCGGTCACGCATCCCGCGCACCGTGGCGATCCACCGCTGCCGGGGCCCGTACGTGCCGAGCGGTGCGGCGACCGCCCACGACAGGTCGAGGTCCCGCAGGAACGCGTGCACCCGTTCGCCGGGCACGTTGCGGTGGATCAGCGCCTTCGGCAGGCGCTCGGCGACGATCGAAGGCACGTCGAGCCCGGCGAGCCGGAGCGACACCGTGAAGGTCTGCGGCGCGACGTCGTCGAGCGTCACCCACGAGGCCACCCGACCGACCTCGTTGCAGGTCCCCTCGACGAGCACACCGCCGGGCTGCAGCCGGTCCTGCATGATCCGCCACGACCCGACCACCGCGGACTCGTCGTACTGCCGCAGCACGTTGAAGGCCCGGATGACGGCGGGCCGGCGCTGCCCGGGCGTCGGGGTCTCGAAGCCCCCCAGGCGGAACGTCACGCCGTCGCGGGCCCCGGCGTTCGCGAGCGCGACCCGCGACGGCTCGATCTCGATGCCCGTCACCTCGACGTCGGGTCGGACGGCGGCCAGCCGGTCGCGCAGTTCGAGGGTGGTGGTCGGAGATGCACCGTAGCCGACGTCGGCGACGAGCGGGTCGTCCGTCCGGCGCAGCACCGGCAGGGTCGCGATCCACCGGTCGACGCGGCGGAGCCGGTTGTACCCGGTCGTCCCGCGCGTCACGTTCCCGATGGGCATGCGTCAAGGGTACGGGGCCGGTACCGCTCGGTAGACTCGGAGGCATGACCTCCACGCTCGTCCTGCTCCGTCACGGCAACAGTGACTGGAACCAGAAGAACCTGTTCACCGGTTGGGTCGACGTCCGGCTCAGCGAGCTGGGCGAGAAGGAGGCGAAGCGCGCCGGCGACCTCATCGCCGAGTCCGGCATCGTCCCCGACGTCCTGTACACCTCGCTCCTGACCCGTGCGATCCAGACGGCGGACATCGCGCTGCTGCAGGCCGACCTGGCCTGGCTGCCGGTGAAGCGCGACTGGCGCCTCAACGAGCGCCACTACGGCGACCTGCAGGGCAAGGACAAGGCCCAGACCCTGGCCGAGTACGGCGAGCAGCAGTTCATGGAGTGGCGCCGTTCGTTCGACGTCCCGCCGCCCCCCATCGCCGACGACGCCGAGTGGTCGCAGTTCGGTGACCGCCGCTACGCCGAGCTCGGCGACCAGCTGCCCCGCACCGAGTCGCTCAAGCTCGTGATCGACCGCCTGCTGCCGTACTGGGAGTCCGACATCACGAAGGACCTCGCCGCCGGCAAGACCGTGCTGGTGACGGCCCACGGCAACTCGCTGCGTGCGCTCGTGAAGCACCTCGACGGCATCTCCGACGACGACATCGCCGGCCTGAACATCCCGACGGGCATCCCGCTGGTGTACGAGCTCGACGACGACTTCACGCCGACGAAGCCCGCGTACTACCTGGACCCCGAGGCCGCCGCAGCCGGCGCCGCCGCCGTGGCCGCCCAGGGCGCCAAGAAGTAGCACCCACGCGAACGACGAAGGCCGCAGTCCCGACGGGGCTGCGGCCTTCGCTGCGTCCGGGCAGACGGCACCCGACCACGCGGAGTGTGACGGTCAGACGAAGTGCGACGCGATCTCCTGCACCAGGGCCCCGACGTCGTACGGCTTCGTCGTGTCGACCCGGATCACCGGGACGCCGGGCAGCCCGACGGGCCGGGCGTCGTCGCCGTGCTCGTCCCAGAAGGCCAGCACGTCGGCCAGGTCTCCGTGCACCTCGTGCCGCACCGGCACGGTGCCCGGTTCGTACCGGTCGCGCAGCCGCTGCTCGGCGGTGGCGCGGTCCGTGTCGCACCACACCTCGACGGCGCGAGGCGACCCGGCGGACGCGAGTCCGGCCTCCAGGAGGTCCCGGTCACGCGACGGCAGCCAGACGGCGTCGAGGACGACCCCGTTCTCGACGGCCCGCGCCATGGACCACATCGTGTCCATCGCGATGCCACCGAGCGGCCGCGAGGCGATCATCGGGCCGACGACGTCGGCGAGGGGCTCCTTGATGCGGTCCTTCGACAGGAACGGGCAGCCGAGCACCTCGGCGAGTGCCGTGCCGATGCTGCTCTTGCCGGAACCGGGCATGCCGTTGACGATGATCGCGACCTGGGCCATGCCACGATCCTCGCAGACCGATCGGGCCGAGTCAGACCGATCGGGCCGGGTCAGACCGATCGGGCCGGGTCAGACCGCCGCGGTCGAGGTGGACGCTCCGGTCCAGTCGCCGGTCGCCAGGTACTCGACCTTCTTGGCGATCGAGACCGCGTGGTCGGCGAAGCGCTCGTGGTAGCGGGAGGCCAGGGTGGCGTCGACGGTGTCGATCGGACCGCCCTTCCAGGCCTCGCCGAGCACGAAGTCGAAGACGCTGGCGTGCAGCTCGTCGACGGCGTCGTCCTCGTCGCGGATCTCGGCCGACAGCGCGATGTCCTCGGTGGCGAGCAGTCGCGTGAGCTTCTGCGCCATCGCGACGTCGTGCCGGCCCATCTCCTTGAACGTGCTGCGCAGGCCCTTCGGCACGACCTTCTCGGGGAAGCGCTGGCGGGCGAGCTGCGCGATGTGCTCGGCCATGTCGCCCATGCGCTCGAGCGAGGAGCTGACGCGCAGGGCGGTGACGACGACGCGCAGGTCGCGGGCCACCGGGGCCTGGCGGGCGAGGATGTCGATCGCGATCTCGTCGAGGCTGTTCGCGGCGAGGTCGATCTTCTCGTCGTCGGCGATCACCTCTTCGGCGAGGGCGACGTCGGAGTCGCTGAAGGCCTGGGTGGCTCGGGTGATGGCGGACTCGACGAGCCCGGCGATCTCGGTCAGTCGCTCCTGGACGTCCTGGAGTTCCTGCTGGAAGACTTCGCGCATGGGGGAGTACCTCTCTCTGCGTACCGGACGAGTGTCGTCAGCCCAGGTGAACGAACGGTGACGCGGGGCTGAACGCTTCGCGTTCTGGCCTTCCGCAGACGGTGAACGGTACCGGAACCCCGCATGACCATCCCTACACTGGCGGCATGGACAACGCGTGGCTCGTGCCACTGTCGATGCTCCTCGGCGGGGTCTTCGGCGCGGGCGTCGTGGTGCTGATCATCACCGCCGAGCGGACGGCTCGTGCTGCCGACGTGGCGGAGCGGACCCTGCCGGACGGCGTCGCAGCGGTCATCGCGACGATGCACAACCCGGCGGTCGTCATCGACCCGTCGAACACCGTCGTCGCGGCATCCCCCCAGGCCCTCACTGCGGGGCTCGTCGTGCGCCGACGCCTCGTGCACCACGAACTGCTCGAGCTCATCGACCGGGTGCGCAAGAGCGGGGAGATGGGGTCGGAGGACCTCGAGCTGCCGCGCGGCCGCCACGGGGAGCTCATCGGCTACCTCAGCTTCCGTGCCGCCCAGCTCGGCAACCGGTACGTCCTGCTCACGGCCGACGACCTGACCGAGAGCCGGCGCATCGACGAGGTCCGCCGCGACTTCGTCGCCAACATCTCGCACGAGCTGAAGACGCCGATCGGCGCGATCGGCCTGCTGTCCGAGACCCTCGTCCTCGCCGCCGACGACCCCGCGCACGTGAAGAAGTTCGCCGCGCAGCTGATCACCGAGTCCGAGCGGCTCGGGGCGCTGACGAAGGACATCATCGAGCTGTCCCGGCTGCAGTCCGTCGACGCGCTCGAGAACAGCGAGGAGACCGGCATCGACAAGATCGTGCAGGCCGCGATCGACGCGAACGAGGTCGTCGCCCGCGCCCGCTCGATCGAGATCATCCGCGCCAAGAAGTCGAAGCTGCGGGTGATGGGCGATCGCGGGCTGCTGCAGGTCGCGGTGTCGAACCTCATCGCCAACGCGGTGAAGTACTCGCCGGACAACACCCGCGTCGGTGTGGGCGTCCGGTCGTCGAAGGGCTTCGTCGAGATCGCGATCACCGACCAGGGCGTCGGCATCCCCGAGGCCGACCTCGACCGCGTCTTCGAACGGTTCTACCGTGTCGATCCCGCACGGTCGCGCGCCACCGGGGGCACCGGCCTCGGGCTCGCGATCGTCAAGCACGTCGTCAGCAACCACGGTGGTGACGTGCGCGTCTGGTCGCAGCCCGGCAAGGGCTCGACCTTCACCATCCGTCTGCCCGAGGCAGATCCCGAACTGACCACAGCACTCGAAGAGCAACTGGAAGAGCAGCCATCGTGACCAAGATCCTCATCGTCGACGACGAGCCGGCCCTGAGCGAGCCCCTGGAGTTCCTGCTGCAGCGTGAGGGGTACGAGACCTCCGTCGCTGCCGACGGCGTGACCGCGCTGTCGAAGTTCGACGCGGAGAACCCCGACCTGGTGCTCCTCGACCTCATGCTGCCGGGCCTGAGCGGCACCGAGGTGTGCCGGCAGATCCGGACCCGGTCGAACGCGCCGATCATCATGCTGACCGCGAAGGACTCGGAGGTGGACATCGTCGTCGGGCTCGAGCTCGGCGCCGACGACTACGTGACGAAGCCGTACTCGACCCGGGAGCTCCTGGCCCGGATCCGTGCCGTGCTCCGTCGCCGGACCGAGGACGACCCGGCGGACAGCGGGATCCTGCAGGTCGGCGGCATCCGGATGGACGTCGAGCGGCACACGGTGTCGGTCGACGGGTCCGAGACCCCGATGCCGCTCAAGGAGTTCGAGCTCCTCGAACTGCTGCTCCGGAACGCCGGCCGTGTGCTGACCCGCGGGCAGCTCATCGACCGGGTGTGGGGTTCCGACTACTTCGGCGACACCAAGACCCTCGACGTGCACATCAAGCGCATCCGCTCGAAGATCGAGCGGGTCCCGTCGACTCCCGAGATCCTGGTGACGGTCCGCGGCCTCGGCTACCGCATCGAGGCCTGAGGCGGACGGACAGGAGGCCCGGTGCGAGTCCCTGGGACTCGCACCGGGCCTCCTGTGCGAACGATCCGGGCGCGGTGTCAGCCGCGCCCGTCGGCGTCAGTTGGTGCCGTTGTCGCCCTCGGACGAATCCGTCTGCGAGTCGGTCGGCTGCGTGCCGGGGACGGCCTCGCCGGTCGACTGCGCGCCGCTCTCGGACGGCGACGTCGAGGTGGGCGTCGGGGTCGGGCTCGGCGCGAGGGTCTGGTACTCCTCCTGCGAGCTCGTCAGCACCGGCACGTTCGCCGAGACACCCTCGGCGTCGGGGTAGCTGAAGTAGACCTTGACGAGCGAACCGGGCTTCGCGTCCGCGTTGTCGAACACGATCGGCTCGGCGTCACCGGCGGTGGTGCCCTGCGTGGTGTCGCCCTCTTGCACGCTCGACTCGTCGTCGCTGCCCGCACCCGCGGCCATGGCGAGGTCGACGTGGGTGTTCGCCGGCACGTCGACGGTCTGGGTGGCGCCGCCGATCTCGATCGAGACGGTGTAGTCGTCCTGGTCGTCGTTGTTCACGAGCGTGCCGATGAAGCGGGCGCTCTCACCGTCGTCCGAGATCAGGAGGGCGTTCCGCACGTCGACCTTGCCGGTCGAGACGTCCACGCCGTCGGTGATCTGCTTGATGTCGACGGTGTGGGCCGGCGACATGAACTCGCACCCGGTGGCGCCGAGCGCGATGGTTGCCGCAACGGCGACGGACACGAGTACCCGAGGTCGCAAGAGATTCCTCCGTAAGTCACGATGAGGACCGGGCGGTCCCCGCGCCCATCCTAGCGATCACCGGGAGGGGTGAGCGTTGAGGGTCCCCTTACCGGAACGGCCCCTGTGGTAAACTGGATGTCTGGGAACGGAGCCTGATACATGCAATTCGAGGTCGGCGAGACCGTCGTCTACCCCCATCACGGGGCGGCAACCATCTCTGAAGTCAAGACTCGCGTCATCAAGGGCGAGGAAAAGGTCTACCTGAAACTGCGGGTGACGCAGGGTGACCTGACGATCGAGGTCCCGGCGGACAACGTCGACCTGGTCGGCGTCCGCGACGTGATCGGCAAGGAAGGACTCGACAAGGTGTTCGAGGTCCTCCGGGCGCCGTTCACGGAAGAGCCCACCAACTGGTCACGCCGTTACAAGGCGAACCTCGAGAAGCTCGCTTCCGGTGACGTCATCAAGGTGTCCGAGGTCGTCCGCGACCTCTGGCGGCGCGATCAGGACCGCGGGCTCTCCGCGGGTGAGAAGCGGATGCTCGCCAAGGCCCGGCAGATCCTGATCTCCGAGCTCGCGCTGGCCGAGAAGACCGACGAGGACAAGGCATCGACCGTCCTCGACGAGGTCCTGGCTTCCTGAGCCTGACGACAGCGCACTGAACGCGACAGCACGAACGACGACCGCACGGTTCCCCGAAGGGGTGGACCGGGCGGTCGTCGTCGTTGCGGCCGGTTCCGGCACCCGGCTCGGCATCGGGACCGCGAAGGCGTTCGTGCCCGTGGCCGGTTCGCTCATGCTCGCGCGGGCGCTCGAACCCCTGTTCGCCTTGCCGTCGCCGACGCTCGTCGTCGTGGTCGCACCGGCGTCGCACCTGGACGAGTGCCGGCAGGTGGTCGGTTCGGTCGCGGGTGCTGCGGTCGCGTACACGGCCGTCGTCGCCGGAGGCACGGATCGCCACGGTTCGGTCGAGGCCGGCCTGGCCGTCCTGCCGGACTCCGTCGCCACGGTGCTGGTGCACGACGCGGCGCGGTGCCTCACGCCCGCGGCACAGTTCTCGCGGGTGTTCGACGCCGTCGCCGCCGGTGACGGTGCGGGCGTCGTGCCGGCGCTCCCCGTCACGGACACGGTGAAGCGGGTCGACGGTGACGTCGTCGTCGAGACCGTCGACCGTGCGGCGCTCGTCGGGGTGCAGACGCCGCAGGGCTTCCCGCTCGCGGCACTGCGGCGGGCCTACGCGGTGTCGTCGCAGTCCGAGACGGACGACGCCGGGGTGTTCCAGGCCGTCGGGGGCACCGTCCGGTTCGTGCCGGGTGACGCCGACGCCTTCAAGATCACGACGCCGTGGGACCTCGGCCGGGCCGAGTCGATCGTGCGGGCGCGGACCGAGGCGGCCGGTGGTGCCGGTGCGGGGACGCCCGACGCCGTCGTCGCGGTCCGACTCGGGCTCGGGGTCGACGTACACGCCTTCGACGACGCCTCGCCCTGCCGCGTCGGCCTGCTCGACTTCCCCGGCGAACCCGGCCTCTCCGGGCACAGCGACGGCGACGCGGTGGCGCACGCGGTGTGCGACGCCCTGCTCTCCGCCGGGGGCCTCGGCGACATCGGCGGACGCTTCGGCACCGCTGATCCGCAGTACGCCGGCGCCACGGGCGACGTCTTCGTCCGAGGTGCGGTCGCGCTGCTCGCCGATGCCGGGCTCGTGCCGGTGTCCGTCACCGTGCAGGTCATCGGCAACCGGCCGCGCATCGGTCATCGCCGCGACGAGATGCAGGACGCCCTGTCCGCGGTCGTCGGTGCGCCCGTCGCCGTGTCCGGCACGACGACCGACGGCCTCGGCTTCACCGGCCGTGGCGAGGGGCTCGCGGCGATCGCCACGGCACTCGTGCGTCCCTCCTGAAACCGCGGCCCCGCGCCGATTAGGGTTGAGGCGTGACCGTTCGCCTCTACGACTCCCGCGCCGCAGCCGTCGTCGACCTCGTGCCCCTGGTCGACGGACACGTGAGCGTCTACGTCTGTGGTCCGACGGTGCAGTCGTCGCCGCACATCGGGCACCTGCGGTCCGCGCTCGTCTACGACATCTGGCGCCGGTGGCTCACCCACCGCGGGTACCGGGTGACCCTGGTGCGCAACGTCACCGACATCGACGACAAGGTCCTCGACCTGGCTGCCGGCACGGACGAGGAGTGGTTCGCCCGCGCCTACCGGGTCGAGCTCGAGTTCACCGCCGCGTACAACGCCCTCGGCATCCTGCCCCCGACGTACGAGCCGCGGGCCACGGCGAGCGTGCCGCAGATGCACGAGATCATCCAGCGCCTGATCGACCGCGGGCACGCCTACGCCGCCGACGACGGCTCGGGTGACGTCTACTTCGACACCGGCAGCTGGGCCGACTACGGGGTGCTCACCCGGCAGCGGCGCGAGGACATGGTCGAGGCCGCCGACGCCGACCCGCGTGGCAAGCGCGACGCCCGTGACTTCGCGCTCTGGAAGGGTGCGAAGCCCGGCGAGCCGTCGACGGCCAACTGGGACTCCCCGTGGGGCGCCGGCCGCCCGGGCTGGCACATCGAGTGCTCGGCGATGTCCCGTCGGTACCTCGGCCCGGCGTTCGACATCCACGGCGGCGGGCTCGACCTGCGCTTCCCGCACCACGAGAACGAGCTGGCGCAGTCCACGGCCGCCGGGGACCCGTTCGCGTCGTACTGGCTGCACAACGGCCTGGTGACGGTCGAGGGTCAGAAGATGTCGAAGTCGCTCGGCAACTCGATCTTCGCTGCGGACTTCCTCGGATCCGCTCGTCCCGCCGTCGTCCGCTACTTCCTCGGTGCCGCCCACTACCGCTCGTCGATCGACCACCACGAGGGTTCCCTGGCCGAGGCCGAGGCGGCGTACGACCGCATCGCCGGGTTCCTCGAGCGCGCCGAGACCCGGCTCGAGGGCGTCCACCTCTCCGACGCCCCGGCCGTGCCCGAGGCCTTCGCCGACGCCATGGACGACGACCTCTCCGTGCCCCAGGCCCTGGCCGTGCTGCACGAGACCGTGCGCACCGGCAACGCCGCCCTGGACGCCGACGATGCGGAAACGCTCGGGACCGCGTACCATCAGGTGGCTGCGATGGTGGAGGTGCTCGGCATCGACCCGCGAGCCGCCCACTGGTCGGGCGGCGGCCACGACACCTCGGCAGGCCCGCTCGCCGCCCTCGTCGAACGCCTCGTGCAGGAGCGCGCGGACGCCAGGGCAGCGCGGGACTTCACCGCGGCCGACCGCGTGCGCGACGACCTCGCCGCCGCGGGCATCACGATCGAGGACACGCCGTCCGGAACACGCTGGAGCATCGCCTGAACACGGCAGTGCCGAACAGGAGCTACGCATGAAGAACGTCTCGGGAAGCAAGAAGGGTCGGCCCGGCGCCGTCCGCACCGGTCGCAAGGGCAACAAGCAGGTCGGTTCCGGCGGACAGGGCGCCCAGGCGCTCGAGGGTCGCAAGCCGACCCCGAAGGCCGAGGACCGCCCGTACCACCCCGCCGGCAAGCGCAAGGCCGCGAAGGACCGCTTCGAGGCGGCCAAGGGTCGTCACGGTTCCTCGAGCACCCCGCAGGGTCGCACGGGCCGTCCGCCGGCACGCAAGACCGACGACTCCGAGCTGGTGACCGGGCGCAACTCCGTGCTCGAGGCCCTGCGGACGAAGACCCCGTCGTCGACGCTCTACATCGCGTCGCGCATCGAGGTCGACGACCGCGTGAAGGAGATCCTCGCGCTCGCCAACCACCGTGGCGTGCCGATCATCGAGCTCATGCGTCCCGAGCTCGACCGCATCACCGGACACGACAGCGTGCACCAGGGCGTCGCCCTCAAGGTGCCGGCGTACCAGTACGCCGTGTCCGAGGACATCGTCGAGCAGGCGTTCTCGCGCGACCAGGTCCCGCTGCTCGTCGCGCTCGACGGCATCACGGACCCCCGCAACCTCGGCGCGATCATCCGCTCGACCGCGGCCTTCGGCGGACACGGCGTCATCGTGCCGCAGCGTCGTTCGGTCGGCGTGACGGCGTCGGCGTGGAAGACCTCGGCCGGTGCCGCGGCACGCACGCCCGTCGCGATGGCCCCGAACCTCACGCAGACCCTGAAGTCGCTCAAGTCGATGGGCCTGTTCGTCCTCGGCCTGGACGGCGACGGTGACGTGGAGCTCGACGGCCTCGAGCTCGCCGACCGTCCGATCGTGATCGTCGTCGGTTCCGAGGGCAAGGGCCTGTCGCGCCTGGTCACCGAGACCTGTGACGCCATCGTGTCGATCCCGATCTCGAGCGCCACCGAGTCCCTGAACGCCGGCATCGCCGCGAGCGTCACCCTGTGGGAGGTCGCGCGGCGCCGTCGCACCGCGTAGCCACAGCACTTCGTGAGCAGGAATGGTCGCCTCCCCGAGCGGGAGGCGACCATTCCTGCTCACGGTGCCGCCTGGGCCGGGCTCGAAGGGTCAGGACACGTCGGCTGGTGGCTGCCGTGCGGTCACGCGTCGTCGCTGCGCGACGCCGCAGGTGACGGTCCGAGACCGGTCGACGTTCGTCCGGCGGGGTGTCGTGACCGCTCGACGTCCGACGTCACCACCGGCGGGGCTGGGCGTGACGGTCTGGAGGGCCGGCGCCGGTCTCCGGGACCCGCGCCGGGCCTCCAGGCGGTCGCGTTCTCGACCCCCGAACGGTCAGGACACGTCGGCTGGTGCCCGCCGTGTGGTCACGAGTCGTCGCTGCGCGACGCCGCAGACGACGGTCTGCGACCGGTCGCCGCCCACCCGGCGGGGTGTCGTGACCGAGCGGAGACCGCCTCAGACCGTGGCGCGCCAGTCGTCGACGTCGTCGGACTCGTCGGACTCGTCGGCGTCGTCGTCGTCCAGCACCGGGATCGGCACGGTGATCGACGAGGTCGGCGGGTTGATGAGCAGGCGCTCGTCGCGACGGTGTCGGAGCACGTCGTTGATGTAGGCGGTCGTGGCCTCGGGCAGGGAGACGGAACGCTCCTCTTGCTGGGACATGAACCAGCGGTGCTCGAGCAGCTCGTGGAACACCTCGGCGGGTTCGAGCCGGCCGCGCAGGTCACGGGGGATCGAGCGGACGACGGGCTCGAAGACCCGTGAGACCCACTCGTGCGCCACCATCTCCTCGTCGAGTTCGTCACGGCCGTTGCGGGCACGGTACGAGTCGAGGTCGTTGAGCAGGCGCCGGGCCTGGTTCTCGCCGGCGTCGAGCCCGGTGAGCCGCAGCAGTCGGCGCTGGTGGTGCCCGGCGTCGACGACCTTCGGCTGGATCCGGACCTGCGAGCCGCCCTCGGTCGTGTGGATCGAGAGCTCCTCGATGTCGAAGCCGAGCTCGTTCAGGCGCTCGACGCGGTCGTTGATGCGCCAGCGTTCCTTGATGTCGAACTGCTCGGTGCCGGTGAGCTCGGTCCAGAGCGTCCGGTACTGGGCGACGATGCGGTTCGAGACGTCGACGGGGTCGGCGTTCTCGTCGAGTCGTCCGCCGGCCTCGAGGTCGAGCAGTTCGCCGGCGATGTTCACGCGGGCGACCTCGAGGTCGTTCTCGCGCTGGCCGTTCGACAGCCCGCCGGGGTAGAGCTTGCCGGTCTCGGCGTCGACCAGGTACGCGGCGAAGGCTCCGGCGTCGCGACGGAACAGCGTGTTCGACAGGGACACGTCGCCCCAGTAGAAGCCGATGACGTGCAGGCGGACGAGCAGCAGCGCGAGGGCGTCGACCAAGCGGGTGGCGGTCTCGGGGCGCAGCGTCTGCGAATAGAGCGCGCGGTAGGGCAGGGAGAACCGCAGGTGGCGGGTCACCAGCACGGGGTGCAGTGGTTCACCGTCGGCGTCGACGCGGTTCGTGATGACCGCGACCGGGTCCACGCACGGCACGTCCATGCGCTGCAGGGTCCGGAGCATCTCGTACTCGGACCGGGCGACCTCTTCGCCGGTCTCCTTCACCGCGGCGACGTACCCGCTCAGGTGCACGAACCGCACGAGGTGCCGCGAGATGCCCTTCGGCAGCGCGACGATCGTGTCGTCGGGCCAGTCGGCGAGCGGCAGGTCCCACGGCAGGTCGAGCAGGCCGGGGTCGACGGTGGCGGCGGTGATGGACATCGAGTCGGGCACGGTGGTTCCTCTGGTGTCGGGGACAGCCGAGAGCCCGCGTCCGCCCTTGTGAGGCGGGCGCGGGCTCTCGGGGGAGTGCGCTGGTTACGCGCTGACGACGGCCTTGTCGTCGAGGCGGTCGCCCGACTCGGTGTCGAAGGCGTGGACGTGGCCCTGCTTCGGCGTGATGACGATCGTGTCACCGATCGACGGGTGCGCACGACCGTCGACACGGGCGACGATGTCGGCGCGCTGGCCGTTCACGTCGGCGTGACCGTAGAGGTAGCCGTCGGCGCCGAGCTCCTCGACGACGTCGACCGTGACGGGCAGGCCCTCGCCGGACTGCGAGACGATGACGTCCTCGGGGCGGATGCCGACCGTGATCTGTGCGGCACGGGCGTTCGACAGGGTGTCGCGGTCGATCGCGTGGTTGAGCGTGCCGAACCTGATGCCGCCCTCGATGACGTCGGCGGGCAGCAGGTTCATGGCCGGCGAACCGATGAAGCCGGCGACGAACACGTTGTTCGGCTTCTCGTACAGGTCGCGCGGGGTGCCGACCTGCTGCAGGATGCCGTCCTTGAGCACCGCGATGCGGTCACCCATGGTGAGGGCCTCGGTCTGGTCGTGCGTGACGTAGACCGTGGTGACGCCGAGACGACGCTGCAGCGACGCGATCTGCGTGCGGGTCTGGACGCGGAGCTTGGCGTCGAGGTTCGACAGCGGCTCGTCCATGAGGAACACCTGCGGCTGACGGACGATCGCACGGCCCATCGCGACGCGCTGACGCTGACCACCGGAGAGCGCCTTCGGCTTGCGGCCGAGGTAGTCCTCGAGGTCGAGGAGCTTGGCGGCTTCCTGCACGCGGGTGGCGCGCTCTTCCTTGCCGACGCCGGCGATCTTGAGCGCGAAGCCCATGTTCTCGGCGACGGTCATGTGCGGGTACAGCGCGTAGTTCTGGAACACCATCGCGATGTCGCGGTCCTTCGGCGGGACGTCCGTGACGTCGCGGTCGCCGATGCGGATCTGACCGGAGTTGACCTCTTCGAGGCCGGCCAGCATGCGGAGCGAGGTGGACTTGCCGCAGCCCGAGGGGCCGACGAGGACGAGGAACTCGCCGTCGGCGACGTCCAGGTCGAGGGAGTCGACCGCGGGACGGTTGCCTCCGGGGTAGAGACGGGTTGCCTTGTCATAGGTGACGGACGCCATGAGCGTTCGGTCCTTCCTTCACCGGCAGGTACGTGCCGGACGATCCGAGTGAAGCGGTGTGCCCGTACGGGCCCCGGACAGTCGCCGTCGACTGTCGAGGTTCATACAACACGAGTTCACCCGGGTGCGCCAGTGTTTTCCCCCTTGGTCGGCGGCTTCCCAGAGCGCCCCACTACAATCGCCGGGTCCGTCCGCCGAGCAGGGGAACGCCGAGCGGACACCGATCAGGAGGACGACGCACCGATGAACAACCGCCCCGAGGGTGCCGCCCGCGCCGCGCGGAACGAGCGCCGTGAAGCCGCCCGCCAGCGAGCCCAGCGTGCCCGGACCCAGCAGAAGCGACGCCAGCGTGGTGTCCGGCTCGGCCTGCAGATCGGGCTCGGGGTCGTGCTCCTCGCCGCGGCGACGATCGTCACGCTCGTGCTGGTCGACTCCGTGAAGCCCGCCGGCCCGGGCCCGTCGACCATGTCGCAGGGCGGGATCACCATCGGGCAGGGTCTGAAGCCCGTCGCGGCGTCCGCGTCCGGATCGGCCTCCGCGTCGCCGAGCAGTGCCGCGACCGAGGGGGCAGGCACCGTCCGGATCACCCTGTACGTCGACTACCTCTGCCCGGGCTGCGGCCAGTTCGAGCAGGCGAACGGCGACTACATCAAGGACCTCGTCGACTCCGGTGCGGCCACGGTCGACATCCACCCCGTCGCGATCCTGTCGAACCGCTCGCAGGGCACGAAGTACTCCCTCCGCGCCGCGAACGCCGCCGCCTGCGTGGCCGAGCACTCCCCGAACCAGTTCTACGCGGTGAACCAGGCGCTCTTCGCGAAGCAGCCGGACGAGGGCACCGCGGGCCTGACGGACGCCGAGCTCACCGACGTCGTCACGGGTGTGCAGGGGCTGCAGGAACGCAGCGCCGTCCGGAGCTGCATCGCCGACCAGGACTACGCCAAGTGGGTGGACGAGCAGACGACGGCGGTGTCCGGGGGCACGATCCCGGGCTCGACGCTCAAGGAGTTCCCCGGCACCCCGCTCGTGCTCGTGAACGGGCAGCGCTACGAGCTGACCTCCCCGGTCACGAACGACGACTTCCGCACCTTCGTGGTGACGGCCGCCGGGGCGACCGACGCGACCCCGACGCCCACGCCCAGCGCGACCCCGTCTGCCACGCCGACCAAGCGCTGACAGCCGGACGAGCGCTGACCACGGACGGGAGGCCCGGTGCCAGCTGGCACCGGGCCTCCAGTCCGTCACCGGTGCGGTTAGAGGGCCGAACCCGGGATGCTCAGGGTGTCGCAGCTCGTCGCGCCCTGCTGGTAGCCCCGCAGGAACCAGCGCTGCCGCTGCTCGCTCGACCCGTGCGTGAACGAGTCCGGGTCGACGCGGCCGGTCGCGCGCTCCTGGATGCTGTCGTCGCCCACGGCGCTCGCCGCCGACAGGGCGTCGGTGATCTGGGAGCGGGTGATCGGTTCGAAGAAGGTCTCGCCGTTCGCGTCCTTCGTCGTGGCGGCGTCGCCGACCCAGGCTCCGGCGTAGCAGTCCGCCTGCAGCTCGACGCGGACACTGCCCGACGACGCACCCGTGCCGGAGCGGTCGGTGTTCGCGAACGACCCCTGCAGCTGCTGCACGTGGTGGCCCCACTCGTGTGCGACGACGTACATCTGCGCGAGCGGACCGCCGGACGAGCCGTACTGCGACTGCAGGTCGTCGTAGAACGCGGTGTCCAGGAAGACCGCACGGTCCGGCGGGCAGTAGAACGGGCCGGTCGCGGCCGAGGCCTGCCCGCACGAGGTGTCGGTGGAGTCCTGGAACAGGAAGAACTCCGGTGACGTGTACGAGATGCCGAGCGACCGCGCCTCGGACGTCCAGTAGGCGTCGAGCGACTCGGCCGCGCCCTCCATCCGGCACTCGACGCGCAGGTTGGCGTCGCGCCCGGTCCGGCACTCGGGGGCGGCGTCGGCGGACTCGCCCTCCTGCTGGATCGTCGTCAGGCCGTTGCCGCCGCCGACGATCCCGCTCAGGTCGAAGCCGGTGAACTGCGCGATCAGGAACACCACGATGGCGCCGACGCCCACGGCGCCTCCGCCGATCGCCGTGGTGCGACCCCGCCGCTTGACCTTGCCGCCCCGGAGTCGGGAGTCGTCGTTGAACGTCATGGTCCCGAACCTACCGATCAGCACCTCCCGATCAGTGGCCCCGCGTACCGTCGGCGGCGTCGGCCACCCCGACACCCGTCGTACACCTGTCGTACAACCGGAAGGAACCGCACAATGGCCACTCCCATCAGCACCGTGATGAGCCCCGCCCGCTACGTCCAGGGCAAGGACGCGATCACCCGCGTCGGCGAGTTCATCGCCCCGATCGGCAAGCGGCCCCTGATCGTCGCCGACGACGTGGTCTGGGGCATCGTCGAGACCGCCGTCACCGAGAGCTTCCGATCCGCCGACCTGGCCGTGGAGCGTGTCGGGTTCGGCCGCTTCGCCACCCCCGAGGCCGTCGACGAGCTCGTCGAGCAGATCCGCGCGAAGGACGCCGACGTCATCGTGGGGCTCGGCGGTGGCTCCGCGATCGACGCCGCGAAGGCCGCTGGGCACCTCGCCGGCATCCGGTGGGCCAGCGTGCCGACGGCCGCGTCCACCGACGCCCCGACCTCGGCGCTCGCCGTCATCTACACCCCCGAGGGCGAGTTCATCGAGTACCGCTTCTTCCCGCACAACCCGGACCTGGTGCTCATCGACACCAGGCTCGTCGCCAACGCGCCGGTGCAGTTCCTGGTCGCGGGCATCGGCGACGCGCTGGCGACGTGGGTCGAGGCCCGTGCCGCGAAGCGCGCCAACGCCGACACCATGGCCGGCGGCCTGCAGACCCAGACCGGGGTCGCGCTCGCCGAGCTGTCGTGGAAGCTCCTGCACGAGAACGCCCTGCAGGCCATCGAAGCCGTCAAGGCCAAGGTCGTCACCCCGGCGCTCGAGAAGGTCGTCGAGGCGAACACGCTGCTGTCCGGCCTGGGCTTCGAGTCCGGTGGGCTCGCCGCCGCCCACGCGATCCACAACGGGCTGACCGCGGCTCCGCAGGCGCACGGCCTGGCGCACGGGCAGAAGGTGAACATCGGGACGATCGCCCAGCTGGTGCTCGAGGGTGCCCCGGCCGAGGAGATCGAGGACTTCGTCGTCTTCACCACGAAGGTCGGCCTGCCGAACACCCTGACCGAGATCGGCCTGACGGTCGACGACCGTGACGTGCTGCGCGCCGTGGCCGAGGCCGCGACGGTGGAGGGCGAGACCATCCACAACATGCCGTTCCCGGTGACGCCGGAGCTCGTGGTCGACGCCCTGGTCGCCATCGAGGGCATCGCACGCAGCATCCGCGCCGAGCACGGTCTGCCGGAGCCCGTGCTGTACGAGCACCACTGACGGTCTCGGGGTCAGGTGCGGATCAGCGGCTCCGTCGTCGCCAGGTCCGCGCCGATCCCGACGTCGACGAGTTCGATCCGCCCGGCGAGGGTGGCAGCGGGTCCGGTCAGCAGGCCGGCCTTCACACCGCCGAAGGTGACGGTGACGTCGGCGTGCAGGACGTGGTCGTCCGCGACCCCGCCGGTGTCCACGTCGATGCCGCTCGGCACGTCCACCGCGACGACGAACGGCGCACGCTGGTCGCGGGCGAGTTCACGGATGGCGTCCACGACCTCGCGTGCGGGGGACCGCAGCGGGTTCGCACCCCGTGCCCCGATGCCGAGGATGCCGTCGAGCACCAGGTCGGCCTCGAGCGCCGCCTCGGTCGCGACGTCCGCCAGGCGTTCGCCGTCGCTCCGGCCGGCGGCCCGCAGGATGTCGGCCGCTCCGCCCGAGTCCGGTCCCGAGGCGCCGGACGGGCCGTCGAGCAGACGGGCGCCGGCGTCCAGCGCCGCTGCCAGGCCGGCCTCGTGGACACGGGAGCCGACGCGCAGGACCGCCACGTGCCTCCCGGCCGCTGCCAGGCGGGCACCCGCGAACAGGGCGTCACCGCCGTTGTCGCCGCTGCCGGCGAGCACGAGGACGGATCCCGGCCCGTCGACCGGCCGCACGGCCGGGTCGTCCAGCAGGTCGCCGACGATGCGCGCGAGCCCGTCGGCGGCGCGCTGCATCAGGGGTTCCCCCGCGTCGAGGTGGGGGCGTTCCGCCGCCCGGATCTGATCGCCGCCGTAGCCGTCCATGGCCACCACACTGCCCCGATACGCTTGAGAGGACATGTCACTCGTCCCCGAAGCGCCCCGCCCCCGGTTCGTGATGTCGCCCGACGGGCTGCGACTCGCGACCTACGACTTCGGCGACCCCGACGCCCCGGCCGTCATCGCGGTGCACGGCTTCGCGTCCGGTGCGGTGCTCAACTGGCACGCCTCGGGCTGGACGCGGCACCTGGTCCGTGCCGGGTACCGGGTCCTGGCGCTCGACCAGCGCGGGCACGGCGCGAGCGCGAAGCCGCACGACCCGGGTGCCTACTCGATGGACCTGCTCGTCGCCGACGTCACCACGGTCATCGACACGTACCTGCTCGACGACGTCGCGTTCCTCGGCTACTCGCTCGGCGCACGGGTCGGCTGGCACACCGCCGAGCGGCTGCCGGGCAGGATCTCGCGCGCGGTGTTCGGCGGGATCCCGGACGCGGACCCGATGCGTCGCGTCCGCGTCGACCAGGCGAAGGCGTACATCGCCGACGGCACCCCGATCGAGGACCGCGTCACCAACGGCTACCTCACGATGGCGGGCAACGTCGAGGGCAACGACCTCGGCGCGCTCGTGGCCATGGTCGAGGGGATGCGGAACAGCATCGAGCCGACCCCGGAGAACGCCCCGGCGCAGCCGCTCCTGATCGCCGCGGGCAGCGAGGACGGCATCCGCGACAGCGCGGTCCGGCTCGCCGAGGCCGCACCGGACGCCACGTTCTTCGAGATCCCGGGGCGCAACCACTTCAACGCCCCGACCTCGCGGCCGTTCCGCGAAGCGGCGCTGCGCTTCCTGTCCGCCCCGCGCTGAGGGGTACTCCTGGGTCCCCTCGGTCGGACGGCACCGGGCGTACCGTCCCCGCCATGGACTACAGACTCCTCGGCAACAGCGGGACATCGGTGTCGACGCTGACCCTCGGCACCATGACGTTCGGCAGCGAAGCCGACGAACCCACCTCACACGCCATCCTCGACGCCTTCGTGGCCGCCGGTGGCACGCTCGTCGACACGGCGGACGTCTACTCCGGCAACGAGTCCGAGCGGATCATCGGCCGCTGGCTCGCAGCACACCCCACCGAGGCCGCGCAGGTCGTCCTCGCCACCAAGGGCCGGTTCCCGCAGGGCGACGGCCCGAACGACCTCGGCCTGTCCCGACGACACCTTCGCGTGGCCCTCGACGCCTCGCTTGAGCGGCTCGGCGTCGACCACATCGACCTGTACCAGATGCACGCGTGGGACGCCCTGACCCCCATCGACGAGACCCTGCGGTTCCTCGACGACGCCGTGTCCGCCGGCAAGATCGGCTCCTACGGGTTCTCGAACTACCTCGGCTACCAGGTCACCAAGGCCGTCTACGAGGCGAAGGCCCACGGCTGGGCACCGCCCGTCACCCTGCAGCCGCAGTACAACCTGCTCGTCCGCGACATCGAGCACGAGGTCGTGCCCGCCTGCCTCGACGCCGGCATCGGTCTGCTGCCCTGGTCGCCGCTGGCCGGCGGTTGGCTCTCCGGCAAGTACCAGCGCGACGAGGCCCCGTCCGGCGCCACCCGCCTGGGCGAGAACCCGCAGCGCGGCATGGAGGCGTGGGAAGCCCGCAACGGCGACGAGCGCACGTGGGAGGTGCTCGACGCCGTCTCCGAGGTGGGCGACGTCCACGACGCGTCGAAGTCGCAGGTCGCACTCGCCTGGCTGCTGGCCCGGCCCGCGGTCACGAGCGTGATCCTGGGCGTCCGCACCCTGTCGCAGCTCGAGGACAACCTCGGTGCCGCGGACCTGGTGCTCACCGACGACGAGCTCGCCCGGCTGACCGACGCCAGCGCTCCTCGCATCGACGACTACCCCTACGGCACGGCCGGCGTCGCGCAGCGGGAGCGGAAGATCACCGGCGGGCGCTGAGCCGGCGGACGCTGAGCCGGCGGACGCTGACCGGACAGGACCGCTGCGCGTTCGTGCACATCGTGCGGATTTCCGCGGATGTGGGGTCTGGGTGTGGACGTGCGGGTCGGTGAGGTGTCATCCTCGTCGCACGACCGGCTGGTTACCGCGTCCAGCGCCCGGAACGCCCCCTGATCCGCGTTCCGTGTGCCGATGCCCCGGGCGAGACTTCGCCCGGGGCATCGCTTCGTCTGGGGCCGGCAGCGGGACTTGAACCCGCAACCCCCGTATTACAAGTACGGTGCGCTACCAATTGCGCCATGCCGGCTGACGCCGCTCATCCTACCGGTGAGGGCGTCCGGGGCTCACTCGCCCGACTTCTCCGAGAAGTTCAGCGAGATCGAGTTCATGCAGTACCGGTCACCCGTGGGGGTGCCGAACCCGTCCGGGAACACGTGGCCCAGGTGCGAACCGCAGTTCGCGCACCGGACCTCGGTGCGGGCCATGCCGAGGGAGTTGTCCTCGATGAGCTGCACGGCGTCCGGGTTCACCGACTCGTAGAACGACGGCCAGCCGCAGCCGGAGTCGAACTTCGTGCCGCTCTTGAACAGCTCCGCGTTGCAGGCCGCACAGGTGTAGACGCCGGCGCGCTCCTCGTCGAGGAGTTCACCGGTCCACGGTCGTTCGGTCCCCGCCTGGCGGAGGACGGCGTACTGGTCCGGGGAGAGCTCCTCGCGCCACTGGGCGTCGGACTTGTCGACGTTGTATGCCATTGGTTCCTCCTGCTTCCGGCCGGGCTCTTCCGGGCACTCCCGACCACTTCACTAAACTCGCCACGATGTCCGAGCATTCCGTGCACCACGCCCGCTGGACCCGTCTGACGACGGACGAACTGTACGGCATCGTCGTCGTGCGCAACCGCGTGTTCGCGCTCGAGCAGCGGGTCACCGCCGAGGACTTCGACGGCCGTGACCGCGAGCCCGACACCGAGCACTGGTGGTTCGGCACGGACACCGATGCGGTTGGGTACCTGCGGCTCATCCGTCCGGCGGCCGACGAGGTCCACCCCGACGGCGCGGAGCCACCGGCGTGGGTGATCGGCCGGGTCGCGACCGACCCAGGACACCGTGGGCAGGGGATCGCCGGCCGGCTCGTCGCCGCCGTCCTCGACGAACACGGGCACGACCCGTTCGTCCTGCACGCCCAGGAGTACGTCGCCGCCCTGTACGAGCGGTACGGCTTCGTGCGGTTCGGGGAGCCGTACGACGAGGCCGGCATCCGCCACGTCGGCATGCACCGGCCCGGGCGCTGATGGACACCCGCGCCCGGTACGACGCGTACGCCGACCGCGTCCAGGCCGTCTCGCCGTCGTACGCCGCCTGGGCACGGTCGCTCGACGACTCCCTCGTCGCGCTCCTCGCCGAGGTCCCCGAGCAGCAGCGGCAGCCGGAACTGTTCTTCGCGGTCGCGCGGCGGCTGGGCGCGGACCCGTCGGACCCTGGTGCGCTGCGCGCGCTCGGCCTGGAGGCCCACCCCGCGCTGGTCACGGCCCTCGCCTCCGCCACGGTGCAGGCCAACGACCCGCAACGGCTTGCACCGGTCGTCCCGCTGTTCGCGGCGCTCGCCGAAGGGTCCGTGCGTCCGCTCGGCCTGGTCGACGCCGGTGCCGCCGCCGGGCTGTGCTCGATCCCGGACCGGGTGACCCTGGACTACCGGGTCGGTTCCGGGGCCGCGGTCCTCCGGATGCACACGGCGGTCGCCGATCCCTCGGTCCGGCTGGTGGCGGACGCCGCCGGGGCCGTTCCCACACCCGCGACCGTCCCGATCAGGGTCGGCGCCCGGGTGGCGCTCGACCCGAACCCGATCGACCTGTCGGTCCCCGGTGCGTTCGACCGGCTGGTCGAGGCCGTCCCGCCCGAGGCGTCGGACCGGACCGCCCTGATGCGTCAGGCTGCGCGCGCGACGCTCGCCGTGCCTCCAGACCGGATCCGGGGAACGCTGCCAGGTGACCTCGACCGTGCACTGGACGCCCTGCCGGACGACGTCGAACCGGTCGTCCTGACCACCGGGACCCTGGTCTACGTGCCGGGCGCGGACCGGCAGCGGTTCGTGGACCGGATCCGTGCGCGGGGCGTGCACTGGATCGCCCTCGAACGCACCGGGATCCTGCGCGGGGTGGCGGCGACGCTGCCCGACGACGTCGACGCGGCCGACCCTGACGCCTTCGCGACGCTCTCGCTCGACGGCGTCGCGGTCGCCGTCTCCGACCCGTTCGGCACGCGTGTGCGCTGGTTCCGTGCGCCGAACCTGTGACCGGTGTTCGCGACAGTCCAGCGCCGTACCAGGGTCCGGATCGACTCCACCCCTACGATGTGCGAGACCCGTTACCCGATACGTGATCGGAACCGCCGTGACCAGCCCCACCGACGAACGCAGCGTCGACCAGCGCAGCGCTGATCAGATCGGTGCTGACCAGCTCGGTGCTGACCAGCTCAGTGAGCTCGCGAAGCACGTGCTGTCGTTCGAGCAGGACCGGGCACGGCACGACCGCACGAAGGAAGCGGAGATCCGGGTGGAGTTCGAGATGTCGGCGGCGCGCTACTACCAGGTGCTGAACCGCGTGATCGACTCACCCGCGGCACTCGCGTACGACCCGCAGCTCGTCACCCGGCTGCAGCGGCTCCGTCACGCGCGCACCAGCGCCCGGGCGACGCGCAGCTTCGTCGCCCCCGGTGCAGCTCCCGAAGGACGTGAAGAGGAACGATGAGCACGAGATTCCCCCGAGACCGGTTCGACGACGTCGCCGACGGCCCGCGGGTCGGTGCGCACCGCGGGGCACAGCGTCGCGGTCGTGGCTGGATCGTCTTCGCCTGGGCGGCGCTCGCCACCGGCGTGCTCGTCGGCGTCGCGGTGCTCGCCCTCGCGGTGCTGAACGGCAGCTACTCCTTCAACGGATCCGATTCGCCCTCAGCGTCCACGTCGGCGTCCGCGACGGCGAAGCCCTCGGCGACGTCGAAGCCGTCCGCGTCCTCGTCCGCCGGATCGGGTTCGGCCGGGGCGGGCAGCGCCGCGGCGGCGACGCCGGCACAGCAGGGCACCACCACCGTCGTCGTGCTGAACGGCACGACCACCACGGGCCTCGCCAGCCGGGCCAGTGCGGCGCTGACCGGCGCCGGTTGGCAGGTCGCCTCCACCGGAGACGCCGGCACGACGGGCTCCACGTCGACGATCGTCTACTACCAGCAGGCGTCGCAGGCGGCGGTCGCGCAGGGCATCGCGAAGCAGCTCGGCGTCACGGCCGTGCAGCAGTCCGCGGCGTTCCCGAACGCCGACGTGAGCGTCGTCCTCGGCGCCGACTACACCGGCTGATCCCGGTTCCACCGCGTTATTCGCGCATTGTGTGACGGCTGTGTTTCGGGCACGTTGATTTCTGACGGAATCGACGTGAAACAACGTCACACCTCTTGCCTGATCGGACCGGTTCGGTCAGAGTCCCATGCAGACGACGATCACGTCGTTCCGCACTGCAGTACCAGGGAGCAAGAGATCATGGCCAACGGAACCGTGAAGTGGTTCAACGCTGAAAAGGGCTTCGGCTTCATCACCGTGGATGGAGGGGGCCAGGACGTGTTCGTGCACTACTCGGCCATCGACATGTCGGGTTACAAGGTCCTCGAGGAGGGCCAGGCCGTCGTGTTCGACGTCGGCACCGGGTCGAAGGGCCCGCAGGCAGAGTCCGTCCGCCCCGCCTGAGCACGACCACTTCCAGAACGCGCCGTCCCGTCAGGGGCGGCGCGTTCGTCGTGTGCGTGGACGGTGACCGGTGCCGGGAGCGTGACCGCGGCGGTGGTGCGGGGTCCGCCGGACGCGACGTGTCCTGGGAAGTCGTCACGAGCCTCCCGACTGTGTTGCACTCACACCCGGCGAGTGCCAGAATCGGCGTTGGCACTCGCTCACGCTGAGTGCCAGCACGACCCCCAAGACGACGTCCGGGAGGGACGAAAAACCACATGGCTAAGATCATTGCTTTCGACGAGGAGGCCCGCCGTGGCCTCGAGCGCGGCCTGAACCAGCTGGCCGACGCCGTGAAGGTGACGCTCGGCCCGCGCGGCCGCAACGTCGTCCTCGAGAAGAAGTGGGGCGCCCCCACGATCACGAACGACGGTGTCTCCATCGCCAAGGAGATCGAGCTCGACGACCCGTACGAGAAGATCGGTGCGGAGCTCGTCAAGGAGGTCGCCAAGAAGACCGACGACGTCGCCGGTGACGGAACGACCACCGCGACCGTCCTCGCCCAGGCGCTCGTCCGCGAAGGCCTCCGCAACGTCGCCGCCGGCGCCGACCCCGTGTCGCTCAAGCGCGGCATCGAGAAGGCCGTCGCCGCCGTCTCCGACCAGCTCCTCGCCAACGCGAAGGACATCGAGACCAAGGACCAGATCGCCGCGACCGCGTCGATCTCGGCCGCTGACCCGACCATCGGCGCGCTCATCGCCGAGGCCATCGACAAGGTCGGCAAGGAAGGCGTCGTCACCGTCGAGGAGTCGAACACCTTCGGCACCGAGCTCGAGCTCACCGAGGGCATGCGCTTCGACAAGGGCTACCTGTCGCAGTACTTCGTCACCGACCCCGAGCGTCAGGAAGCCGTCTTCGAGGACGCCTACATCCTGATCGTCAACTCGAAGATCTCGAACATCAAGGACCTCCTGCCGGTCGTCGACAAGGTGATCCAGGCGGGCAAGCAGCTCCTGATCATCGCCGAGGACGTCGACGGCGAGGCCCTGGCCACGCTCGTCGTGAACAAGATCCGCGGCATCTTCAAGTCCGTCGCCGTCAAGGCCCCGGGCTTCGGCGACCGCCGCAAGGCCATGCTGCAGGACATCGCGATCCTCACCGGCGGCCAGGTCATCTCGGAAGAGGTCGGCCTCAAGCTCGAGAACGCGACGCTCGACCTGCTCGGTCGTGCCCGCAAGGTCGTCATCACCAAGGACGAGACCACGATCGTCGAGGGTGCCGGCGACGCCGAGCAGATCGCCGGCCGTGTCCGCCAGATCCGTGCCGAGATCGAGGCAACCGACTCCGACTACGACCGCGAGAAGCTCCAGGAGCGCCTCGCGAAGCTCGCCGGTGGCGTCGCCGTCATCAAGGCGGGTGCCGCGACCGAGGTCGAGCTCAAGGAGCGCAAGCACCGCATCGAGGACGCCGTCCGCAACGCGAAGGCTGCCGTCGAAGAGGGCATCGTCGCCGGTGGTGGCGTCGCCCTCATCCAGGCCGGTGCCGTCGCACTCGAGGCCCTCGAGCTCGAGGGTGACGAGGCGACCGGTGCGAACATCGTCCGCGTGGCCATCGACGCGCCGCTCAAGCAGATCGCGCTGAACGCCGGTCTCGAGCCGGGCGTCGTCGCCGCCAAGGTCCGCGAGCTCGAGTCGGGTTGGGGCCTCAACGCCGCGACCGGCGAGTACGTCGACCTGATCGCTGCCGGCATCATCGACCCCGCCAAGGTCACGCGTTCGGCGCTGCAGAACGCTGCGTCGATCGCCGGTCTGTTCCTGACCACCGAGGTCGTCGTCGCCGAGAAGCCCGAGCGCACCCCTGCTGCTCCGGCTGGCGACCCGACGGGTGGCATGGACTTCTAAGTCCGTCTGACGGAAGGGCCCCGCACGCTGCGCGTGTGGGGCCCTTCTGTGTGTGTGTGGGGGCGGGGC